>NZ_JAVXCU010000031.1:0-27892 GCF_036659295.1 Brevundimonas sp. | reverse complement strand
AAATCTGAGGTCAGCATGAGGTGGGGCAAAGGCCATGCCCGCGCCGCCCGGTCAAGGCACGCAGCGGTTGGCCGCGTCGTATGAAGCGTCTATCTGAGCCCCCAGTTTGCATGAGGAAGACGACATGGCCGATCGCTATCTGGATGACCTGGCCGTCGGCGAGAGCTGGGAAGGCGCGCCCTTCACCATCACCGAGGCTGAGATCATCGCCTTCGCCCAGCAGTTCGACCCCCAGCCCATGCACATCGACGCCGCCGCCGCCGCCGAGGGCCGGTTCGGCGGCCTGATCGCCAGCGGTTGGCACGTCGCCTCGCGCGTGATGCGCGAATATGTCGACGCCGCCTATTTCGGCGCCACGCCCATGCTGGGCCTCAGCATCGACGACCTGCGCTGGCTGCGCCCGGTGCGACCGGGCGACACGCTGACGGCGCGCCGCGAGATCATGGCCGTCACCCCGTCTCAGAGCCGCCCCGACAGGGGCACGGTCAAGACCAAGACCTGGGTCCGCAATCAGGACGGCGATTTGGTCATGACCTTCGAGAACCTGATGCAACTGCCGAAGGACGCCTCGGCGCGGCTCTGATCCGCCCGCTGCGGTTGACCGCGGGCGTTCAAGGCTGCAAAGCCCGTTCATGTTACAGAACCTTGAAACCCTGTCCCGTGAGGCCCGTTCGTGGCCGTTTGAGCAAGCCCGTAATCTGTTGGCGCACGTGCTCAAAAAACGGTTGTCGGACGCCGACCGCGCTGTTGCGCAGTCCCTGATCGATGCTGGCAAGGCGGACGAGGCTCTCAAACAGTTTGAAGGCCTGGGCCGTCCGGTCATTCTGGAAACCGGTTACGGCCCGTCGGGCCTGCCGCACATGGGTACGTTCGGCGAAGTCGCCCGCACAACCATGGTCCGCAATGCGTTCCGCGCCCTGACCGGCGATCACTGGGAAACCAAGCTGATCGCCTTCTCGGACGATATGGACGGTTTCCGCAAGGTGCCGGAAGGCGTTCCGCATCCCGAGATGCTGCGTGAAGACCTGCATCTGCCGCTGACCAAGGTGCGCGACCCGTTTGGCACCCATGAGAGCTTTGGCGCGCATAACAACGCCCGTCTGCGTGCCTTCCTCGACAGCTTCGGCTTTGACTACGAATTCATGTCGTCGACCGAGACCTACAAGTCGGGTCGTTTTGACGAGACCCTGCTGCTGATGCTGGCGCGTTATGACAGCATCATGGGCATCATGCTGCCGACGCTGGGCGAAGAGCGCCGCGCGACCTATTCGCCGTTCCTGCCGGTCAGCCCGATCACCGGCCACGTGCTGCAAGTGCCGACCCTCGAGCGCAACCTCGAGAAGGGCACCATCGTCTTTGACGATCCGGCCGGTGGTCGCACCGAGGTTCCGGTCACGGGTGGCCACGTCAAGCTGCAATGGAAGCCGGACTGGGCCATGCGCTGGACCGCGCTGGACGTTGACTACGAAATGTCCGGCAAGGACCTGATCGAGAGCGTGCGCGAGAGCGGCAAGATTTGTCGCGCACTGGACGGTTCGCCGCCGGTTGGCTTCAACTACGAACTGTTCCTAGACGTTGAAGGCAAGAAGATCTCCAAGTCGAAGGGCAATGGCCTGACAATGGAAGAGTGGCTGCGTTACGGTCCGCCGGAATCGCTGAGCTGGTACATGTTCCAGTCGCCCAAGTCGGCCAAGAGCCTGCACTTTGGCGTCATTCCGCGCGCGACCGATGACTGGATGTCCTTCGTCGAGCAGTACAAGACGCAAGAGCCGAACAAGCAGATCGACAATGCGGTCTGGTCGATCCATGGCGGCAATCCGCCCGAGACGACCTCGCCGGTCAGCTTCTCTCTGATGATGAACCTTGTGGGCGTGGCCAATGCCTCGAACAAGGATCAGCTGTGGGCCTATTTCGCCAAGTATCTGCCGGATGCGACACCGGAAAACGAGCCGCTGCTGGATCGTTTGATGGATTACGCGCTGAACTATTACGAGGACTTCGTGAAGCCCACGAAGGTTTATCGTGCGCCGACGGAGCAAGAAAAGGCTGCTCTGCTTGATCTGGCCTCGCGTCTGAAGGCTCTGCCGCAGGACACGACCGATGGAGAGATCATCCAGAACGAAGTCTATGCGGTCGGCAAGGAACATGGCTTCGAGCCGCTGCGGGCATGGTTTGGCGCACTTTACGAAGTGCTGCTGGGCGCTTCGCAAGGTCCGCGCTTTGGTTCGTTCGCAGCCATCTATGGTCTGCCGCAATCGATCGAGCTGATCGAAAAGGGTGCCAACGGCGAACTGGCCGCCTGACCGGCATCAACATATTGAAAATGAAGGGTCGCTCCATAACAGAGCGGCCCTTTTTTCTGGCTTTTTATGGGGATGAACGAAACCTGACAGGTTTTGTCGGGGAGCCTTCAGGCAGGGACAGGCATTCTTTCCCTACGACCAACTCGATGACAGGAGAGAGCCATGTCGCAGTCCTTTAAAGCCGGTCTGGCCGGTATTTCGATTTTCGCCGCTATTGCTGCTGTATCTGTGCCGATGACGGCCAATGCCCAAGCCAATGGCATCACCAATTGCGACGCGCCCGGTGGCCGCCAACAGGCCGGTGCTGCAATCGGTGCGGTTTTGGGCGGTCTGGCGGGTAGTCAGGTTTCGCGCAACGAGCGTACCTTGGGTGCTGTAGTCGGAGCGGGTGCCGGTGCGGCGGCTGGTTCCTATATCGGCTGTAACCAGCAACGTGCCCGCGCCAACTCGCAGGGCGGTCAGGACATGTATCGCGCCTCGTCCAACCTGCGTATCCGCTCGGGGCCGGGCACCAATTATGGCGTGCGGGGTAACCTGTCTGCGGGGCAACCGTTCACGGCTATCGGTTCGCAAGGCGAGTGGGTTCAGATCGCCGGTGGTGGCTGGGTAAACGCCCGCTACGTCAGCAATTACTGATTGCGACCAGATTGATCGAAAGGGCCGTCTGCTGTGCAGGCGGCCTTTTTCTATTGGCTAACCCAGACAATGCGCGCCATCCACTGGATGTCTTTGCGGTCCAGTGTGCGGGGGGCGTAGTCGGGATTGATCGATAAAAGCTCGATCTGGCTGTGCGATACAAAGCCCAGTTCCTTGGCTAGTGTCTCGCCTGCCAAGGTGCGCAGGGCGACACGGTCCCCCTTGCGGATACGGGTGTCTTCCAGATCGACAATCACCTTGTCGCCGGGGCGGTACAGGGGAAGCATGGAATCGCCGTCGATCTCCAGACTGATCAGCCCTTCGCGCAGGGCGGGCAAGGGGGTGCGGTCCCAGCCTTCGGCCAGCGGCAAGCCTTCATCGGAGAAGAATCCGGTTTCACCGGCCTTGGCTAATCCCAGAACCGGCAGGGTCGCAGGCGTGGCATCGTCTGCCAGAGAAGCAAACTCGCTGAGCGATAGATGCGAGGTTTCCAGAACCCGCATCAGGCTTTCGGTCGAGGGCCAGCGCGGGCGGGGCGGATCACCGGAGCCAAAGCGTTTGGACGGATTGAAGCTGGTCGGGTCCAGACCTGCGCGACGAGCCAGCCCTGATGGCGACGTGCCGGCGCGCTTGGCCAGAGTGTCCAAGCCTTTCCAGATACTGGCGTGCGTGAGAGTCATGGGTTCGTCCTAGGGGACACCCAAAATAGGTCACCGCTTTAGGAATATCTACCTATATCGTTGCGGCTAGAACCGATCACCGCACGTTCTTGCCATGCAGAGAATGTTCCCACGATCAGTGAGATGATGATGCCTGCAGATGAAACATTTAAAATAGTATAGTAAGCAGAAACAGTAATTTTAAAATCGATCACATAGAAAAATTGTAATGTAGCAACCAGCAGCTGAAGAGCTGTAGCTACAACGGGCCAATTTGACGCTGATTTCCATACTAATGATGCGAATATTATCAAAAGAGAGACATCAAGCATCATAACGATAAATATCGAATGATCTTTATTGGTGAAGTATATGCGAACTAAAGTGCTAAAGAGCCAGCACAAGAGGTATGATGTTGCGCCAATTTTCTCTGTTTTACCGCCGAGGGTCAGGGCGAATGTGCATCCACCCAGCATGAGCAAGGCACCAACCCATCCTATCAAGGTGGAAAACAAAATAACCCCCATCGAACCAATCGATGAGGGTTATTTGTGGGATTAATCCCTAATAAATCGTGCGTTACCGATTTGTTAGACGGCGCGCAGATGGGCCGATTTTCTGGGCATCGGCGAGTCATCCCACTCCAGCGGCTTGTCAGCCGGACCGGCTGCATAGACGCCCCAGCCCATACGGCGGTGGTCTTTTTGCATTTCGGCGTGGCACTCGACGATCGCTTCGCGTGCGGTCGAGAGGGCGGCCAGCGTAGCCAGTGCCTTGGTTTGCGAGGCCGAGGCTGCAACCGGCGAGACCGACAGAGCGGCGCGGCCCGAAATCATGGCCTGAACCATGGCTGCGGCGTGGGCGATAGCGGCATCAACCGACTGTTCGGTAGCGTACAGTTCGGTCGAGATGCTGGTGACGACTTCTGAGCGGTCCATGTTTGTTCCCCATATAACGCCGATCTGGCGAGATATGTTTAACAGCCGTTAAGGTTATTCGTAAAGAGTTTATTAGCCCAATATTTACTTATTTTTTACGATTTTCTAATCTCCGGTAGTATCGTCAAGCTGGAAGTGTGCAGTCAAAGTTGCAATTGGCTTGTCCTGACTTTCCTGCCACGCCGTTGCCGTCACATAGGCCACCTTTTTACCGGCCTTGCTGATGTGCGCGCGGGCAAAGACATCGCTGGCCTTTCCGACTCGCAAATAGGCAATCGACACATTGATCGGGCGCGGAAGGCGCAGGCGCGGATAGTCGTGCGAAACCTTGGCCATGGCGGCCAGTTCCAGCAGGGCCGCGGTCGAACCGCCATGAAGCGCCGGTATTAACGGATTACCGATCAGATGGTCTGAAAACGGCATAACGACAGTGACCTCGTCACCATAGATGTCGGTCTTGAGATTCAGAAACTGGGCATAGGGCAGGTGGTCGAGCAGGGGCTTGGTCATTATGCGTCTGCCTGATTCTGAGATTGTTCGGTGTCGTTATCGCGCAGCGCCGGTTTGTGGATGATGTAGGCGGCTTGCGAGGCGGCGACCGGATTGTCGGGGCTGTCCTCGAATGCCCAGGCCCGCACAAAGGCCATGGTGCGGTTCAACTGGTAGCATTCGGCTTCGGCCAGCAGGTCACGACCGGGGGCGGCAGCGCGCATATAGTCCACGCGCATATCCAGCGTGGCAATCGACTGGAACTGGTCCAGAGCCAGCCACACCGACATGCCGCCGACATGGTCCAGAAGCGTACTGACCAGTCCGCCGGACAGGACCCCCGATGCCGGATCACCGACCAGCTCCGGACGATAGGGAACGCGCATACGCACGCGCTTGCCCGCTATGTCTTCCAGACGAAAACCCAGAGCATGGGTATGGGCCGAGCCGGAGGCCAGTTGGGGCAGAATGGCGAGTAATTCGGGGTTTGGCATCAGGTCTCCTTGGAAGACCTGAACACTGGCCTTGGCCGCAGGGACTTGTCCAGCGCGAGCGATTAGTTTTGGGCGCTCAACCGTGTGACCTTGTCAGCAGCAGGCAGGCTTTGACGCTCGTCAAGTGCGCGGATCATAGCCATACGCAGGCGCTCGGGCTTGATGGGTTTTTCCACCACGCAAGCCATACCGGCGGCGATATAGCCGACAACATCGTCCGGATCGGCATTGGCGGTTAGGGCGATAATCGGGGTGAGGGCGCGATCATCGGCAAAGTCGCGAATGGTGCGGGTGGCCTGGACCCCGTCCATGCGCGGCATTTTGATATCCATCAGGATCAGGTCGAAATGGCCCGTTCGTGCGGCGTCAACGGCTTCCTGACCATCTTCGGCTGTCTCGGAGGTGCAGCCGAACATTTCGCACAGGGCGCGGGCAACGACGCGGTTGGTGGCGTTGTCGTCTGCGATCAGCACATGCGGATGCGAGGACAGTTCAAGACTTTCGATCTGGGTGACATTGATCTCTTGGCTGACGTCAGGCAGGGCGCGCTGTACGGTCACGTCAAAGCCGTAGGTTGTGCCGCGGCCCTGATTGTTACGGGCGAATATTTCCCCGCCCATATTCCTGAGTAGGTGCCAGGCCATGGCGCTGGACAGGTCGCCTGTGGTTGCCAGATCACCGAAACAGGTGGCCAGTTGGTCAGGTTCCAGCCCCGGACCATCATCGCGGACGCGGGCTTGCAGATCGACACGATCGTCGCTGACGATAGCTTTCAGACCGACTTCGACCATACCGTTACGGGCCCATTTCAGGGCGCACTGGATCAGGGTGTCATAGGTCGTACGGAAGCGTGCTTCATCGACCAGCAGGCTGAGATCCGGATCGCCTTCATAGCTGACCATCAGGGTCACACCGGCATCGTCTGCGCGCTGGATCCAGTCGGTATTGATCTGTTCCATGACAAGACGCGGGGGCATGGGGGACAGATTTAACGGGAACTCGCCCGCTTCGGCGCGTGCCAGATCGCGGGCCTTTTGTAACATGTCCAGACTTTCGCCCGAGGCTTGTACAATGGCGTCCAGATGGCTTCTGGTTTCGACCGGCAAAGGCTGTCGGCTGACGATTTTTGAAAAGGCATCAACCGTGGACAAAGGCGCAGAAAGTGCCTGTGTCAGGGTTTCGACAAAACTGTTGCGCGCACTGGAGACGGCGCTCTGGTCAACCTGCTGCGCCTGTAGCGCGGCGATGTAGTGTTCCTGTTCCTTCAGGCGGGCGGCCTGGATCATGTTCACATGATGGAACAGTTTGATCGCCGTGCCGGTACCGAAATACAGGCTGTCCTTCGTCACGATGAAACCGCGCATCAGTGTCGAGGCGCTGGATTTCAGGATGATTTCGGAAAAGGAGGAAATGCGGGTGTCGGCCTCGATGACCGATGGATCGGAATCCATGATCCACGAGACGGGGCGCGAGGCATAACGGCTGTGGCCCAGTGGCGAGGCCAGTTTTAACAGAAATTCCTGACGGTCTATCAGGCCCACAGGACGCCCGTTTTCGACCACGGGCAGAGCCATGGCATCGGGATGCGCCTGAAACCACTTAAACACCTCGGGGACGGATGCCTCGGGGCTTATTGGCGGCACACATTCTGTGAGCAACTCAACCGTCGGCATTGCCGCACTCCACTTATGGGAATGTAACATCGCTCGAAAACCTTTTCCGAACAGTTAAGCGACTGCTTAAGGGGCTTTTCAGGATATGGGTCACCATGAAAATGCTGCTTTTTTGCAGCAGTAGCGGTTAGTCGCTATAAGCAGCGACCACTTACCTTTCTTATCAGTTTTGTCCGGATGCGCGCGGCTGTTGGCCGACCGCAGGTTTGCTATGAACGCTTTCACGCCCACATCGTCCCCATCTGCCCTCGTTTTGTTTTCAGGCGGGCAGGACAGCGCCACGTGTCTTGCATGGGCGTTGCAGAAGTTCGAGCGCGTCGAAACCATCGGTTTTGACTATGGTCAGCGCCACGTCGTCGAGATGCAAGCGCGCCTGTCGGTCCGCGAAGCGATGAAGGACGTTCTGCCGCAATATGCCGAGCGTCTGGGACCGGATCATGTGGTCGATCTGACCGGCTATGGAAAAATTGCCGAAAGCAGCCTGACCAGCGAAGTCGCCATCGAAATGGACGAACGTGGGCTTCCGCCGACGTTCGTTCCGGGGCGCAACCTGATCTTCCTGACCGCAGCAGCGGCCCTGTCGGATCGTCGCGGTCTGAAGGTATTGGTGACGGGCGTGTGCGAGACGGACTATTCGGGCTATCCCGACTGCCGTCAGGCCACGATTGATGCCATGTCGCAGGCCCTGTCGCTGGGGTTGGACCGTCCGGTGCCGATTGAAACCCCGCTCATGTATCTGACCAAGGCGCAGACCTGGGAGATGGCACACCAGATCGGAGGCCAGCCCCTGGTGGATGCCATTATCGAAACCTCGCACACCTGCTATGCCGGTGACCGCGAGCATCGCCATGCGTGGGGCTATGGCTGTGGCACCTGCGCGGCCTGCGAACTGCGCGAAGCGGGCTACAAGAAGTGGATCGAGGGCTGATGACCTATTCGGTAAAAGAAGCCTTTTTGACCGTTCAGGGCGAGGCGGGGCAGGCGGGCCGTGTGTCGGTGTTCCTGCGCTTTGCGGGTTGTAATCTTTGGAGCGGGCTGGAACGTGACCGCGCCACGGCGATCTGTAGTTTTTGCGATACCGATTTTGTCGGCGTGAACGGCGATGGTGGCGGCAAATTCAAAACGGCCGATCTGATGGCCGATCACGTCAACAGTTTCTGGACGGGCCGCGACGGCGATCCGAAACTGGTGGTGTGCACGGGCGGCGAGCCCTTGATGCAACTGGATGTGCCCCTGATTGACGCTCTGCATGCGCGGGGCTTCGAGATCGCCATCGAGAGCAATGGCACCCTGAAAGCGCCAGACGGCATCGACTGGATCTGCATCAGCCCCAAGGCCGATGCCGAGGTGGTGCAGACATCGGGGCAGGAACTGAAGCTGGTCTATCCGCAAGAAAAGGCCATGCCCGAGCGCTTCGAGCACATGGATTTCGAGCGCTTCTGGCTACAGCCGATGGACGGCCCTGATCAGGTCGCCAATACGCTGGCGGCTATGGAATACTGCCTGAAACATCCGCAATGGCGGCTCAGTATCCAGACCCACAAATATATCGGCGTACGATAACCTATTTCAGGCCGTCCTCGGCCAAGGTGTAGGCCACGACAGCATTGGCGTGGCCATGGCCCATTTCATGGTCACGTTTTAAAATCTCGACCAGTTCCATGTGCTTGGCCGGATAGGCACTGCGCACTATGCCCTGCCAGTCGGAAATGGGACGGCCATATTTCTTTTCGATAGACGGGAAATAGGATGCGGGGCCTTTGACCTTCTCTACGTCAGAGTTCGGGCTCATGTCTGGACCTTGTCGGTATGAGTTAGAGTTTTTTATACGGACACTGCATCCAATCGCCCTTGCTGTGACGACTAACTGACGAAACAAGGTTTTCGACGGTTTGGAAAGGGTATGGCTATGGGCATGATTTTCTGGGTTCTGGTATTTTCGGTGCCACTGTTCGGCATTGTCTATGCGGGCTTCACGACATGGCTGAAATATCGCCAGCACCGCGCCATGCTGGATGTTCTCAAAGTCTATGCCGAGCGGGGCGAGGCTCCGCCCGAGGAAGTTCTGACGGCGCTGACCAAGGGGTTTTCGCTGTCCGAAGCCGGTGTGACGGCTCCCAATCCTGTGTCGGCGGGCATGGCCAAGGCACAAGGGCCAATACATTACTGGTCGCTGGTAGGATTGTTCGCGGTGTTTTCAGCGGGCTTTGCCTACGCGTCGTGGTCGAGCGGGCTCGCGGGGTATCCGTTCACGATCGTAGCCTTTACCATGGGTGCCGTTGCCGTCTGGGCGCTGGTCATGGCCATCGGCTTGAGTGTGAAGAAAAAATAGGCAGTGTGCTGACGGGGCGCTGATCCGATGACACAGCAGGAAATCCGCTGGCTGGCCGAGGCGCAGGCCGGATCGGACATGGCCTATGGGCGGCTGGTGGCTGCGACCCAGATGATGGTGCGCGGCTTCCTACGCCGGCTGCTGGGCGGTCGCTGGGCCGATGCCGATGATGTGGCGCAGGATGTGTTTGTCCATGCATGGCAGGGGCTGGCAACGGTGCGCGATCCAGACCGCTTCCGTTCATGGCTGATCGGCATGGCGTGGCGCAGAGCGCAGGACCATATCCGCAGCAACCAGCGCCGTGCGCGCCGCGATCAGGACTGGCTGCAATCCCTGACTACACCCGAAGGTGTCAGTGCCGAGGACCGTATCGGTATGGAAACAGCTATGGCGGATTTGCCGGCAGATGTGCGGGCCTGTGTGGCGTTGTCACTGGCCGAGGGCTGGAGCCATGCCGAGATTTCCGCATCGCTGGATATTCCGTTAGGCACGGTAAAATCCCATCTATCCAGAGGTCGCGAGCGTTTGCTGAAAGCGTTAGGAGAACAGCTATGACCCCTAAAGGCTTGACCCCCGAGCAGAAACTGGCGGCCCTGTTTGCGGCATCGAAACCTGCTGAACAGGATTACGGATTCGAGATTGCGGTTCTGGAGCGTGTTGCCAAACAACGCGCCCTTACGCGCTTTACCCATTTGGCGATGCTGATTGTGGTCGCAGGCGGCCTGCTGACGGCCCTGTTATGGGCGCTGCAGGCGGGAAATACTGCGTCACTCATGCCCATAATGGCCGCCATTGCGGCCAGCAGCATAGCGGCGCTGGTGGTCTGGACACTGGGGCGGGCGAGGGCCGTTTAATGCCCTAGCAGGCCTTGCCCTGTTGCTGACGACGTTCGCAGCGGCGGGCTTCGCGTTCGGCCTCGCGCTGTTCGCGTTCACGCTTGGCGCGTTCTTCTTCGTCCGAGGTGTGCACGGCATCAATGCCCGCACCAACGACGGCACCTGTGACCTTGGCTGCGCCACCGACGACAGCGGCACCTGCACCGACAACGGCACCGGCGACACATCCGGACAGGCTGGTGGCCAGCAAGATCGAGCAGGCGAGCGTGGTCAGGACGGATCGGGGGCGGGAAAGCTTCATCTCGTCTTTGTATTACAGTGTCTTGTAGCCGCCAACCGTCTATCGACGCGCATTCACAGCCAGCCAGCTTCCTTGAGGGCGTGGCGATAGGTTTTGCTGACCGGCAGGGTCATGCCGTTTTTAAGCATCAGTTCACCGCTGCTGCGGTTCCAAGTGGCGCTCTCGATGGCTGAGGCCGCCACCCACCACGAGCGATGCACCCGCCATCCATGGGCCAATTCCAGATCGGCCATGGCGTCGGACATTCGCAGGGTGATCATTTCCTCGCCTGCGTCTGTGTGGACCTTCAGATAGTGGTCATAGGCCTGAATGGCGAACAGGGTAGCACTGCGGCGCTTGGCCGAAAGACGCTTGCGAAAATCGGCCTCGGCTTGCGGCAGGGGCGGGGCGACCAGAGTGCGGGTCTCGATCCTGACAGCGGGTCGACGCCAGATCAGGGCCTGCACCACCAGAACGGCCAGCAGGATCGGCCAGACTTGCAGCAACAGGTTGGAAAAGCGGTGCCAGTCCAACTGTCCGCCCATCACCACATACTCGGCATAGCGCACCAGAAGGGCGACAAGCGGGGTCAGGATAACGGAGCCCACCAGCACCCTGATCCATGTCTTTCGAATATAGCGGCCAAGCATGTAGTCGCCCGCCAGCGCGATCAGACCCCCGCCAACCATGCAGATCATCCAGTAGATATATCGCAAGCCAGCAGGGGCCCGATCAGAGCCAAATGGTCCGAGAAATCCCATCAACAGACCGATGGCGACCAGAATGCCAAGATCGATGCCTGCGCGTCTGAACAGCGAAGAACGCAATGGGGCTGTGGCCTTGTGAGGTGCGGCGTCTCGTTCACGCATCATTGGCACCTTTCACGAAGTCGAGCCTGACGGGCACGGGCAGGAGGCGGCAATAGCGGCTTGCGAAATCAAGAACAAGGATCGCTCGCTTGTCTGCTCACTCGATAATTCTAATCCAGACCCGAAAATGGGCCCGTCGTACAGGCTGGGCATTTCTGCTGTTACTGTGTCTGGCGGTTGCCGCTTATTCCGGACGCTATCTCGTTAATCCACCGCAGACGATCCAGCAGGCCTTGCACAATGTCTATGGCCTGCCGTGGCTGGTGGTGCATGTGGCTGGCTCGGTCACAGCTTTGGCGCTGGGGGCGTGGCAGTTCATCCCCGCATGGCGACGCACCACTTTGGGGCTGCATCGCTGGATAGGCCGGACCTATGTTGTGTCCTGCCTGATCGGTGGTGCGGCAGGGCTGGTACTGGCGGCCGGAACGCGGGCAGGTCCGGTGGCGGCGTCGGGCTTTGGATTGCTGGGCGTGTTGTGGATTGCGGTGAACGTTCTTGGCTGGCGGGCTGCTGTGCAGCAGCGGTTTGACGCGCACCGACGCTGGATGATCCGGTCATGGGCGCTGACGCTGGCGGCCGTGACCTTGCGCATCTATTTGCCGCTGGTGATGATTTTCGGGCTGCCCTTCGAGCCTTGGTATAGCGCGATTGCCTTTCTGGCGTGGGTGCCAAACCTTGTACTAGCCGAGCTTTGGCTGCGTCGGGATCGAAACAGGCGCGGCCTGTGATCCATCGGCGGGAACTGGCCCTTATGGGTTTTAAGGGCTAGGCTTGGCTCAAGCAGATGCGGAGACTTATGCGCAGAGAAAGATTTTGAGCCACCCGAAAGGGTTCGCCAGCGCTCCGGTTGAGGGCGCTGTTTTCTGCGTATTATCTTTGGAAATTCCTATGATCGAAAACCTGTCGATCCGTCCGTTTGTTGCGAGCACGGATACATCACACCTGTCTGACATCTGGTTCAGAGCCTCGATGATCGCCCATGACTTTATCGGCGAACAAACCCTGCGCGAACAGAAGCCGATGATGGAGGGCGTCTATCTGCCCATGGCGACAACGGTTGTGGCTTGTCTGGATGACCGGCCTGTCGGGTTTGCCAGCTTGCTGGACGACCATATTGCGGCGCTGTTTGTTGATCCGGACTATCAGGGCAAGGGTATCGGCAAGGCCTTGTTGCGGCATATCGAAACCGGCAGGGATGCATTGTCGCTAGAGGTTTATTTGGCGAACGAAGCGGCCATCGGCTTTTATCGGGCGATGGGGTTCAAGGTGGTCAGCCAGCGCGAAACCGACGATCAGGGCTTGCCGCATCCGAATGCGAAAATGCTCTGGAATAGGGCCTAAACAGAAAGGGGGACACCATCGGTGTCCCCCTGACGTTTGGTTTTAGTCCGCCGTTTACAGGCTGTCGACCATGACCAGTTCTGCGTCTTCGCTGGCCGTGATGGTGATGGTGGCTTCATCGACGATGCCTGCACCGTCGCGGGCGTTCAGCGTCGTGCCGTTCACATCCACCTTGCCAACAGCTGGCACCAGATAGGCACGGCGACCGGCAGCCAGATCATAGGACAGGCTTTCACCGGCCTTGAGGGTCGCAGCCAGAACGCGGGCGTCGGCATTGATTATCAAGGCGTTGTCGTCGGGGTTGCCCGAGGCGACGATGGTGAACTGGCCCGAGCGGTCGGCCTTTGGAAACTCGCGCTGGCCCCACGAAGGTTCTGCACCGGGACGGTCCGTCTCGATCCAGATCTGGAACAGCGTCGTCAGCTCGTTTTCCATATTGTACTCGGCGTGGCGCACACCGGTACCTGCGCTCATGACCTGCACATCGCCAGCGCCCGTGCGGCCCGTATTGCCCATGGAATCCTGATGGGTGATGGCCCCCGTGCGGACATAGGTGATGATTTCCATGTCGGCATGCGGATGAGGCGGGAAGCCCGACTTTGCACCGATCTCGTCATCGTTCCAGACGCGCAGACGGCCCCAGCCCATACGATTGGGATCGTAATAGTTGGCGAACGAGAAGTGGTGCTTGGCATTCAGCCAGCCGTGATTAGCGCCACCGAGGGTATTAAAAGGACGGACATCGATCATGGTTCACTCCCAACGCTTGAGATTGCAGTGCGTTGCTGCGTCATTGAGAGCTATATAAGGAACAGTACCTGTTACGAATAGGGGTGTGGCGATCACGGATTGTTACAGAATCTCCCGCCACTTTGAGCAGGAGAGCGCTTGGGCCTTCGGAGGTGTTGTGATGATATGATATAAAGTAACATTTATTTTGCATCCTGAGACGTGAAGAGATAAGCCGCTTTTTCAAGTGCGGCCAAAGGCTGTGGTGTTGAGACGGCTCAAAGGGTTTTTGGATGGGTGACGGTATAACTGGGGCGAAAGCAGCATCGGCTCCCACCTTAAGTAAGGCTATTTCGCGCGTTGCGAGCGGTGCTCGCTTGCAGAGCATCGATGCCTTGAGGGGCTTCGTGATGGTTGTGATGCTGCTGGATCATCTGCGCGAAACCTGGTTCCTGCATATTTCCGTGCTTGATCCCATCGATGCACATACGGCTTTGCCCGCGCTCTATCTGGCGCGTTTGGCGGCTAGTCTGTGCGCACCTGTTTTCGTCTTCCTGACGGGCCTCTCCGCCTTCCTTTATGCCTCCAAACATTCGCTGGCCGAGACACGGATTTTTCTGATCAAGCGAGGGCTGTTTTTGATGGCCCTTGAGGTATTTCTTCTGTCCGAGCTTTACTGGGGCATAGCCAGTCCAACGCTCTGGTTGCAGGTGATTTGGTGCATCGGCGTTTGCATGATTGTCTTGGCGGCGATGATCAGCCTGCCTCGACGGGTGCTGTTAGCCATCGGTTTGGTCATCATCTGTGGCCACAACCTACTTGACCCGATCCATTTGGAATCCGGTCATCCGCTGTTTGCCCTATGGGCAATGTTGCATCAGCGCGATGTTATCGCGCTTCCGTTCGGGCTTGTGGCCCAGACCACCTATCCTGTCCTTCCATGGATAGGTGTCATACTGACCGGATATGCGATTGGACCGTGGTTCTTGAGCAGTGTTGAGGCGGCTAAGCGACAGCGACGGCTTATGATAACGGGTTGCGGACTGCTGGTTGCATTCGTGGTGATCCGTCTGCTCAATGTCTATGGTGACGCCCCTTGGTTCGTGGTCGAGGGCAGTCCACTCAGAACTGCGATGAGCTTTTTCGCTCTGACAAAGTATCCGCCGTCGCTCTTGTTCCTGCTGCTTACGCTGGGTGTCGGTATCCTGCTGCTCGCCGTTTTTGAACGCATGCGCGAAGGGTGGCTAATGTCCGCACTCGCAGTGTTCGGCGGCGCACCGATGTTTTTCTATATATTCCACTTGGTCGTGCTGAGGCTGCTGTATCACAGTGCTGTCGCGATCTACGGACACACCCAAGGGAACGTTTTCGGGATCTCAAACTATCTCTGGATTTTTGTCTGGTATGCGGCCCTAATCGTCCCGCTTTACCTGCCTACGGCCCACTTCTCGCGGTTTAAAGCAAGGCGACGGGACATCCGCTGGCTGAAGTACCTGTAAATTTGGTTGAGTTGCGTTAGCGAGATTTGAAGATGATCCACACGAGCATGCCCTCGTCCATCTTTGACTATCTTGCCCTGTTTTTCAGGTAAGGGGCTGTATCGATCAGCCCACCTGCGCCCGATGCCTCAGCTTTGCATCGGCTAGAACAATCGCCGCCATCGCTTCCACGACCGGCACGCCGCGCAGGGCGACGCAGGGGTCGTGGCGGCCTTTGGTGCGCAGGTCTACTTCGGTGCCGTCGCGGTTGATGGTCTGGCGGTGGGTGAGGATGGAGGAGGTGGGTTTGAAGGCCACGCGGGCGGTGACGGGCTGGCCCGTCGAGATGCCGCCGAGGATGCCGCCCGCCTTGTTCGACAGGAAGACCGGCTCGCCGTCAGGCCCGATGCGCATTTCGTCGGCGTTTTCCTCGCCTGACAGCATGGCGGCCTCGAAGCCCGCGCCGATTTCCACGCCCTTGACGGCGTTGATGGTCATCAGGCCCGATGCCAGTTCGCTATCCAGTTTCGCATAGAGCGGTGCGCCCCATCCGGCAGGCACGCCGGTGACTTCCAGCGCGACGACCGCGCCGATGCTGGAGCCGGCTTTGCGGACGGTATCCAGATAGGCTTCCCATTGCGGCACCACTTCGTGCGAGGCGGCGAACAGGGCGTTGTCGTAAACGGCGCTGAAGTCGATCTGGTCGTCAGGGATGCGGTGCGGGCCAAGCTGCACCACGCCTGCGCGGATCTGAATGCTGTCACCCAGAACCTTACGCGCCACGGCACCGGCCGCCACGCGGCTGGCCGTTTCGCGGGCGCTGGATCGACCACCGCCGCGATAGTCGCGCACACCGTATTTGGCCTGATAGGTAAAGTCGGCGTGACCGGGGCGGAAGGCGTGGGCGATCTCGCCATAGTCCTTGGACCGCTGGTCGGTGTTTTCGATCATCAGGCTGATCGGGGTGCCGGTGGTGACAGGGCCGTTGCCGTCGTCAAACACGCCGGACAGGATTTTCACCGCATCGGCTTCCTGACGCTGGGTGACAAAGCGGCTGCCGCCCGGTTTGCGCTGGTCAAGAAACGGCTGGATATCCGCCTCGGTCAGAGGGATCAGCGGCGGGCAGCCGTCTACGACGACGCCAATAGCCGGCCCGTGGCTTTCGCCCCAGGTGGTGATGCGGAACAGGTGACCGAAGCTGTTATGTGACATGAGGCTACGGCTTAAGCCGCTGCGGCCTGTGTCGTCCAGAGCTGAGTGAAGCGATGGTGACGATCTTGTGTCTCTGTGAGGCTTTCTGGCTTGGATTCCAGCGACACGAAGAGATCACCGGCAGGGCGCGTGCCGCGTGCGGGAAGACCCTGACCTTCAAAACGTAACCTGACCGGCGATGTCATGTCCGGCACCAGCCAGGCCGATTGCGGACCAACGGGGGTATCAAACTCGATACGCCCGCCATCGCGAACCAGATGGGCTTCGATACGGGTCTGGAAGAACAGGTCCGAGCCGAATACCGACAGGCCGTCACGCGGTCGGATTTTTACAGGCACCGTCATCAGGTCTTTGAGGCGCATCTGGTCACCGTGCCTCAGGCCGGGGGCGAGGCGCACACGGTACAGGCGATCATCGACATACAGGCTGGTGATGCCGCCCTTTAAGGCCTGCATAGGCGAGATGACGATCTCGGGATCGGGGCGAACCACGCGCAGACCGGAGGCTTGCGGTGCTTCCAGCAACAACCGCTGGCCGGACTGGTTTTGCAGCAGGTGGTAGGCGTCGACCACATAGCGGAACAGCACAACATCGCCGTTTGGCTGATCGGGATGGACCGCCTTGGCGACACGGCGGAACGCAGCCGATAGCGCAGCCGGACTGGCCGGACCAGTCAGGTCCAGTATCCGGTAGGCTTCCGAAACGGTCAGTGGCCTTGCGCTCATGAACCCACACTGACCCGATATGGTCAAAAGGGTGTTAACCGTAACCACCTTATGTCAGCGGAATGAACGGCGTTCAATATTTGGGCAAATCGCGTCGGGCGGGCTATAAGCAGAGCTATGAGTCACTCTGCTATCCCGCCCAGCCCGTCACGCGACGAGTACGAAGCCCAACTGGTTCGCAACTCGGATGACAGCATTTTTGAAGGTGCTGATCCGTTTGCGATCTTTGCCGACTGGCTGAAGGAAGCGGTCGTCACCGAGCCGAATGATGCCAATGCCATGACGCTGGCTACGGTGGATGCCCAGGGCGTGCCGGATGCGCGGATTGTGCTGCTGAAAGATATGGACGCGACCGGCTTTACGTTTTTCTCCAACCTTGAAAGCGCCAAGGGGCAGGAGCTGGCGGTTAATCCTGTCGCGGCGCTGGTCTTTCACTGGAAATCGCTGCGCCGTCAGGTGCGTGTGCGCGGTGTGATCGAGCCTGTGACGGCGGCCGAAGCCGATGCCTATTTTGCCAGCCGCGCCCGCGAGAGCCGCATTGGTGCATGGGCATCATCCCAGTCGCACCTGCTGGAAAGCCGCGAGGCGCTGGAACTGCGCGTTGACGAAGAGACGCAGCGCTTTGAGGGGCGGGATGTGTCGCGCCCGCCGCATTGGTCGGGCTGGCGGCTGGTGCCGGTGTCTATCGAGTTCTGGCGTGACCGCAAATTCCGGCTGCACGACCGTATGCGCTTTGTGAAACAGGGCGATGCGTGGCGCATTGAGCGCCTGTATCCCTAAGTGTCAGATGCCGTAGCGGGCCCAGAAGGTCTCTACGGCGTCTTCGGCAATGTCAGCGGCACCGCGATCCTGTATCGGGTCCTTACCCGAGGCCAGCGGCAGCAACAGGACCGGATGTTCGACCATGCCCAGTAGCTGGCTGACGGCCGAGCCGGGCTTGTCGATTTTGACGAGGCCATTGGCACCCATGGTGGCGAACATGGCGATCAGGGTGTGGGCGATATCTCCGCGCCCCCGGTCGAAAAAGTCGACGGCCTGCGTGTTGAAACGCGGGCGCTCGGCCACAATCAGGCGAAACATTTTACGCACGAAGCTGTCGGACAGAAACTCGGTGTATCGGGTCAGATAGGCCGTCAACATGGCCCTGTCGGGGGCTGATGCGTTTATAAACGGGCCGACGCGGTCGTAGAATTCCTTTGCGGCAGCTTCGACGACAGCCTCGAACAGCGCCACCTTGCTGGGAAAGAATGTGTAGAGCGTCGCCGTCGATACACCGGCCGAGCGGGCAATCGGTTCTATGCGTGCTGCAGCATACCCGTCGGACACGAAGCGCAGTCTGGCTTCGCGGATAATCGTGTGAACGCGGGGATCCTGTTGGGCAGACATTTGCAGTTCGCCGGATTGTTGTTCTGCAAACGACAGTGATCCAGCTTTGCCATAAGCGCAAGCGTAGCATTGTTATTTATTATCGTGAAATAATATAACAATCCGAGCTTTAACATGCGCCGTGTGCAGAGCATTAGCGTTTATTTTTAGCGCAACTATTGGTCGCGCGACTATTTGAATGCTGCAAGCAAGGGGTGTGCGAGGACGGGGGCAACCAGTCGCATAACCGCATCATGGTCGACCAGACGGACGGCTGCGGTGGTATCGGCGACGATAAAGTCGGCATGAATACGCGACGGCTGGGTAAAGGCCTCATGGCCGGGGCGGACGGTCAGCAGGTACTGGTTGACCACAGAATCCGCTGTACGACCGCGCTCGATCTGGTCGCGCAACAGGCGGCGGATAAAGCGGATATCGGCAGGTGTATCGACAAAGACCTTGATATCGAACAGCGCCGTCAATGCCGGATTGCACAACAGGTGCGTGCCTTCAATGACCACGACATCGGCGGCCTTGACCGGTTCGCCACCTTCTTCGCGACCATGGGTGATGAAGGAATAGAGGGGGGCGACAATGTCGCGGGCCTCCTTCAGCGCTTTCAGGTCGCGCACCAACAGATCGTGATCGCGGGAATCGACGTGATCGAAATCATGCGTTGCCGGATCAAAGCCCTCTACCGATGCCGCGTCCTTGTAATAGGAATCTTCGCGCAACAAGGCGGCCCTGCCTTGGGGAAGGCACGAAATCAGGGCTTCGGCGAGGGTGGACTTGCCCGAACCCGAGCCGCCGGTGATGGCAATCAGTATGGTCATGGCGACCTCATCCACTGTCACAAGGCAAGGCGCAAGACAGCCAAATGGCGAAAAACACATTTTGTCGCGGCAAACCTGACCTAGGGTCACATTGCCACCCGCGCCCTTAATGGCTTAGCGTCCGGTAAAGCGCCGGTCGATGAACCACAACAAGCGCAAACGGGACTTTATTATAGAGGGACGCCAATGCTCGGACTGATGCAGGACTGGCCGCTGACGGTTGATCGTATTCTGGACCATGCCAAGACATGGCACCCGAACCGCGAAGTGGTGACGCGCTCTGTAGAAGGGCCGATTGTCCGTGTGACCTATGGCCAGATACACGAACGGGCGCGCAAGGTGTCCAACTTCCTTCAGGCATGGGGCATCAAACAGGGGGACCGTGTCGCGACGCTGGCGTGGAATACCGGCAACCATATGGAGGCCTGGTACGGCATTATGGGGATCGGGGCGGTGTGCCACACCCTGAACCCGCGTCTGTTCCCCGAACAACTGGTCTATATTATCAACCACGCCGAAGACCGCGTGATCTTTACAGACCTGACCTTTGTACCGCTGCTGGAAGCGATCCTGCCGCACATTCCCAAGGTCGAGCGTTTCGTCATCATGACCGATGCGGCCCACATGCCGCAGACCAAACTGCCCAATGCCGAGGCCTATGAGAGCCTGTTGGATCAAGCCTCTTCGGATGTGAAATGGGGCGGTTTTGACGAACAGACGGCCTGTGGGCTTTGTTATACGTCCGGCACAACGGGCAATCCCAAGGGCGTATTGTATTCGCACCGTTCCAACTTCCTGCACACCCTGATGGGGATGCAGGCCACGGTACTGGGCGCGACGCCGGGCGATGTAATCTTGCCTGTCGTGCCGATGTTCCATGCCAATGCGTGGGGTATTGCCTTTGCCGGTCCTGCGGCGGGTACCAAACTGGTCATGCCGGGCGCAAAGATGGACGGGGCCTCGATTTACGAACTGCTGGAGAGCGAGGGCGTGACCTTCTCTGCGGCCGTGCCGACCGTCTGGCAGGGCCTCTTGCAGCACATGCGCGAGAACAACCTCAAGCTCTCGACCGTCAAGCGGGTGATGATTGGAGGGGCGGCAACCCCCGAAAGCCTGATCCGCATCTTTAATGACGAGTTCAATGTCGAAGTCGTGCAGGGCTGGGGCATGACGGAAACCTCGCCCATCGGCACGGTGTCCAACATCCTGCCCGAAATGAAGAGCTGGCCTTATGATGATCAGGTAAAGCAGCGGATCAAACAGGGCATGCCGCCTTTGGGGGTCGAGCTGAAACTGGTCGATGAAGCCGGCGCGGAGCTGCCGCATGACGGCAGCACCTTTGGTCGCTTGCTTATCAAGGGACCGACCGTCTCGAGCGCCTATTTCAAGGGCGAAGGTTCGGTGCTGGACGAAGACGGCTATTTCGACACGGGTGACGTGGCCACCATTGATGAATACGGCTTTATGCACATCACCGACCGCGCCAAGGACGTCATCAAGTCTGGTGGCGAGTGGATCAGCTCGATCGAGATCGAGAATATTGCGGTGGGCCACGACAAGGTCGAACTGGCCGCTGTGATCGGTGCCGCGCATCCGAAATGGGACGAGCGTCCGTTACTGATCGTCAAGCTCAAAGAGGGCGAAGTCCTCGACAAGCAGGAGCATCTGGACTTCCTGGTTGGCAAGATCGCCAAGTGGTGGATGCCCGATGATGTTGTTGCCGTTGATGAAATTCCGCTTGGCGCCACGGGTAAGATAGACAAGAAGCTGCTTCGTGAACGGCTGAAGGATTATCGTTTCCCTTCGGTCGGCTAGGCGTTTGCAGGAGGTGACAGAATGCAACCGGACAAGAAGCTGACAGGTATCGCGCGATTGGCAGTGCTGATCGCCTGTACCGCGCCGCTGATGGTGCTGGGGGCGGTTCTGGCCACCCGTCTGGGTTGGGTCAGTCTGGAAACCGGTCTGGGCCTGATCGCGCTCAAACTAGGATCGATCATGGCGTGGGCGGGGCTGGCAGCGGCGCTGGTTGCGGTGCTTCTGATGCTGAAGAACCGCGACCTGTGGCTGTATGCCCTGACGGCTTTGCTGGTCGCGGGTGGCACATTCGGGATCTATAAGTACCAGCTCTCGCGTATCGGACCCGATCCGCGCGATGTGACGTCCAATGCCGATGACGCTCCGGGCTTTGGTCGTACCATGCTGTCGGATCGCCGTGCGGCGCGTGTTGTGCCCAGCAGTTCCGTCGCGTGTGACGGCTTGCTGGCGATCGATAGCCAGTTGTCACCCGATGTGGTCGCGTGGGCGTTGAAACAGTCAGGTGTGACAGTGATGGGCTCTTCGCCCTTCCGCGTGGACGGATGGCAGGAGGGCATGTGGTTTGGCATCCAGCACGATGTCACGGTCCGTATCCGTCCGGGGCGTACCGATGTGCGTGTGGCGGCGCGTGACACTATGCCGATCGGGCCGCGTGCTTGCGATCTGGCCAAGCGTGTTGTCGCCGAGATGAATGCGCTGCGCTAGGCGGCTGGAAAATCTAACCGATTAGATGCCAATGGCCTTGCAGGCTGTTGGCATCATTTGTTTCTGCACGCCCGTCGCGCACCAGTTTTTGCAGATGCGACAGCACCGACAGGCTAGCGGCGGGCCACAGGCTCTGGCTGACGGCGGCATAAAGCATGGGAACCATCTGGGCGATGGTGGTGTCACCGGCGGCGAGACGCTCCAGAACCTGAGCCTCGCGCTGCATCCGGTGCGCGTGATAGCCCTTCAGGAAGGGCTCGACATCGGTGATCGGGGCCCCGTGGGTGGGCCATATCGTGTCAAATCCGCGAACCATGATGGCTTCCAGACTGGCCATATAGTCG
Organism: Brevundimonas sp.; assembly: GCF_036659295.1. GTDB lineage: Bacteria > Pseudomonadota > Alphaproteobacteria > Caulobacterales > Caulobacteraceae > Brevundimonas. Next base: position 5,836 of record NZ_JAVXCU010000031.1, on the reverse strand, counting down.
CTCATATCGCCATCGGGTGGGGCCACAATGGTCGTGGACCAGCCCATGATGTGATCGCCGCTGAACAGGCCATTTTCTTCACGCAGGGCAAAACAGATGTGGTTCGACGCATGGCCGGGTGTGGCCATGACATCCATGGTCCAGCCATCACCTGTAATGACTTCGCCACCCGTCAGGATGACATCGGGCGCAAAGTCCTCATCATGGCTTTCATCCAGTTGCGAACACTGATGATCACCGGATGGCGGACGGGCAGCATAGATCGGTGCCCCGCCCATGGCCTTGGCCAGTTCGTAACTGAGCGGGGAGTGGTCGGCATGGGTATGCGTCACAAGAATATGGCTGAGCGTGCGCGGGCCTATGGCCTCGATCAGAGCGGCCAGATGCGCCTGATCCATCGGGCCGGGGTCGATCACAGCGACCTTTGATCCCGCACCGGCCTTGCCCACTATATAGGTGCCGGTCCCCGTAAAGGTGAACGGGCCGGGATTATTGGCAATCACCCGCTGGACCCGTGCCGACATCCGGTCGCAGCGCCCGTAGGCAAAATCAAACTCTCTGGTGAACTGCATAAGGGCACTCCCGACGCGAAGGATCAGCGACGTCTGGATACCCTGATAGCAGAGGCGTGCCCCGATGTTTGTGAATTAGGTAGCGGGCAGAGGGAGTCTGACTGACCACGTCTCGCTCTGTCGCCATACGAATGGCCGAGGCGACTAATCTACAGCTTACATCGTTATTTGTAAGACGGATGCCAAAAATGCGGAGTTAGTGCCGAATTTAGGCATCGATTATGTCATGTATTTCGATGATATATTTTGCTGAATAGCGCTAGTGTAGTGTGCACTGATGGCTTGAATAGGGGCGGGCGGTAGCGCGCAGTTGTGAAAAAAATATGCGATCTCTGTATGGTTGTTACGAGCAGAAACGCGATGGGTTGGCACGCTTTCTGTGAGTCGCAGAGGGGGCTGGAAGCATTATTTTTTGGGGTTAATCCAGAAACTTGATCAACTGTTTGAATTGATGCTCTTAAAATTACAAGGAATTGCGAAAGAACGGAGCTTTCTAAAATTAATCTAGGATACTAAAAAATTTTAGAAATAAATTCTAATTTGTAAATACTTTTGATAATTGGCCCTTGAAATAAATCGATATTGAAAACTTTAGTACCCTTGTTACCTGTGTGGCCAAGCTGGCCCTAACGTTGCCAAATTACGACATTATTTGGTCGTTTTTGTTGAACCCCCTAATTGTCGTGTCTCCATTGAAAATCTGGGCCTAGTGAGAGGCTGTCGCTCACCAGTCATTGTTGTGTCTGGTGACGGGGAACATGAAGGCGTGTGCCAGAGGGGAAACTCGGGCTGCCCTTCGCTATGGAGGTAAAACCAGAATGAAATCGCTGTCGAAACGCGAGCACTTGCTTGCAACCTCGATGATTGCGGGCTTCACCATGCTGGCTGGCGCGGGCATTGCCCAAGCGCAAGAGCAGACTGAAGAAACCACTGAAGTTTCGCAGATCGTCGTGACTGGCTCGCGTATCGCGCGTCAGGACTACAAGTCGGCCAGCCCGATTGTTACGGTTGATGCGCAGGACATTCAGGCCACCGGTTCGGTTACGATCGACAGCCTGATGAATGATCTGCCGCAGTTCACGCCGTCGATCTCCTCGACTTCGAACAACCCGTCGAACGGCGGTCAGGCCAACCTTGACCTGCGCAGCCTGTCGCCGAAGCGTACGCTGGTACTGGTCAATGGTCGCCGTCTGGTGCCGTCGAACAGTGACGGCTCGGCCGACGTCAACCTGATCCCGGCTGCGCTGATCCGCAGCGTTGAAACCATTTCGGGCGGTGCCTCGGCAGCCTATGGTTCGGACGCTATCGGTGGTGTTGCCAACTTCATCCTGAATGACCAGTTTGAAGGCGCACAAATCGACGCTCAATATGGTCAAACCGACCGTAGCGACGGCACGACCCAAAGCTACACCCTGACCGTTGGCGGTAATTTCGCCGATGATCGCGGTAATGCTGTGCTCTCGATCAACCGTTCGACCCGCGACCTGATCTTCAACTCGGCACGTGATTTCGCCGCTGTTTCGGGCGGTTCGGGCACCACGCCGATGGGTTCGGTTGTGTTCGACAGCACCAACCTTCCGACCGAGCAGTCCATTCGTGACTATTTCGGCGACCAGACACTGTCGCTGACGGGTGCATTTGGCTTCAATAATGACGGTTCGATGTTCAGCCATGCCAAGGCACTGAACTTCAAACCTTCCGAAGGTATCCAGTACACGGGCTTCTATACCCCGGGTTCGACCTATGCCTTCAATACCGGCGCGCTGAACTATCTGTCGCTGCCGATGGAGCGCTGGAACGTCTATACGAGCGGCAAATATAAGCTGAACAACAACGTCGAATTCTACGGCGATGCAATGTTCAACCAGTATACGGCTAGCCAGGAATTGGCTGCTACGCCTGCGGCTTCGACGACCGGCTTCCGTGCGCCTTCGACCAACCCGTTCATCCCGACGGCTCTGAAGGCTTTCCTGGACAGCCGTGCTGATCCGAACGCATCGTTCCAGTTTAACAAGCGCTTCACCGATCTGGGCGGCCGTCACGCCGAGTACGACTATAGCGTTTACCAACTGACGGGCGGCGTCCGTGGTCAAGTTCCGCATAGCTCGTGGACCTATGATCTGTATGCTCAATACGGTCGGGTCAGCAACATCGAGACGCAGACCGGCAACGTGTCGCGTTCCTCGGTTCAGACCTTGCTCGATGCCGCAGATGGTGGTGCCAGCATCTGTGAGGGCGGTTTCAATCCGTTTGGCGAGAATGCCGTTTCGGCTGAATGCCTGAGCTATATCGGCCGTACGTCACGTACGGTAACGACAGTCGACCAAAGCGTTATTGAAGGTACGCTGCAAGGCAAGGCCTTTGACCTGCCTGCCGGCGAAGTGCTCGTCGCTCTCGGTGTCCAGTATCGCGAGAACGGCTATCAGTACGCCTCTGATCCTTCATTGGCCCGTATCAACCCGAGAACGCCTCACCTTGGCGCAGACGGGCTGCCTGATGGTGGAACCATTGGAGGCGTAGAAATCGCTGGCTTTAACGCCGCTGATTCCGTCAATGGTCGCGTCAACAACATCGACCTGTTCGGTGAAGCTCTGATCCCAGTTCTGTCGAACCTGCCGTTTATCAGCTCGCTGGATCTGACGCTTGGCTACCGCTACTCTGACTACAGCTCGATCGGTGGTACGACTGCCTATCGCGCTGATATCGATTGGGAAATCGTAAACGGTCTGCGTGTGCGTGGTGGTTTCAACCGCGCTGTGCGTGCGCCTTCGATCGGTGAGCTCTACTCGCCAGCCAGCGTGAACTTCCCGGCTATCGGTGATGCCAGCCTCAAGGCTCCGGGTGGTGACCCCTGTGACGTAGGCGGCTTCTATCGCAACGGCGCTGACAAGGACAAGGTCAAGGCGCTCTGCCTGGCTCAAGGCCTCGCGACTACGGTTATAGATACCTATACCTTCGAGAATGACCAAACCAACGGTTGGTCCGGTGGCAACATCGATCTGGAAGAAGAAACGGCAGACACCTGGTCGCTGGGTCTGGTCTACCAGTCGCAGTTCCAGTCGCCTTGGCTGGGCCGTCTCTCGGCTTCGATCGACTATTACAGCATCGAAATCGAGAACGTTATCGATAGCATTTCGATCTCGGATGCTCTGAACGGTTGCTTCAACGGTACCGGTGAAAATCCGACCTATGATGCAGCTAACTCTTACTGCCAGCAGTTCAGCCGTGACCCGAATAACGGCAATATCATCGACGCCATCGAAAACCTGGACAACCTGGGTGTTCTGAAGACGTCGGGTGTTGACCTGCAAGTTGACTGGGGAATTGACCTGGTTGACGTGGGTGGTCCGGATTGGGGCACTATTGGCGTCAATGCTGTCGTCGGCTGGCTCGGTTCGCGTGAAGACAGCGTCGTTGCCGGTGGTGCGCTGCTCGACCGTAAGGGTACGATCTCGGACGACTTCGGCAACACTTTCCCCGAGTGGAAGTCGCTGGTTTCGGTCAACTGGGCCAACGGTCCGTTCTCGGCAACGGCTCGCTGGCGTCGTGTGGGTGAGATGACCATCTTCGGTTCGGAAGATACCCTCGAAGCCACCCACTACTTCGACCTGAGCGGTAGCTGGGCTGTCAACGACGTCGTCTCGCTGCGTGGTGGTGTGAACAACCTGCTGGACCAAGAGCCGCGTACCTGGGATCCGGGTATTCAGGCCAACACGGATCCGTCGACCTATGACATTCTGGGTCGTCGCTACTTCGTGGGTCTGACCGCCAAGTTCTAATCGCGGTTAAGACTGAAACAGAGAGGCGGTGGAAAAATCCACCGCCTCTTTTGTTTGTGGACCCAATAGATGGATACGCACAAGAAACCCCCGAGGACGCTTCGTCCTCGGGGTGATTGGTTTCAGGGAGCGTAAGGTATTTACGCGGCCTGTTCCTGAGCGACTTTGCGAGGGTCGTAGTTGAGGATGGGCGATAGCCAGCGTTCGGCCGTGGCGACGTCCCAGCCCTTGCGCTCGGCATAGCTTTCGATCTGGTCGCGGTCGATCTTGCCGACGCCGAAATAATGGCTCTCGACGTGGCCGAAATAGAGGCCGCTGACCGAGGCGGGTGGGTTCATCGCAAAGCTTTCGGTCAGTTCCATACCGGCTTGGGCTTCCGCATCCAGCAGGCGGAACAGGGTGGCCTTTTCTGTGTGGTCCGGCTGGGCCGGATAGCCGGGGGCAGGACGGATACCGAGGTATTTCTCCTCGATCAGGTCCTGAACCGTGGTCTGTTCGTCCGGCACATAGCCCCACAGTGTGGTGCGAACCTCCTTGTGTAGGCGCTCGGCAAAGGCTTCGGCCAGACGGTCGGCCAGAGCGGTGGCCATGATCGACGAATAATCGTCGCCGGCGTCCTTGAACTCTTTTGCTTTCTTCAGTTCGCCATGACCGGCGGTGACGGCGAAGGCACCGATATAGTCCTCGCCATCCTCGGCTACGAAGTCCGAGATACACAGGTTCGGCTTGCCGTTGTTCTTGGCAATCTGCTGGCGCAGGCCGTGAAAGCGAGCGGCCTCGGTGGTGCGGCTCTCGTCGGTCCAGACGACGATGTCGTCACCACGCGCATTGGCGGGCCAGAAACCGGCCACGCCCTTGGCGGTGTACCATTTCTCGGCCACGATCCTGCCCAGCATGGCACGGGCATCGCGGTACAGATCGCATGCGGCCTCGCCGACAATCTCGTCTTCCAGAATCTGCGGGAACCGCCCGATCAGTTCCCAGCTTGCAAAGAAGGGCGTCCAGTCGATGTGGTCAGCCAGATCCTGCAAATCCCACTCAAAGGCACGGGTGCCGATGAAGGACGGTTTTGGTGCCGGTGTCGGGTTTTGGGCCTTGAAGCAGTTTGCCCGGGCGACGGGCAGGGCGGCGCGGGCCTTGACCTCCTGACCGCGTGCATATTGCTCGCGGATACGAACATATTCCTCGCGGGTGGCCGCTTCGTTGGTGGCCTTGTCAGTCGGCGATAACAGCCCTGCGACAACACCCACAGCGCGGCTGGCATCAATGACATAGGTGGTCGAACCGCGTTGATAGGCCGGCTCGATCTTAACGGCGGTATGGGTGCGGCTGGTGGTAGCGCCGCCAATCAGAAGCGGAAGGTCCATGCCGCGACGCTCCATCTCGGCCGCGACAAACACCATTTCGTCCAGCGATGGCGTGATCAGTCCGGACAGGCCGACAATGTCGCAATTGTGGGCGATGGCTTCGTCCAGAATACGGTCT
>NZ_JAVXCU010000030.1:0-28181 GCF_036659295.1 Brevundimonas sp. | reverse complement strand
CCGGTGCCTTTGGGCTCGATCTTGCTGATGACGCCTGCACCGCGAATGCGCGACCCGACCTTGACGGGGGCCAGGAACCGCACCTTGTCCAGACCGATGTTCAGGCCCGATGACACACCGTTGACGGTAATCAGGTCGGGCATGAAGGCATTGACCAGCGCCAGCGTCAGATAGCCGTGGGCGATGGTGCCGCCGAACGGGCCGTCCTTGGCGCGGGCGGGATCGACGTGGATCCACTGCATGTCGCCGGTGGTCTGGCCAAAGGTGGTGACGCGGTCCTGCTCGACCGACAGCCAGTCGGTATGGCCGAGGTCACGGCCCTCGGCCCCCAGCAGGGCGTCTGGCGTATCAAAGACAACGCCCATGGTTACGCCCTCTGGCTGGAGGCCGAGATGACCTCGCCGGTCAGGTATGACGACAGGTCGCTGGCGAGGAACACCATGATGTTGGCAATCTCCCAGACCTCGGCCGGACGGCCAAAGGCCTCGCGCTTGGAAAGCTCGGCCAGCATCTCGTCGGTCGTGACCTTGGCCAGGAACGGGTGCATGGCCAAGGATGGCGAGACGGCATTGATGCGCACGCCATGCTCGGCCGCTTCCACCGCCGAACAGCGGGTAAAGGCCATCACACCGGCCTTGGCGGCGGCATAATGGGCCTGACCCTTTTGTGCGCGCCAGCCCAGTACCGAGGCATTGTTCACAACGGCCCCCGACTTGGCCGCATACATGACCGGCAAGAAGGCGCGGCTCATGCGGAAGACAGACGTCAGGGTCACGTCCAGAACGCGGTCCCACTGCTCGTCGGTCATGTCCACGACATCGACCTCGCCGCCGAGACCGGCATTGTTGATCAGCACGTCGATGCGGCCCAGCAGCCGAAGCGATTCATCGCGCAGACGATCCACATCGGCCTGCTGCGTCACATCGCAGACGACGGTAAAGGGACGCACACCCACCGCCGCCTCGATGGCATCGGCGGCCTCGCCTAGGCGGCGCTCGTGAAAATCGCTGATGACCAGGGTCGCGCCTTCTTCAGCCGCCCGCTTGGCCGCCGAGAACCCGATACCCGTACCTGCGGCCGCCGTAATCACCGCCGTCTTGCCCTTCAGCAAACCACGCCCCTCAGGGTAGGCGGGCGGTGTGTTCACAAAACTCATGCTTGGATATCCGCAATGTCGCTGAGGCCCATTTCACGGGCGACCACATCATAGTGGTGCGATGGCGTTCCCAGCACAGTGGCGCTGGTGCGGGCGCGTTTGAAATAGAGATGGGCGTCGTGTTCCCACGTAAAGCCGATGCCGCCATGAATCTGGATGGTGTCGGCAGCGCACTGCATAAAGGCCTCGGAACAGCTGGCACCGGCGATGGCGGCGGCTTCTTCCATGGCCTCGGGCACATGCAACAAACGCACGGCATAGGACAGGGCCGAACGGGCGGATTCCACGGCCATCATCATATCGGCCAGCTTGTGTTTGATAGCCTGGAACGAGCCGATGACGCGACCGAACTGGACGCGTTGCTTGGCGTAGTCGGTGCTCATTTCCAGCACACGTTCAGCCCCGCCCAACTGTTCGGCGGCCAGCATGACGGTGCCGACGGCCAGCATACGCCGGATAGCCGGTTCCGCCTTGCCGACAGGCCCGACGATGGCGGCATCGTCGACGATTACATTGTTAAAACGGATGCGGCTGAAGGGGCGGGTGGGGTCGAGGCTGGTAACGCGCTCGACGGCGATTCCTGCCGTGTAGGCGTCCAGAGCCACGAGGCTGAGGCCATTCCAGCCGGATGTATCTTCGCTACGGGCGACCACCACCAGAAGATTGGCGGCGTGGCCCATCAGCACATAGTCGGCCTGTCCGTTGAGCACCCAGTGGGTACCCTCTCGGTGCAGGCTACAGGGCACGTCGGCAGGCAGAGGCACACCCGATGCGCCCGTCAAACACACGGAGGCGCGAATATCACCCTCGACCAGACGCGGTAGAAAGCGCGACTGGATGGCCTCACATCCCGCACCTGTCAGGGCGGGCAGGGCCAGACCGAGGGTGGGGAAAAGCGGGGCTGCCGTCAGGGTGCGACCGGTTTCTTCATGCAGCAGGGCCAGTTCGATCAGGCCAAGATCGCTGCCGCCAAACCGTTCAGGCGCAGCCACGCCCAGCCAGCCCATTTCGACGGCCATGGCGTGCCATTGCTCGCGGTCCCATCCGTCAGGCGATTCCATCGCGGCCCGCAGACGTGCCGAGGTGCCGTGTTCGTTCAGAAAATCACGGGCGCTTTCGGCAATGGCCAGTTGTTCGTCGGTCAGGGTGATGTTCATGCGTGCGGCCCTTTAGCCTGCGCCATAGACAGCTTGGGCGGGCGTGCGACGGGTAACGAGATCACGCACCACATCGCCGACTTCCGATGGATTCCAGCGGCGGCCGGCATCGACAACGGGGCCGTTGCGCCAGCCTTCGGACAGCATGATCTTGCCGCCTTGAAGCTCGAAGACCTGTCCGGTCACCTCGGCGGATTGTGCGCTGGCCAGCCAGACAACAGCGGGGGCGACATTGGCCGGATCATTGGAGTCAAAACCCCCATCGGGGGCCTTCATGGCATCGGCAAAAGCGGTCTCGGTCATACGGGTGCGGGCAGCAGGGGCCAGCGCATTGGCGGTGATGCCATAGCGGCCTAGTTCAGCCGCTTGAACGAGGGTCAGGCTGGCAATGCCGCCCTTGGCTGCTGAATAGGCGCTCTGTCCGATCGAGCCTTGCAGGCCTGCGCCCGACGAGGTGTTGATGATACGGGCATCGGGATTTTCGCCGCGCTTCTGCTTGGCGCGCCAGTAGTCGACGGCGGCGCGGCTGACACAGAAATGGCCGCGCAGGTGGACACGCAGCACCGCATCCCATTCGTCGGGCGTGCAGGATACAAACATGCGGTCGCGTACGAAACCGGCATTATTGACCACGGCATGCAGGTCGCCAAAGGCATCCAGCGCGGTTTGCACCATGCGCTGGCCGCCCTCGACCTCGGTGACATCGTCAGTATTGGCGACGGCCTTGCCGCCGTTGGCGATGATCTCGTCGACGACGACCTGCGCGGCCCCGACCGTCTGGCCGCTCTCGCCATGTGTGCCGACGCCTAGATCATTGACCACGACATTGGCCCCTTCAGCGGCCAGAGCCAGTGCATAGGCGCGGCCCAATCCTCCGCCCGCGCCGGTGACGATGACAACCCGTCCTTCACAGATACCCGACATGGACTCTCCCCCTACAAACGCTCGATAATGGTGACATTGGCCTGACCGCCACCCTCGCACATGGTTTGCAGGCCATAGCGGCCGCCTGTGCGTTCAAGGGCGTTCAGCATGGTGGTCATGATACGTGCGCCGGTGGCTCCCAGCGGATGACCGAGCGCAATGGCTCCGCCGTTCAGATTGACCCTGTCATGCGGGATTTCCAGTTCCTGCATCCATGCCATGGCGACCGAGGCAAAGGCCTCGTTGCATTCGAACAGGTCGATGTCGGAAATGTTCAGGCCGATCTTTTCCAGCGCATAACGGGTGGCGGGAATAGGCGCGGTCAGCATCCACACCGGATCATCGGCGCGCACTGAAATATGATGGATGCGGGCGCGTGGTTTCAGGCCGTGGTCTTTTACCGCCTTGGGCGAGGCCAGCAGGATGGCGGCGGCTCCGTCTGCGGTCTGGCTGGCCACGGCGGCGGTGATGCGTCCGTTCTCGATCAGCGGTTGCAGGCTGGCCATCTTCTCCAGCGAGGTCTGGCGCGGGGTCTCGTCATGGGTAACGCCTGACAGCGGGCTGATCTCGTTATCGAACAGGCCCTGATCGCGAGCGGCGATGGCGCGGCGATGGCTTTCCAGTGCAAAGCCTTCCATGGCTTCGCGGCTGATATTCCACTTGTCGGCAATCATTTCCGCAGAGTTGAACTGGCTGACTTCTTGGTTGCCAAAGCGGTTTTGCCAGCCGGTCGAGCCACGGAAGGGATCGGCAAAGCCATAGGCCTGTCCGGCCAGCATGGCGGCAGAGATGGGAATGGCGTTCATGTTCTGCACGCCACCTGCGACCACCAGATCCTGTGTGCCGCTCATCACGCCTTGTGCAGCGAAATGCACAGCCTGCTGCGAGGAGCCACATTGGCGGTCAATGGTCACGCCGGGCACATGCTGGGGCAGACCTGCCGCCAGCCAGCACGAGCGGGCAATATCGCCAGCCTGCGGGCCGATCGTGTCACAACAGCCGAACACCACATCCTCGACAGCAGCCGGATCAACACCGGTGCGCCCCATCAGGGCTGACAGCACATGAGCGCCGAGGTCTGCCGGATGCACATGGGCAAGGCCACCCTTTTTGCGGCCTACGGGTGTGCGGACGGCATCGATAATATAGGCCTCATGCGGCATGGGCGAGGGTGTCCTTGGAGGCGGTAAACGCAAAGCCGCTATCGGCTGCGGGCGAGGAGAGGGCGCAGGCCAGCACCCGCGCGCGGTGGAAGGTTTCGTCACCCCAGCTTCCGCCAAGGGCGAGGCCGCGTTTCAGCAGAAAGTGGACATCCACCTCCCACGAATAACCCATGGCCCCGTGCACCTGAATGGCGGTACGGGCGGCAAGGCTTGCGGCTTCGACAGCGGCCAGTTTGGCGTGCGAGGCGCGGGCGCGGGACAGGGCGTTACCGGCCTTGATCTCGGCGGCGGCGGCATAGACGACGGGACGGGCAAACTCGATCTTGACCTGTGCCGTGGCCAGCAGGTGTTTGACCGCCTGATAGGTGGCGATGGGTTTGCCGAACTGGGTGCGCTCATTGGCATAGGCGACGGCCAACTCGACGCTGCGCTCGGCAAGGCCGAGGCATTGGGCGGCGGCAAAGACGGCGGCCCGTTCCAGTGCCTGCGCCAGCAGGGGCGCGCAGGCACTGGCCTCGGCGACTACGGTTTCGGCCGTGAGGGTAGCCGAGATCGTGGACAGACGGCGGAAAGGATCAATGGAGGCACGGGTGTCCAACTTGACCTGATCGCGCGCGACCAGATGAAGCTGGCCGTCCTTCACGATCAAAAAGGCATCGGCGGTATCGGCATCGCTGACGAATGGATTGACAGGATGGGCCAAAGCAATGAGGGCCTCGCCGGACAGAGCTTTGTGCAGCCATTCCTCTGCGCGGGGATGATCGAGCGCGGCCAAGAGCGGCAGCACGACCCCTGCCTGTTCGACCAGAGGTTCAGGCAGGGCGGCGTAACCACAGGCGCGGGCGATCAGAACGAAATCGGTTTCAGAAAGTCCAAGCCCGCCCTTGTCCTCGGGAACCAGAATGCCTGATAGGCCAAGCTCCATAAGCGCGTTCCAGCGGGCGGCATCATGGGTCTGGCCGCTATCCATCAGTCGGCGCAGGTCGGTTCCTGTGCACTGGTCGGACAATAGAGAGGTGACAACCTCGGCAATGGCCCGTTGTTCTTCTGCGAAGGCGAAATCCATGATCAGCCCCTCGGCATGCCAAGCACACGCTCGGCAATAATGTTGCGCTGGATTTCGTTGGAACCGGCATAGATCGGCCCTGCCAGCGAGAAGAGGTATCCGCCCAGCCAGTCATGGTTCTCGCCCACGGGTTCGGCCAGTTCCGCGAAGGGACCAAGGATGGCCAGCGCGGTCTGGTGCAGGGCGATATCCATCTCCGACCAGAATATCTTGTTGCAGCTGGCCTCGGCGCCGATGCTGCCACCGGCCTGCAGGCGGCAGGCGGTGGAATAGATGGACAGGGCATAGGCCTGTGCATTCATCCAAGCCTGCGCCACATCGCGGCCAATGGCGGGATCGACGCGGTCGCGATGTTCCAGATAAAGGGCCGACAGCTTGCGGGCCGCTTCCTGATAGCGGGCAGGCGAGCGCAGCATCAGGCCGCGCTCGAAACCGGCGGTGGCCATGCAGACGTGCCAGCCCTGACCTTCGTCGCCCAGACGGTTGGCGACGGGCACGCGGGCATTTTCCAGAAAGATTTCGGCAAAGCCCGCTTCGCCGTCGATCTGGGGAATGGGATTGACCGTGACGCCTTCGGTTTTCAGGTCCATCAGCACCAGCGACAAACCCTTGTGGCGCTGTGACCCGGCCTCGGTACGGACCAGTACAAAGGCCCAGTCGGCAAAGACGGCACGCGACGACCAGATCTTGTGGCCGTTCAGCACATAGTGGTCACCGTCACGCACGGCGGTTGTCGATACGGCGGCAAGGTCCGATCCGGCCTGAGGTTCCGACCATGCCTGTGCCCAGATTTCATCGCCCGAGGCCATGGCGGGCAGGAAGCGGGCCTTTTGTGCGTCGGTGCCGAACTCCATCAGGGTCGGACCCAGCAAAAAGATGCCGTTCTGGTTCACGCGACCGGGGGCACCGGCGCGATAATATTCTTCTTCGAAGATCAGCCATTCGATCAGGTTCAGGCCACGACCGCCATAGGCCTTGGGCCATGTGACCATACCGAAATTGCCTTGGGCCAGCGTGCGTTCCCACGCGCGGTGCAGTGCAAATCCGGCTTCGGTATCAAAGGAAGGCAGGCGCGTTTGCGGCACATGGGTTTGCAGCCACTGGCGGACTTCCAGACGAAAGGCGTCTTGTTCGGGCGTGAAGGATAACTGCATCAGAACTTCGCCTGTTTGCCGCCATCGACAAAGGCATCGCGCGAGGCCTGACTGTCGGCGTGCATATACATTTCCAGCGTAAAGCCCTGTTCGAAGCGATAGCCGTGATCGACGTCGCGGGCTTCAAGGCCGTTGAGAGCTTGCTTGGCCAGAACCAGAGCCGTGCGGCTCTTGCCGGCAATCACAGCGGCAAAGGCGCGGGCTTCGGCCAGCAGGTCATCGCGGCTGACCACCTTGTGCACACCCCCCAGACGCCATGCGTCCTGTGCGGTGATCTTGCCGCCGGTAAAGAAGGCGGCGCGCACGGCATGCAGCGGTAACATGCGCGACAGATGAGATGCCCCGCCCATCGCGCCACGGTCGATTTCCGGCAGGGAGAAGAAGCAGTCGTCGGAGGCGATCACCGTATCAGAGGCCCCGCAAATGCCGATACCGCCGCCGATGACGAAACCATGGGCCGCCACCACAACCGGCACAGGGCAATCGCGCACAGCCTTGAAGGTGCGGTAGTTGCCACGGTTCAGCTCAACGATCCGTTCGGGGTGGGCCTGCATCTCCTTGATGTCGACGCCGCCGCAGAAACCGCGCCCCTCGGCACGGATCAGCACACAGCGGACATCCTCGCGCGATCCAACCTCGATAATGATATCGGGCAGGGTATTCCATAGGGTGGAATCGAGCGCATTGACCGGCGGGTGATCCAGAATGATCTCGCCGATGCGGTCACTGATTTCGGTGCGAATGGGCATGGTTGGTTTCCGTCAGGCCGCGATTTGGGCGGGGCCGCACAGGGCCTCCAGCCGTGCGCGGGCTTGGGTGGTGATTTCGGTAATCAAGGCCTCGCAGGACGGCAGGTCGCCAAGACGACCTGCGACCTGTCCGGTGGCCATCAGTCCCTCGTCGGGACGGCCTTCGACGACAGCCCTTTGGATCAGCATAGGGGCGCTGGCGGCCATCATGGCCTGTGCCAGTGTCAGCCCGCCGTGGCCGGTCATGGCGCGGGCCGCCTTCAGCAGGTCGGTATTGGATGCGCCTGTGGCGCGTTTCATCATCCACGCGCTTTCCAGCGCCCTGACCCACATGGAGACGGGGCCGGATTTCTCGATCCTGTTAAGGCGCGGATTACGGATCATGCGCTGGGGCAGGCCGTCCACCTTGGTGGAGACCAGAATATCGTTAGGACCGGCCTTCAGGTAACGGTCCTTGGTAATGGCGGGGATGGGGCTTTCTGCTGTCATCAGAAACCTCGTGCCCATGGCCATGCCCGCTGCGCCATAGGCCAGAGCTGCCGCCAGTCCGCGCCCGTCGCCAAAGCCTCCTGCCGCCACGACCGGCACATCGACCGTGTCCAGCACTTGCGGCAACAGTACGGTGGTGGCGACCGATCCGGTGTGGCCCCCGCCTTCGCCGCCCTGAACCGTGATCATGTCGCAGCCCAGTTCGACCATTTTCTTGGCGTGTTTCAACGCACCCACGGTGGGGATGCAGACAATGCCCGCATCGCGAAAACGCTTGATGATGGCCTTGTCCGGCCCGCGCCCAAAGCTGACGGCGCGGATATGCTCGCGTTCCGACAGTATGATCTCGACGATCTCGGCGGCACCCGGCTGGAACATGTGGAAGTTCACGCCGAACGGGTGCGGGGTCAGGGATTTGACCTCGGCAATGGCTGCCCGCAGTTCGTCGGGGCGCATGACGGCTGCCCCCAGAAAGCCGAAGGCTCCCGCATTGGAGGTGGCGGCCACCAGAGGCGGGGTCGCGATCCAGCCCATTGCCGTCTGGATCACCGGATAACGGCAACCCAGTTTGCGGGTCAGTTCGGTTGCAAGGACATCGGCCATGCTCAGCCCTTTTCCTTATTGCCTTGGGCCATGCTCTTGCTGTCCAGCCCGCCAAGACTGTGGCCGCTGACCAGATCGTTCTGGGCGTGGGCGAAATGGTGCATGTGGAAGACTGCATCCATGGCCGTACGCTTGCCACGCAGGTCTTCGACATGGTTGACGGCCTGTTTGGTCAGGGACAGACCAAGGCGCGGCATCTGGGCAATCTTTTCGGCAATGATGCGGGTCTGGGCCTCCAGATCATCGCGGGCCACCACGCGGTTGACCATGCCCAATTCATAGGCGCGGCTTGCAGGCATACGGTCACCGAGGAACAGGAACTCCTTGGCAATGCGCGGGTGCATTTCAAAGGCGTGGGCGAAATATTCGACGCCCGGAATACCCATGCGCACGACAGGATCTTGGAAGTAAGCATCGTCCGAGGCCACAATCAGATCGCACACCCAGGCCAACATCAGGCCCCCTGCGATACAGGCTCCTTGAACCATGGCGATGGTCGGTTTCTGGATTTCGCGCCAGCGGCGGCACATGCCCAGATAGACCTCGTGCTCGCGGGTATAGAGCAGTTCGGCCCCCGGCTTGTTGGTGTGGTCGGCCACCAGATGTTTGCGATCAAACGTCTTGTGCAGGTCGCGCCCCGGTGTGCCGATGTCGTGACCAGCCGAGAAATGCTTGCCCGCTCCGCGCAGGACAATGACCTTGACCGCATCGTCATCGACGGCGCGGCGGAAGGCATCGTCCAGCGCATAGGTCATCTGCGAGTTCTGGGCGTTGTGAAACGCCGTGCGCTGCATGGTGATCCATGCGACCGGCCCCTCCACCGCATAGTCAACGGGGGTGTCGGTTTCGTAGACAATATCCACGGATTTGGGAGGGACCAGATCGCTCATATTCAGGCCGCCTCGGTCTTGGCGAGGCGACGGTCACCGACCGGATTGCCCTTGATGAGGGTGGCCCGCAGATTGTGCGGGTCCAGACGATCGCGGATCAGTTTGAGCTGTTCGGTGGTCGGCGCTTTGGTCTCGGGAATATGGTCAGGGCGTTCCAGCGCAAAGCCGGTGTTTTCCTGCACCTCTTCGAAGGTGACGCCGGGGTGCAAGGAGCGCACGCGCATGGCGTTGTCCTTGCCGCCAAAATCCAGCACGGCCAGATCGGTGATGACCAGACGCAGGTCCAACCCGCGCGGTTTTTTGCCATCGGCCCAGCGGGCAGGGTTGTAGCCAACGCCGCACACATAATCGACTTCGCCCGCCACAAAGGCGCGGGTGTTGTGGGACGGCACAAAATAGCTGTTCGGATGGCTGATCGAGTTACCCGGATAGCCGCGCGCGCCCAGCAGGGCCGCCTTGGGTTTGGCGTGATCGCCGATGACCGAGATATTGGTCTGGCCAAAACGGTCGATCTGGGTCGGCACCACCATGGCGTGGCGCTTGCCACCCCACAGATTGTCAAAGGTGCGGGCAAACGGCATCCAGCCCTCGACCTTGGGCTGATAGCCGTTGCGCGGACCGGCGGGCACCGGCTCGGCGACGAAATGGTTTTCACCATCGGTCAGCATCAGGGCCGGATTGCAGGTCAGCTTGGCAAGGCCGGCGGCAAGGCGCGGTATCAGGGTAATGCCGGTGGCCAGCACCTCGCCGTCATGGGTCCATGCGTCCGAGCCTGCGACAATGCACAGTTCGATCAGCGTATAGGGGGCGTTGTCGGTGGTCTGGGTCATGTCATTGCCCCTCAATAGATCGCTGCGGGAAGGGCGCGGATGTGGTCGGACCCGCCGACGGCCGCGACATAGGTGTCGGGTTCGACATCGACGAAGCGGTCGCGATACTCGCCCCAGCCTTCGCCGCTGGACGCGACATAGGTTTTCAGGTGGGCCATATCGATGCCGTAGGCAGGGTTGGCGGCGGTCGGGTGCGCTCCCAGAGGGGCCTCGATCACACCGGTGACGACGCTGCGCTCGAACGGGTGGAAGCGGGCATTGGCCGGAAGGTCCAGACCTTCGGTTTCAACCAGTTGTTCGGTGGAGACGAACACCTTGTCGGCGGCCCGCGCCATCAGATCGTCAAAGAAGGGGTCGGGGCTGAAGATCAGCGTATTGCCCGCCTTGTCCGCACGGTGGACGTGCATGATGGCCGCATCAAGCTTGATGGCAGGCATGGCCAAAAGGGTCTGGCCGTCCTCATAGGGGGACTTGATGGTCTTGATGCCTTGCGACGGAATATCGGTGGCCATGCCGAAATGGGCGGGCAGGAAGGGCAGGTGCATGGCCGCAGCCCGCAGACCCCAGTGCAGCAGGCCTTCGTCCAGCTCCATCACTTCCAGCGCACCGGCCTGACGGGCCGCGCGAAAATGCGGGTCCAGCGGGAAATGGTCCAGAGAGACAAAGCCGAAGATCAGCTTCTTGACCTTGCCCGCCGCGACCAGTGTGCCGACATCGGGGCCACCATAGGCCACGATGGTCAGGTCTTTCAGGTTCGAGCGGGCAATAGCGCGCACCAGAGCCATCGGCTTGCGACGGGTCGCCCAGCCACCGATACCGATCGTCATTCCGTCTTTCAGGCTGGCGACAAAGCCATCCAGATCCAGCCGTTTGTCCAGCACGCCGCATCACTCCGTTAAAAGCAGGGATTGGTTCCTGCTACGACGCTATGAGACGGCTATCAGCGGGTGAAGGGCGCCGGAACGAACGGATTGTTTGTGTCCGGAGACAATGCCGCAAAGGCAGTGAACCCGGCCTGTAGGTGCCAGCCGATAGGTGAGCGTGACGAAACACTCTGGACATCTGCGGCGACTTATCGCTGCGCGCGCACTGGGTTCTATTTCTGCCAAAGGCGGGGGCACCCGTGAACAAGGCGGGGAGGCGCGATGTGCTTCGTAAACTAACCGAAGAGCGGACGGATATGTTGAAGGCGCGGGACGATATGGCTCTCCCGCGCGGGATATTTGTCCTGATCTTTATTGTCTCGATGGTCATGGCCATCGGCAATACCGGCCTGATTTCGGTGATGCCCGCTATCGGACGGGCCATCGGCATGTCCGACCATCTGGTCGCCGCCATCTTCTCGTTGTCGGCACTGTTATGGGCCATCAGTGCGCCGCACTGGGCGCGTGTCTCCGATATTCGCGGGCGCAAGCCGATGATGATGCTGGGACTGGGCGGCTTTGTCTTTTCCATGCTGGGATGCGCGCTGGTGGTGTGGGCGGGGCTTCAGGCCTTGCTGGCACCGGTGGTGGTGTTCGTCACCTTCCTGCTGATCCGTGGCATTTTCGGTATTCTGGGATCGGCAACAGCCTCCTCCAGTCAGGCCTATGTGGCGGACCGCACCACGGCCAAGGAGCGCACATCGGCGCTGTCTGCACTAGCGGGCGCGCTGGGTATGGGCACTATTATCGGTCCGGCCCTGTCGCCGCTGCTGGTGTTCGGTTTTCTGGGGCTGGCGGGGCCAATGACCATTTTTGCGCTGGGTGCAGGCGTGGTTCTGGTGATGGTGGCGCTGATCATTCCGCGCGATATCCCGCCGGTAAAACTCTATCCCGACAAGTTCGCAAATGTGCACACGGCGGCGGCGCGCAAGGAGCGCGGCTTTGGCATCTGGCTGGACCGCGATATCGGCCCGTGGCTGATCTTCGGCTTCCTGTCGTGCTGCGTGCAGGCCATCAATGTCTATACGCTCGGCTTTGTCATCATGGACGTGGTGGCGCTGCCAGCGACCGAGGCCCAGCGCTATATAGGTATGGCCATGGCGGCAGGGGCAGTGGCCGGACTGGTGGGCCAGTGGGTGCTGATCCCGTGGCTGAAAATGTCACCGCGCGCCCTGATCTGGGCCGGTGGTCTTCTGGCTCTGGCCGGCAATCTGCTGACAGTGTTTGCCCATGACATCTGGATGCTATCGCTGGGCTATGTGGTCCTGACGCTGGGCTTTTCGTTCTGTCGTCCGGGGTTCACGGCGGGGGCGTCTCTGGCCGCCCGTCCGGACCAGCAGGGGATTGTCGCGGGCATGGTGTCCAGCCTGTCGGGCGGCTCGATTGTCGTCACGCCGGTCATCGGTGTCCTGCTTTATGAAACAGTGCCGGCGTCACCCTTCATCCTCAACTGTGTGGTGATGGGCGGGCTGATGGTTTTTGCCTGGAAGAACGCCTCTTTGTGGCGTCACGAGCTGTCCCGCACGGCCACTTCGATTGTTTCCTGATGCGGATAAACCGTCTGCAACCACGCGCTTGTTGTCGTCGGGCGTTGGTCAATAATCGCTTCATCGAAATCTAAATATCGGCCTGCGCCTTGATGCGTAGGGGCCGAAAACAAGACTTGGGAGACTCCAATGGATCGTTATCTGGTCATTTCTTCTGATGGTCATGCGGGTCTGCCGCCGGAAAAATATCGCGAATACCTCGATCCTCAATATCGCGAGCTTTTTGACGAGCGCGTAGCGAAAGAAATCGCTGCCCGCGAGCAGCACGAGAAGAATTTTCTTCTTGATGATTTCAATAATCACTGGCGCGCTTCGGTAGGCGATGGTCTTGAAGGCGCTTGGGATTCCGATATCCGCAGCCGCGTTCTGGATGAAGACGGTGTCGTCGCCGAGGTTCTTTATCCCGACGGTATTACCGAGCGTAACGCCCCGCCTTTCGGTGCCGATATCGGCCTGCGTCCGAACGCTGCCGAAGCGCATCTGCAATGGGCCGGTGCCCGCGCCCATAACCGCTGGATGGCCGATTTCTGCAAGATGGATCCGGTGCGCCGTATCGGTCTGGCCATCATTCCGGCCTTCTACGACATGGAAGAGAACCTGAAGGAAATCCTCTGGGCCAAGGAAAATGGCCTCAAGGGCGTGGTTCTGCCGACGCTGATGGAGGGCTGGGACTTCTACAACCACCCGAAATACCACCGCATGTGGGCCATGTTGCAAGAGTTCAACATGCCAGTGAACTTCCATTCGGGTGCTGCGCCTGCCTATGACACGGCCCAGCCGGGCTGGATCGGCGTCTATCTGTCGGAATACGCCTTCTATCTGACCCGCCCGATGTCGACGATGATCTTTGGTGGTGTGTTCGAGCTGTTCCCGAACCTGAAAGTGACCTTCACCGAAGCCGGTGGCGAGTTCTGGTTCCCGTGGATGCTGGAGCTGATGGATATCCGCGCCTCGGTCAAGCACACCAGCGGCAAGCTGGGCGATCACCGCTCGAACCTGTCGATGAAGCCGAGCGAGTATTTCCAGCGCAATATCTGGGTCGGCTGCTCGGCCCTGCCGGACGAGGAAACCACCGCGTCCTACTATAATATCGGCATTGATCGCGTTCTGTGGGGCACGGACTATCCGCATCCGGAAGGCACCTGGCCGCAGACCCATCCGAAGATGATCGCCAGCCTTGGCGGTCTGCCGGATGAACACATTGCCAAGATGCTGGGTGGCAATGCCCTTGATGTTTACGACCTTGATCTGGACGCGATGATGAAAATCGCCACCCGCATCGGTCCGAAAAAGTCCGGTTTCGCCAAAGCGGCCTGACCGAGACAGGGCGGCCGTCGGGGGACGGCCGCCCGCCCGCTGTTTCATAAAACAAAAACCAATGGGAGGAACGACCATGGCGAAGCTCCGCTATGTCCAGGATGTCGAAAAGCTGAAAGCTGCCATGGAGGCGCGTGCCTCCTCGGGCGGTCTGCAGAACACCGTGCAAACCCTGCGCGCATTCTATGAAACCGATCCGGAAATCGTGGCGGCCCTGCTGCCCAAGCCGCTGCAACCGACCGCGGCTTCCAAGATCCTTATCCAGTTTTCCTATGTCGAAATGCGCCCGACGCCGGACAAGGTGGTCGTTTCCGCAGCCATGACCGTGGGTGTTGAGTCCACCTATAAGGGCAAGGTCGGCTGGTATGTTCTGGCCATGCCTATGGGCGGCGAGTTCGTCGTTATCGGTGGTCGCGAACGCTTTGGCGAGCCCAAGAAACTGGCCGATGTCCAGTTCACCAAGAAGGGCAACCACGTCCACGTCACCTGCACCCGCAACGGCGTGGCCTTTGTAGAGCTGGAAGGCAATATTGCCGACAGCCTCGGCGCCAAGAAGTTCACTGAAAATCTGTTCTGCTACAAGGGTATGCCGGGTATCGCCAACGGCTTCGGCTTCGATGGCGATGTCTTCCTGACCCAGCTGAACTGGGATCGCGACTGGGACATGCACCACGTCGTCGAGGGTGGCAAAATCACCCTGCGCGAATCCGCTGCCGACCCGCTGGTCGATGTGCCGGTGCGCAAGCTGCTCAAGATGGAATATTCCGAAGGTCGCAGCGTGACCGGCGGCGAGGTTCTCGAGAAGGTTCCGGGCGAATGGCTGCAGCCGTTCTGGTTCGGTCGTTATGACGAAAACCCGACCGGCGGTATCGAGATCGCTGTGGCTTCCGAGGCCGCGCTCGAGAATGCGTGATCTTAAAGGCAAGGTTGCCGTCGTCACTGGCGGTGCCAGTGGCGTAGGCCGCGCTCTGGGCGAAGCCCTCGTTGCGCGCGGTGCCAAGGTGGTTCTCAGCGACATCAATGCCGATGCGCTGGAAGCCACGGCGGCGGAACTGCGCGCGGCGGGCGGCGATGTCACGGGTATCGTGGCCGACGTGATGGATCAGGATTCGGTCGATGCTCTGGCTGATCAGGTCTTCAAGCGTCACGGCAAGGTGCATCTGTTGTTCAACAATGCCGGTGTCGGCCTTGGCGACTTCCGCGAGCCGATCTGGACCTTGGCGCTGAAGGACTGGGACTGGGGCTTCAACATCCACGTCATGGGTGTGGTCCACGGTATCCGTGCCTTTGTGCCGCGCATGATCGACGGGGGAGAGGATGGCTATGTCATCAACACCACCTCCACCAATGGCGGTCTGGTGCCGTCGGCCCGCACGCCGGTCTATGCCTCGTCCAAGGCGGCTGTCACCAGCCTGACCGAGGTCCTGCACCATCAGCTCTCGGCACAGGACAGCAAGGTCAAGGCGGCCCTGCTGTTCCCCGGTCCGCATCTGGTCAACACCAACCTGATGCGTTCGGCGCGACCGGCCGCCTTTGTCGATCCCGACAGCCCGCAACCCGCAGGCAAGTCGATGGCCGAACTGGCCGAGCAAAATGGCGGCGTTCCGGTCACCGAACCGGAAGAAGTTGCCAACTTTGCGCTCGATGGCATCGCCGCGGGCAAGTTCTGGCTGTTGCCGCAAAGCGAGCGTTCGGACGGCAATATCCGTCGTCGTACCGACAGTATTCTGGCCCGCAGCGCTCCTGTGGGGCTGGGCGGCTAGGCAAGAAACAGATAGTCGGCGGGTGGGGAATGGAGGCCCTTCCCGTCGTCGATCCGGAGTGGCGTTTAAAAATAAAAACAAAACAGCCGGTTAGATCACAAAAGATCAAGGCTGATAGGGAGGGTTAGATGACACGACGCTTGAATCGCATGGCGACTGTCCTGCTCGCGGGCACAGCCTTGGCTGGCGTGATGCCTGTAGCGGCTATGGCTCAGAATGCCGGTACAGAAGAGGCGCAGGAGGCAACCCGTATCGACGATATCGTCGTTACCGCCCAGCGCCGCGAAGAACGCCTGATCGATGTGCCGTTATCGGTATCCGCGCTCGGAGGCGAACAGTTGCAACGGGCCGGCATTACCGACGTCTCGGCCATCGGCGGTTATGTGCCTAACGTCCAGATCAACCAGACGGTTGGCGGTGCCTTCGGTCCTCTGATCTCCATGCGCGGTCTGGCCCCGTCGGGCGATACCAGCCTGGGTCGCGACCAGCCGGTCGGCCTGTATATTGATGGCGTGCCGATCGCCAAATCGACCGGTGCGGCGTTCGACACCGTCGATCTGGAACGTGTCGAGGTCCTGCGCGGCCCGCAAGGTACGCTGTACGGCAAGAACACCATCGGTGGTGCCGTCAACCTTGTGACCCGCAAACCGACCGGTGTGTTCGGCGGTAAATTCATGCTCGGTGTCGGCAGCGAAGATCTGTTTGAACAGCGCCTGTCGCTGGATCTGCCGCGCTTTGGCACGATCGGCGAGGGTATCGGTGCCTTCGATATCAAGGTGGCCTATTCGGGCCGTACCCGTGACGGTTTCTTTGACAACACCAATCCGAACGCCCGTTTTGATACGTTTGGCGCACAGGACCAGCGCGCGGGCCGTATCGATATAGTCTGGCGTCCGGTCGAAAATCTTTCCCTCGCCTATAGCTATGACGACACGTCCAGCAAGTCGTCGCCGTCTATGCTGGCCATCAGCGCACCGGGTGCCATCGGCCCGGGCGGTGCTTATGCGTCGCTGTATCCCTATATCAAGGACTCGATCCACACTTCGCGGCCCAAGGGCATTGCCAACGACTATTCCAACCGCAGTGATTTTGCGGTCAACGGCCATGGTCTGACGATCGAATACAACAAGGATGCCGTGCCGTTCTTTGGCGATGTCACCCTGAAGTCGATCACGGCCCACCGGACGATGCAGTCGTGGAGCCAGACCGACTTTGACGGTGTGGGTGTCGACCTGATGCACTTCACGCTCAACAATGATTACCAGCAAACCTCGCAGGAACTGCAACTGATCGGCGTGAACGGGCAGGTCCACTACACCTTTGGTCTGTTCGGCTTCAAGGAAGAGTATGACGTGTTCAACCCGCGCTGGAACTTCCAGTTCGGCGGCAACAAATACGACCTTCAGGAACGCTCGGCCGACAACAAGTCCTATGCCGCCTATGGGCAACTGACCTGGACGCCCAATGCCTTCGATAAGCGCCTGAGCCTGACGGTGGGTGGTCGTATCAGCAAGGACGAGAAGCAGGCCACGTCGCTCAGCCAGAGCTATGCGACCTATCTGGCCAATCCGGCCAATCCGGCATCGGGTGTGTTCGAGCGCGATGCCAATGGCAATCCGGTGACCCGCAGCGGTGGTCCGGCTCTGGGGGCTCTTCCGGGACCGGGCAATATCGGTCCGTCCGATCTGATCCCGCTAACGGCAGACGGTTCGTGGTCGGAGTTCACGCCAGAGTTCAACATCGCGTATAAACTGGCCGAAGACTGGAACGTCTATGCGCGTTACGCCACCGGCTTCAAGAGCGGCGGCAATAACGACGTGGCGGCCAATAATGCCGGCTTCATGACGCCGTACAGCCCTGAAAAGCTGACTTCATACGAGATCGGCACCAAGGGCCAGTGGTTCGACAAGCGCCTCAGCATGTCGGCGGCTGTTTACTATAGCGACTATGAGGACTTCCAGGCGGGTGTGTTCGTTCCGTCTCTGGTGACCACCACCATCATCAACGCCGGTCAGGCCCATATGTCCGGCTTCGAGCTGGAAGGTATCGTGCGGCCTATCGATAACCTGCGCATCAATTTCGGCTATGGCTATACCAAGGCCGAGTATGACGAGTTTATCCTGCCATCCGGTCAGGATGTCACCGATAGCTATGTCTTCCCGCTGATCCCCAAGCACAACTATACGCTGGGCGTCGACTACCGCTGGAACGATGTGGCGGGCGGCGATGTTGTGGTCGGTTTGAACTACAACTGGCGTGACGAGCAGGAAGGCAACATCACCGGCGATCCGTTCTCGATGCGCAAAGCCTATGGCCTTCTGGATGGCCGTATCTCGCTGAGCGACATTGATCTGGGCGATGGCCGTTTGATGGAAATTGCCTTGTGGGGCAAGAACTTACTTGACGAGGAATACTGGGTTTCGGGTATCAATCTGAGCCTGTTTACCATTCGTCAGTGGGGCGACCCGCGCAGCTTTGGCCTTCAGGCCAATGTGAAGTTCTGATGCAGAACAGGCAGGGGCGGTTAATAGCCGCCCCTGTTTTCTTTGAGCCTTATGTATTTCGAGACGGATGACCCCCATCCGTTTTCATCCCGTCCGGAGGGGTTATGACCGACCATCTGAAATTCTATATCGACGGCGCTTGGGTCGATCCGGTCGCGCCACGCACACTGGATGTGATCAATCCGGCGACCGAACAGTCTGTGGCCCGCATCAGTCTGGGCGGGGCCGAGGATGCCGACCGCGCCGTAATGGCTGCGCGTCGTGCCTTTGACAGCTTTAGCCAGACATCGCGTCAGGAACGGATCGAACTGCTGCAAGCGGTTCTGGCCGAGTACGAGCGCCGCCGCGAGGACATGGCCAAGGCCATTACCGCCGAGATGGGTGCCCCCAGCACCCTGTCGCGCAACGCACAGGCCTTTATGGGCACGGCGCACCTGTCGACCGCCATCGAGGTGCTGAAGAACTATGAGTTCGAGGAGGCGCGCGGCACGACCCTCATCAGCCGCGAGCCGATCGGCGTCTGTGCCTTCATCACCCCGTGGAACTGGCCGTCCAACCAGATCGGCTGCAAGGTGGCTCCGGCGCTGGCGACCGGCTGCACCATGGTGCTGAAACCGTCCGAAGTGGCCCCGCTGTCGGGCATTATCTGGACCGAGATCATGCACGCAGCCGGTGTTCCGGCGGGCGTGTTCAACATGGTCAATGGCGATGGTCCGGGTGTAGGTGCCGCTCTCAGCAGCCATCCCGAGGTGGATATGGTCAGCTTCACCGGCTCGACCCGCGCCGGTATCGAGGTGGCCAAAAATGCGGCCCCGACCATCAAGCGCGTGCATCAGGAACTGGGTGGCAAGTCGGCCAATATTGTTCTGCCCGATGCCGATATCGCCAAGGCCGTCACGGCAGGCGTGGACCACATCATGAACAATAGCGGCCAGTCCTGTAATGCGCCCACGCGCATGCTGGTGCCGCGTGACCGCATGGACGAGGTGAAGGCTGCGGCCAAGGCGGCTGTGGATGCCATCACGGTCGGCGACCCGCAGGGCGATGTGCGTATGGGGCCGGTGGTGTCCGAGACGCAGTGGACCAAGATTCAGGATCTGATTGCCAAGGGCATGGAAGAGGGTGCGACCCTCGTCACCGGTGGTGTGGGCCGCCCCGAAGGTCTGGATGTCGGCTACTATGTGCGCCCGACCGTGTTTGCCGATGTCGCCCCCGACATGACCATTGCCCGCGAGGAAATCTTCGGGCCGGTGCTGTCGGTCATTGCCTATGACACAATCGAAGAGGCGGTGAAGATCGCCAATGACACTGTGTACGGACTGGCCGCCTATGTGCAGTCGGGCGATATCGAAAATGCCCGCAAGATTGCTCGCCAGCTTCGCGCCGGTCAGGTGGCGATCAACGGGCCGGGACCGGATCTGATGGCCCCGTTTGGCGGCTTCAAACAGTCGGGTAACGGTCGCGAATGGGGCGACCACGCCTTTGGCGAGTTCCTCGAGGTCAAGGCCACACTGGGTCACACGCCTGCCTGAGCGGCCTAACAACACGAAACTGAAAAGGGCCGCTTCATCCGAAGCGGCCCTTTTTTGCAGTCAGGATCAGAGTTTCACCCTAGGCGAGACGACGCAGGTTGGCGCGGTCAAAGGCGACAAAAGGCTGACGCTTGCGGACGCGCTCGACCCATTGCGGGTCATTCAGTATGGCGCGGCCGACACCCGCCATGTCGAACTCGTTTCGGGCGATGGCATCGCGCGCGGCCTGCAGATTGTCCAGCGGTCTGGTCTCGCTGCTGTCGCTTAGGGTTTCGCCCAGACCATTGCCCAGACCTATGCCGCCGATGGCCACGCTGGGCTTGCCTGTCAGCTTCTTGGCCCAGCCTGCCAGAGACAGGTTCGAGCCTTCAAAGGCCGGACGATCAAACACACGCCCGCTGGCATCAAACAGGTCCACGCCCGCCTGCGCCAAGGGCATCAGCAGCGCGCCCAACTCTTCGGGCGTCTCGCCGAGACGTGCACCATAGTCCTGCTGCTTGTGCTGGGAAAACCGGAACATGATCGGGGCATTGCCGATCTCGGCCCGCACAGCGGCGACGATCTCGACGGCAAAGGCGGCGCGGCGTGAGGTATCGCCGCCATAGCGGTCTGTGCGGTGGTTGGTCTCGTGCCACAGGAAGCTGTCAATCAGATAGCCATGCCCGCCATGCAGGGCCACGCCATCAAATCCGGCCTCCATGGCATTGCGGGCGGCGCTGGCAAAGGCGGTGATGATGTCGGTGATCTCGACGCTTTCTATGGGCTGTGTCGGTGCGCGCATGGCGTCGACATAGGCGTCGCCATAGGAAGTATGCCCCGCCTTGCCCCAATGACCTGATGGACGCGATCCGACCAGATCGGGGCGGCTGGAGCGCGCAGGATCACGCAGCGGTCCCTGATGCCACAACTGCGGAAAGATGCGCCCGCCCGCCGCATGGACGGCATCGGTGACGCGCCGCCAGCCTTCCAGCGCGGCCTTGCCATACATGTGCGGGATGGCTGGATCATCGACAGCGGTCAGGTGGTCAATGCCCACACCCTCGGTGACGATCAGACCGACGCCCGCCTCGGCACGGCGACGGTAATAGCTGACGACATCTTCGCCCGGCACACCGTTCGGCGAAAAATAGCGCGTCATCGGCGACATGGAGATGCGGTTGCGCAAGGTCAGATCACGGAGGGTGATCGGTTGGAACAGCGGGTCAGCCACAGCGGTTTCGGTAGCCGGTTCCAGAACGGTGTCGGTCATTTCAAACCCCCGGCATGGTCTATGGTGCGCAAGATGGCGCGGGCATCGTCCGATCCGTTGAGCAAACGGTTGGTGCGCCACTGGATTTTCCAGCCCTCGCCGGTGCGGGCCAACTCCCACACATTCACCGACACACGCCAGACATTGAACACGCCGTTCTCGTGCTTATAGACGCGTGAATAGTTGACGGCGGTGGCGCGATTACCGTCAACGGTCACATTGGGCATGCTGGGGATATGGGCGGCCCCTTCGCGGACAAGGGCACGGTGGACGTCATTGTCGAGCAGTCCTGCAATGCCGTCACGACCCTTTCCGGCCCAGCCATTGCCCAACTCATAAACCCCGTCCTCGGTCCACAGATCACCGACCTTCTGGCCGCGTTCAAATGTGTCGGCGGTGTCGGCCTGTGGCCCATAACGGGCGATGATCTGGCAGACATCCACATAGTCCTGAAGGGACTGTAGCTTCTGCTCCAGGCGGGTAAGGCGGGCTTCGGTTTCGGACATGGCAGTTCCTGAAGAGTGACCTGACACCATCCGGTATTTAACGGTCCAGATTAGCTGCTTTTGCGGAAACGCTGTGTTGAGCAGGGCTGTCTGGTCGCGCGCGCGCGGGCATTCGATAGTGGGCCGATTATCGGGAGCCATTGCATGACACTGAACCGCCGATGGGTGCTGGCGCGCCGTCCTGTGGGGCAGGTGGGGCTGGATGATTTCGCCCGTATCGATGCTGAAATGCCCGTTCCCGATCTGGCGAAAGGCGAGATTTTGGTGCGCAACCGCATACTGGGTTTTGATCCGGCCCAGCGTGGCTGGATGGACAAAGGGGCGGGCTATATGACCCCAATGGCCTTGGGCGAGCCGGTGCGCGGCAGTGCCTGTGCCGAGGTGATCGCTTCGCAAAATCCGGCCTATCCGGTGGGGCGTTTCGTGCGCGGCCTGTTTGGCTGGCAGGACTATGCAGTGGTGGCGCGGGCAGGGGAAACCGCGCCTATTCTCGTCCCCGAAGGCGTTCAACCCGAAGAGGCGCTGGGGGTGCTGGGGGCGGCCAGCCTGACGGCTTGGGCGGGCATTAAAACCGTGGGCGGCGTCAAAAGCGGTGACTGTGTTCTGGTGTCGGGGGCGGCGGGCGCGGTCGGTAGTATGGTGGTGCAGATTGCCCGCCTGAACGGCGCGCGTGTCATCGGCATAGCGGGCGGCACTGAGAAATGCCGCTGGCTGGTCGAGGATTACGGGGCTGAAGCCGCCATAGATTATCGCAACGAGGACGTAGCCGTCCGTCTAGCCGATCTAGCCCCCGACGGTATTGATCTGTTCTTCGACAATGTCGGCGGTGACATATTGGAGGCTGCTATCGGCCATATGGCGTTTCACGGCCGCATCGTCCTGTGTGGCTCGATATCGGGCTATAATGACGAACAGCCCTCATCGGGCCCGTGCAACCTGTCGCGTATGATCTCCTACAGGCTTTCGATGCAGGGCTTTATCTTACTGGACCATCTGGATCAGGTCCCGACAGCCAGTGCGGAGTTACGGGGCTGGCTTGAGGCCGGAAAGCTGCGCTACCGCACCGATATCCAGCACGGTTTTGACGCCATCCCCGCCACCTTCCTGCGCCTGTTCACCGGCGAAAATCAGGGCAAGCAGTTGCTGCGTCTCGATGCTTAAGGGCGAACGGCTAGAGCCGCCTTCAGCCCGCTCCCAACTGTAGAAGCGCCGTCCTTAGGGTATCGCCGTTATTAATGCCGGTTTCCAGCGCCGCATGCTCGTTGATCCAAACCGGCGTTGCTTGGGCCAGCACTGCGCGCCCTGCATCCGTCAGGTCCACGCGCCGTCCTCGGCGATCTTTTGCGTCCACCGCGACCGTGATCAGACCCGCTCGCTCCAGCGGCTTCAGGTTGGCTGTCACCGTCGAGCGATCCATCGCCAGAAGCTCGGCCACAGCCCCGATTGTCGGAGGAGAGGGCCGGTTCAATCCGTTCAACAGTGAAAACTGGCCGCTGGTAATGCCGTAAGGCCGAAACGCTTCGTCAAACCGGCGCGACAAGGCCCTCGCCGCACGCTGGGTGTGCAGGCACAGGCAATGGTCGCGAACATGCAGTGTCTGGGCAAAGGCAGCTGGTTGATTTGACATGGCTGCAATTATGTTGATATCAAACTTATTGTCAATGTCAGGGCGCATGTCGCGGGGCAAGACGGACCAAAGGAGCGAACCATGATCCAGGTCACAGCTTTCAAATGGGTGCCCGATTTCGCGCAGGGCTCGGTGCGCGACATCCGCGTGCGCTGGGCGCTGGAGGAGGCCGGTCTTGGCTATGAAGAGCGGCTGATCGACTTTGCGGACCAATCGACGCCCGCCTATCGCGCGCAGCAACCTTTCGGGCAGGTTCCGGCCTATAGCGACGACAAGGTGCATATGTTCGAGAGCGGGGCCATCGTGCTGTGGATCGCGCAAAAATCGGCTGCGCTTATGCCCGCCGACGATGCTGGACGGGCCATGGTCATGACATGGCTTTTTGCAGCCATGAACAGCGTCGAGCCTTTTGTTGCTGAACTGGCCGGTATCGATTTCTTCAATACCGACAAGGTCTGGGCCGTAGAGCGCAGGCCCGAAATCGAGGCTGCGCTACGCGGACGATTGGGCGAGTTACAGGATGCCTTGGGTGACAATCAGTGGTTCGCCAATAACCGTTTCAGTGCCGCCGATATCCTGATGACCCATGTGCTACGGGACCTGCGCCACACCGATATCGTCTCCAGCTTCCCGCAACTTTTCGCCTATGTCGTCCGCGCCGAAGCCCGCCCCGCTTTCCAGCGCGCGCTTGCCGATCAACTGAAGCCTTTTCGTGAATACGAGGCGGGCAAGCCAGAAACGGCATAGGTATCTGACAGGGCATCCGCCTGTTTCTGAAGCTCGCAGGCGATGCGTTTGGCCTGTCTGATGTCCATAAAGGGCGGCGTGCGACCCTCGCCCAGAGCGACGGACCAGCCCCCTTCATTGGCGACCACACGATATATGCGTGCCTTTGACCGCGGCTTGTATCGACCGCCCACATAGCCCGTCATCATCGGCGTCGCCTCGAGAGGCGCACGCCGAAGGCCATCCCGATGAGGGCGATGGTCATGGACCAGACCCCCGACGATTTTACGGATTTGCGGGGAGGTTTCAGGGACTGTTGTAAAAGACCGGATCGGCTCATGGCGATCTCCTTTCACACCTATCAAAGCCGCTCACAGGATAAGGGCGCGATAGCATTGGGGGCGCTTTGCATAAGCGCGGCGTAAACGCGTCTTTATGGTTTCCTTATGCGGGGCGCGGTCAATCCGAATGGCCCGCTTACGCGCATCGGGCGTCTTCTCCGGTTCTCAGTCGAACTGGAGGTATCGGCATGGCCGATCTGATCTTTCTGGCGATCGGCGGCGGGGCTTTTCTAGCCTTTGCCGCGCTTGCCGCTGCATTAAAGAGGATGTGAGCATGTGGCTGAACATCCTCTGGGGGGCCGGTGCCCTCGTGATTGCGGCCTATATGTTAGCCGCGCTTTTGCGCCCCGAACGGTTCTGAGCGGGGCCATTTTTCAATGAACATTCAAGGATGGGCGGAAATCGCCCTGATCCTCGGTCTGGCCGTTGCCTTGGCATGGCCGCTGGGGATCTATATGTCGCGCGTCTGGAATGGCGAGCGCACATGGCTTGATCCGGTTTTGAAACCGGTCGAGGGCCTGTTCTATCGTGCCGCAGGGGTGGACCCGACGCGCAGCCAGGGCTGGTTCGGCTATGCCGGTGCGCTGCTGGCCTTCAATCTGACCGGCTTTATTTTGCTGTATGGCCTGCTGCGCCTTCAAGGCGTCTTGCCGATGAACCCGCAAGGCTTTGAGGGGCTTAGCCCGCATCTGGCCTTCAACACTGCCGTCAGCTTTGTCACCAATACCAACTGGCAGAGCTATGGCGGAGAAACGACCGTCTCGACCTTCAGCCAGATGGTCGGCCTGACGGTGCAGAATTTCGTATCGGCAGCCACAGGGGCCACGATTGCGGCGGCACTGGCGCGGGCCTTTATTGCCAGTCGCGGTGCGGGCGTGGGTAATTTCTGGGCCGATCTGACGCGCACCACGCTCTATGTCCTGCTGCCTTTGGCCTTTGTGGTGGCGGTGGTTCTAGCCGGTCTGGGCGTGGTCCAGTCACTGGCCGCATCGGTACAGGCGACGACGCTCGAAGGCGGCCAACAGACCATCAGCCTGTTCCCGACGGCCAGCCAGCTGGCCATCAAACAGCTGGGCATTAATGGCGGTGGTATTTTCAACGTCAACTCGGCGCACCCGCTGGAAAACCCGACACCGCTGACCAATCTGATCACGGCGGTCTGTATCAATGTGATGGGCTGGGCAGCCTTCTTCGCGTTTGGTCGCAGCGTAATGGCGAAGAAGGATGTGCGGGCGTTGGTGATTGCGGCAGTGCTGATGCTGGGGACGGCAGGCGCTGCGCTCTATGCCATTGAAAGCCAGCCTGCTCCGGCACTGGTGGCGGCCGGTGTCGAGACGTCCATGGGCAATATGGAAGGCAAGGAGGTCCGCTTTGGCGTGCCGTCTTCCGTGGCCTGGGCGGCCCAGACGACAGGGGCTTCGAACGGCTCGGTCAACTCCATGCATGCCAGCTATATGCCGCTGGGCGGAGCGGTGACCATGTTCCTGATGCAACTGGGCGAGATCCTGCCCGGCGGGATCGGCTCGGGCATCGCGGTCATGGTGCTGATGGCCATGTTGTCGGTGTTTGTGGCGGGCCTGATGGTCGGTCGCACGCCTGAATACCTCGGCAAGAAGATCGAAGCGCGCGAGATCCAGTTTGCCATGCTGGCGGTTCTGGTTGTGCCTCTGTCGGTGCTGGGCTTCTCGGCTTTTGCAGCGGTTTTGCCGCAAGCCTTGGCGGGTCTGTTGAACAAGGGGCCGCATGGTCTGTCGGAAATCCTCTACGCCTATAGCTCGGCGACAGGGAATAACGGCTCGGCCTTTGCTGGTCTGACGGCCAATGCGCCGTGGTGGAACACCACACTGGGTCTGGCCATGCTGCTGGGGCGGTTCGTGCCGGCCATTGCTGTTCTGGCCGTTGCGGGGGCACTGGTCACCAAGCCCAGACTGGCCCCGTCCACCGGCACCTTGCCGACCCATGGTCCGCTGTTCATCGGCCTGTTGATCGGCGTGATCCTGATCCTTGGCGGCTTGCAGTTTTTCCCCGCCCTTTCGCTTGGCCCGATCGTGGAGCATTTCGACATGCTTCAGGTCGTGGCCCGCTTCTGATCCTCAGCGGATATTCCCATGACACATGTCACACTTGATCCGTCGCATCCGCCGTCTTCCTCTGTCGGGGGCGGGCTGGATGCAGCCATGTTCCGGCGCGCCCTCGCGGATGCCGTCGCCAAGCTCAACCCTGTCAAACTTGTAAAAAATCCGGTGATCTTTTCCACCTGGATCGTCGCGCTTCTGGCTTCGATCTCGGCGGGGGCGGCCGTTGCGGGCGGACAGTCTGCGGGCTTTGCAGTGCAACTGGCGCTGTGGCTGTGGGCCACGGTGCTGTTTGCCAACTTTGCCGAAAGCATCGCCGAAGGGCGGGGCAAGGCTGCGGCAGACAGCCTGCGTGCGGCCCGCGTTACGACCAAGGCCAAGCTGATCGTTGATACCGGCACTGGAACCGTGGTGCCGACACCGGCGCACCAATTGGAGGTCGGCGCTCTGGTGCTGGTCGAGGCAGGCGATGTCATCCCGTCCGACGGCGAGATCGTCGAAGGCGTGGCCTCGGTCAACGAGGCCGCCATCACCGGCGAAAGCGCCCCCGTCATCCGTGAAAGCGGCGGTGACCGTTCGGCAGTGACGGGCGGCACCACCGTGGTTTCGGACTGGATCAAGGTGCGTATCACCTCGGCTCCCGGCGCGACCTTCCTTGACCGCATGATCGCCATGGTCGAGGGCGCAGACCGCCGCAAGACGCCGAACGAGCTGGCCCTGTCGGTGTTGCTGGCGGGATTGACCCTGATCTTTCTGATCGCGGTCGCCGCGCTTTTAGGGCTGGGTGCCTATACGGGCATCAAACTGGACCCGATCGTGCTGGGGGCTTTGTTCATCACCTTGATCCCGACGACAATCGGAGGGTTGTTGTCGGCCGTGGGCATTGCGGGCATGGACCGTTTGTTGAAGGTCAATGTGCTGGCAACGTCCGGCCGTGCCGTAGAAGCGGCTGGCGATGTCGATACGCTGTTGCTCGACAAGACCGGCACCATAACCTTTGGCAACCGTATGGCCACCGAGGTCATCCCTGTACCAGGCGTGCGTCCCGAAGTCGCTCTGCGGGCGGCCATCATGGCGTCGCTGGCGGACGAGACGCCGGAAGGTCGCTCTATCGTCGAACTGGGCCGCAATAGCGGTGTGACTGTGGATATGCCGCAAGGGGCCAGGACCATCCCCTTTACGGCCGTCTCCCGCCAGTCGGGGCTGGAAGCCGGTGGCCGCGCTTGGCGCAAGGGGGCCGTGGATGCGGTGCTGAAGTCGCTGGGTCTGGTCGAGGCCGATGCCCCGTCCGATTTCCGCGCCGCTGTGGACCGTATCGCCCGCTCGGGTGGCACACCTTTGGCGGTGGTGGAAAATGATGTCCTTGTCGGCGTTATCCATCTGAAGGACGTGGTCAAACCGGGGGTGAAGGCCCGCTTTGCCGACCTGCGCCGCATGGGTCTGCGTACCGTGATGATCACCGGCGACAATCCTGTGACGGCGGCTGCGATTGCCTCTGAGGCAGGGGTGGACGACTTCCTGTCCGAGGCGACGCCCGAGGACAAGATGCGCCTGATCAAGGCCGAACAGGCCAAGGGACGTCTGGTGGCCATGTGCGGCGACGGGGCCAATGATGCGCCGGCTTTAGCGCAGGCCGATGTCGGTGTGGCCATGCAGACCGGCGCTCAGGCCGCCCGCGAGGCTGGCAACATGGTCGATCTGGATAGTGACCCGACCAAGGTCATCGAGATCGTCGAGGTCGGCAAGCAGTTGCTGATTACGCGTGGGGCCCTGACCACCTTCTCGATTGCCAACGACGTGGCCAAGTACTTCGCGATCCTGCCGGCGCTGTTCGCCTCGATCTACCCACAATTGGGCGTGCTCAACGTGATGCACCTGCAGAGCCCACAG
>NZ_JAVXCU010000029.1:0-28635 GCF_036659295.1 Brevundimonas sp. | reverse complement strand
GGCCATGTGTTTATGGCCTCCAAATGGGTGTTTCCGGGGGGGCGTATCGACCCCTCCGATTTTCGCGCCCATGCCATCGGTAGCCTGAACCACGACACCGCCCGCAGGCTGGAAATGGAAATGCCCCACCGGCGCGCCCGCGCGCTGGCCCTGACCGCTATCCGCGAGACCTTCGAGGAAACCGGCCTGATCCTCGGCAAGCCCGCGGCGGCGATCTCTGTGGCCGGCCCTTGGCGTGAATATCGTCAGGCCGGAGCCATCCCCGACCTGTCGGCCCTGACCTATGTGGCCCGCGCCATCACACCGCCCGGTCGCACCCGCCGTTTCGATGCGCGGTTCTTTACGGCCCCTGTCGAGGCCCTGCTTGATCCCGACAATATCGAAGGTTCGGGCGAACTGGACGAAATCGCCTGGCTGCCCATCGAGGAGGCCATGAAGCTGGACCTGCCCTCCATCACCCGATTTGTACTGGGAGAGGCTCTGGAGCGCCGCCAGAGCCCTAACAGGCCCCTGCCCTTTGTCCGGATGCTGTACGGCCAGCACCGCATCGAGCACAGAGACTAAAAAAGGCTCCCGAACAGTATCGGGAGCCTTTTTCATTTCAGATCAGGCGCGGACCTATTCGGTGACCGGCTTGGTCAGGTCGAACTCGACGCGCATGTGGCGGTTCGGGCGCTTCAGTTCGTAAACATAGGTCTTTTCGGGATGAACCTCGACGGCCCAGACATTGGTGGTCGAAACCGCGGCGTCATTGGCATTGAACAGGTCGATGGATTCCTGATCGACAGGGAATTCCTGACGCTCGGCCGTGCCTTCATTGGCCGTGTTGCCACCATACCAGTGCAGGGTGTGGGTGGTGCCATCCGGATCGCGGTGATCGTGCTTCAGGCGCAGACCTACGTCCTGACGGGTAATGACCCAGGTGCGCGACTTGTCTTCGCCGACCCAGAACGGGATACGGATTTCGCCGTCGCTGCAATCGCGCACATGCATCAGCAGGCGGTTATTGGCGAAATCGGCGTCCTGCGGATCGGTGGTGACCACCTTGCCCTCGAATCGCTGACCACACAGGGCCGTCAGATTCTTAAAGAAGGCATCTTGCGGGTTCACTGATTCCGTAACCGCGCTCTGCGAACCGCAGGCAGCAAGGCCGAAAATTGAAGCAGTTAGGGCGAAGGCGGGTGCAATTCGGGTCATTTTCATGGCAAAAGCCTACCCGTTCGCAAGTCGAACTCAAGGCGACATCACGCCCGTTGACTTTGCTGCGTGTATGGGTATGTTCCGCGCCTCGTATTTATAGCGGCTTTCGCCGTCGCAGAGGTTAATTCCGATGGCCAAACCGGCTTCGATCAAGATCCGTCTGAACTCCACCGCCGACACCGGCTTCTTCTATGTCACCAAGAAGAACGCCCGTACCATGACCGAAAAAATGGTCGTGAAAAAGTACGATCCGGTCGTTCGCAAGCACGTCGAGTTCAAAGAAGGCAAGATCAAGTAAGTCCCTGCTCCGCGCGATGCGGAGCAGCAGCTTGCACGATTTTGAAAACGCCCGACTGTTCACAGTCGGGCGTTTTTCTATGCCTGATTGTCAGAAATAAAAGCCGCGCAGCCTAGGCCGCGCGGACAACCACCTGATCGCGGCCCAGAGCCTTGGCCTCGTAGACGCCCTGATCGGCGCGTTTCAGTAGAGTTTCGGGCGTATCGCCCTTAACGGACGCCGCCACACCGACAGAGACCGTGACCGTCAGTTCCTCGCCCATGCCTTTCACACGGAAGGGCTCGCTGCTGACATTGCTACGGATACGTTCGGCAATCGTGTGGGCATCGGCCAGCGAGGTATCAGGCATAACCACCACGAACTCCTCGCCGCCCAGACGACACGGCAGGTCCAGCGCACGGACATTGGTGGCCAGACGCACTGCAAACTCGCGCAGCACCTCGTCGCCCGCATCATGACCAAAACTGTCATTGATGATCTTGAAGTGGTCCAGATCCAGAATCAGCACCGCAACCTGATCGCCGCCCAGATTGGCCCGCGACACCAGCGACTGTAGCTGGCTGGACATATAGCGGCGGTTATGAAGTCCCGTCAGAACATCGGTGACAGCCGCTTCCAGATTGCGCTCCAGCCGTTCGCGCAGGAACTCGGTATAGCGCTTGCGCCTGACCTGGGTGAAGGCGCGCGCCGACAGCTCGTGCCCATCGACAGGGATGCTGACAATGTCATTGGTCCCCAGCTCCAGCGCCTTGAGCAGGCGCGGGCGGTCGCCGGTGTCCACAAGGGTCAGGATCGGCAGGTTTCGCGTAGATTCGCGTGCCCGCAGATGGGCCAGCAGGCGCAGACCGTCAAACCCCTTGGTCGCCGCATTGATAATCAGCAGATCAACACCGTTGATCGACGATGACAGGTCACTGTCCATCGTGCCCAAATGCACGGGACGATGGTTCTTGCTCAGCTCGGCAACAATATTGGCGGCCTGTTCGTCATTATCGTCCACGATCACGATACGGCCGCCGGTGCCGCGCAGACGCTCGATCCCGGCATCGCCGATACCGATGCGACGCACGCTCTCCTCGCGTTCGCGCAGTTCGTCGATCATGATCTTGAGACGGGTCAGACTGCGGACCCGCGCCATCAGGATCACATCGTCCAGAGGCTTGGATAAAAAGTCGTCAGCCCCCGCCTCCAGACCGCGAATACGGTCCTCGCGTCCATCCAGCGCCGTCACCAGCACCACAGGAATATGGCGCGTGACCGGATCGTCTTTCAGGCGGCGGCAGGTTTCAAACCCGTCCATGACGGGCATCATCACGTCCAGCAAGATCAGGTCCGGCTGTTCCGCTCGGGCAATCTCGATTGCTGTGGCCCCGTCCCGACAAGTGGCCACGTCATAATACTCGATCGTCAGCTTGGCTTCGAGGAGGCGGACATTGGTTTCAACATCGTCCACCACCAGAATACGCGCACTCATGCACTATCCTTCCAGATGCAGCCTGACAGTATCCAGAAAGGTCGTGACCGAGATGGGTTTGGAAATATAGGCTTCACAGCCACCCTGCCTGATGCGCTCTTCATCCCCCTTCATAGCAAAGGCGGTGACGGCAATAACAGGGATATTGCTCAGTTCTTCGTCTTCTTTGATCCATTTCGTCACTTCCAGACCCGAAATTTCGGGCAACTGGATATCCATCAGGATCAAATCGGGACGATGGGCACGCGCAAGCTGAAGCGCCTGCATCCCCTCGCGGGTTTGCAGGGTCTCGTAACCCTGGGATTCGAGCAGATCATGAAACAGCTTCATGTTCAGCTCGTTATCCTCAACGATGAGGATTTTTTTGGACATTCAACACCTGCCCGCTCAACCTGAACCCGTGAAAAAACGACAAATCGGCTATAAGGGGCTCCCTCAAAACCAAACTTGCCCTGCTCAGTCTTAAACTGACGTGAAGGCGCGACCTGCCGGAGCATGAATCTGTCTATCCAGACGCTTTGCCGTGACTGCCTGTGGAGCGGAGCCGATGCTATAAAGCGTTGCCCGTCGTGCGGATCGCCACGCGTGGTCAGCCATGCAGAGCTGGATCAGCTGACCATGGCCCATCTGGATTGCGACGCCTTTTATGCCTCGGTCGAAAAGCGCGACCGGCCCGAATTGCGCGACAAACCCGTCATTATCGGCGGCGGCCATCGCGGGGTGGTCTCGACCGCCTGCTATATTGCCCGTCTCTATGGCGTTGGCAGCGCCATGCCGATGTTCAAGGCGCTAAAGGCCTGCCCCGAGGCTGTGGTCATCGCGCCTAATTTTTCCAAATATAAACACGAGAGCGCGCGTATTTTCGGCGCCGTCGGTGCCTTGACCCCGCTGGTACAGACCCTGTCACTGGACGAGGCATGGATCGATCTGTCGGGCACAGAGCGCCTGAACGGCGGATCGGCAGCTTTCCAGTTGATGCGCCTGCAAAAATGGATCGAGGAAGAGGTCGGCCTGACGGTTTCCATCGGTCTGGCCCCCAACCGCTTTCTGGCCAAGATCGCTTCGGAACTGGACAAGCCGCGTGGTTTTTCGGTGATCGGCAAGGCCGAGGCCAAGGCGCTTTTGGCCCCCAAGTCCGTCAATATCCTGCCCGGTGTCGGTCCGGTGTTCGGTAAAACCCTGCGCTCGGACGGCTTTGCCACGGTCGGCGATCTGGCCAATGCCGATGTAAAGGACCTGATCCGCAGATATGGCGAAAGCGGACTGCGCCTTTATGAACTCAGCCATGCCCGCGACAGCCGCCCCGTAAATCCCGAGCATGACCGGCGCGGCATGAGCGCCGAGACCACATTCAACGAAGACCTGATATCGCGCGAAGCTCTCGAGGCCGAGCTTTGGCCCTTGTGCGAAAAACTGGCCTCCAAGGCGAGGCATGATGGTGTCTCCAGCCGTGTCGTGGTGCTGAAACTGCGCCGCACCGATTTTAAAATCCTGACCCGTCGCATCACCCTGCCCGATCCGGTGCAGACGGCGCGGGCTCTGTTCAATGCCGGTCGCGACCTACTGGAGCCCGAACTGGGTGTTCCCTATCGCCTGATCGGGATCGGCATGGCTGATGTCGTGGATGCGCACGATGCCCCTTCA
Organism: Brevundimonas sp.; assembly: GCF_036659295.1. Taxonomy (GTDB): domain Bacteria; phylum Pseudomonadota; class Alphaproteobacteria; order Caulobacterales; family Caulobacteraceae; genus Brevundimonas. Next base: position 24,019 of record NZ_JAVXCU010000029.1, on the reverse strand, counting down.
GGCCTGTTCCAGACCACCGAGAATCGCAATCTAAAAACCGAGACCGCCATTGATGCTTTACGGGCCAAGTTCGGCTCAAAAGCTGTCATCGCCGGACGCGCATTGAAAAAGCCCGATCACACCCCGTAACCGTGTGTGGAGACAGGGCAGACAGACCCCCTGCAATCGCGCTACATCCCCTCACCCCTCATTCTTGGAGACAGCCATGAGCATCGAAGCCCGCCTTACCGAACTTGGCATCACCCTGCCCGAAGCCGCCAAGCCGGTGGCCTCCTATGTCTCTTATGTCCAATCGGGCAACACCCTGACCATTTCGGGTCAGCTGTCGAACGATGCCAATGGCGGCATCAAGGGCACTGTCGGCGTCGACGTCACGCCGGAAGAAGCTCAAGCCGCTGCCCGCCTGTGCGGCCTGAACCTGATCGCCCAGATCAAGGCTGCTCTGGATGGTGATCTGGACCGCGTTGTCCGCATCGTCAAACTGGGTGGTTTTGTGCAGGCTGGCCCTGACTTCATCGCCATTCCGGCCGTCATCAACGGCACGTCGGACCTGATGGTTGAAGTCTTCGGCGATGCCGGCAAGCACGCCCGCTCGGCTGTTGGCGTTTACAAGCTGCCCCTCGGCTTTGCCGTGGAAGTTGACGCTATCGTCGAGGTGAAGTGAACCTGAAACTTCAGGTCCACAACGGGGTCGCCGATGTCGGGCGCGAAGCATGGAATGCTCTCGCGCTACCGACCGGCGACCCTTTTATCTCTTATGACTTTCTGCATGCCTGCGAGGCCTCCGGCAGTGCCGTCCCCGAACAGGGATGGGCCGCCCGCCACCTGACCCTGCACAGCGAAGACGGTGCCCTGACCGGGGCCATGCCGCTGTATTTAAAGGGTCATAGCCAGGGCGAATACGTCTTCGACCATAGCTGGGCCGATGCCTATCAGCGTGCCGGTGGCCGCTATTACCCCAAGCTTTTAAGCGCCATCCCCTTTACACCCGCCACCGGACCGCGCCTGCTGGTCGCCACAGGTGCCGATGCCGACGCCGTGCGGCAGGGACTGGTTCAGGGGGCCGTTATGCTGTGCGAACAGATGGGCCTGTCGTCGGTCCATGTGAACTTCCCGCACGAGGACGAGTGGCGCCTCATGGCCGATCACGGCCTGATGCCCCGTCAGGACATTCAGTATATCTGGCGCAATGAAGGTTGGAGCAGTTTCGACGATTTCCTGAACGCCCTGTCGGCTAGTCGCCGCAAATCCATCCGGCGCGAACGACGCGAGGCGCAGGACGGACTGGATATCCGCACCCTGACAGGCGATGCCCTGAGCGAAGCGCACTGGGATGCGTTTTATGCCTTCTATATGGATACAGGGGCCCGCAAATGGGGTCGCCCCTATCTGACGCGCGACTTCTTTTCACGCATCCACGCCACCATGGCCGACAAGGTGGCGCTGGTGATGGCTTTTGACGGCGATACGCCTGTCGCTGCGGCACTGAACTTTATCGGGCGCGATGCCCTTTATGGCCGCCAGTGGGGTACGTTCATTGACAAGCCCTTCCTGCATTTCGAGCTGTGCTATTATCAGGCCATTGATTTTGCACTGAAACACGGCCTGTCCCGCGTCGAGGCCGGCGCACAGGGCGAGCATAAAATCGCCCGTGGCTATCTGCCCTCGCCCGTCTATTCGGCCCACTATATTTCCGATCCGGCGCTGGCTGAACCTGTCGCCCGCTATCTGGATCAGGAGCGCCCCGCCATCGAGGCCGAGCGCCAGTCGATGCTGACAGAATTATCACCTTTCAAGGTTCGATAGAGTGTCGCAGGACGGGAACCCGAAACGTCACCAGACGCTTTATTATCTATTCCCTCCTCCCCGGATTTCCTTCCCAGACACAAGGACCATGCACATGTCGGATCAACGTATCGAAGGCGCTTTTGACCAGGTCGAAGGCAAGGTGAAAAAAGGTCTTGGCGAGCTGACAGGCGACACCAAACTCAAGGTCGAAGGCGTCGCCAAGGAAGCCGGTGGTCGCGCTAAAGCCGCCTATGGCCGCGTCATCGACGGGCTGGACGGTATTGCCGACAAGGCCCATCCGGATATCCGCGAGCCCGCCAAAAAGGGTCTGGATTTTGCCCGTAACAAACCCTTGCTGACTACCGGCATTCTCGCCGGTGCCGCCATCCTGCTCGGCGCTCTGGGCCGCAAGCGCTAACCAGCAGCAGCTATTTAACCGTTTTCGGCCGCCTGTATGAACAGGCGGCCGATTTCGTCATCGACTGCCCCTGCATCGGCCAGTTCGACCACCGCCACCAGACGCTCTGACCAGCTTTCCTTACGTACAGCCGGTGACAGGCGCGGCGACACAGACGGATCAAGTTTCAGGCCCAATACCGCCCCGCCCGCTTTCAACGGTCGCATCGCGGCAAACTGAACCTTACGAGAAAATGCTGTGTAGGTTTTTCGCTGGCCCGAGGTCACATCCGGCAGCTTGGCCGCCACCGCCTCTATGGCCTCCAGAACCGCCAGCGATCCGGCATCGTGCCACAAGGCCTCGCGCAGCGCCTGCGGTTCGTCCCACCCCAGCGCATTTTCGGGAAAGGCCGCATCGAGGATCATCGATCCATAGTTCTGGCCGACACCATGCGTGTCCTTCAGCCATTTCAAACGCGCACGGGTCGCTGTTTCAGGGCACATCGCCATAACAGCCACCCACTCCTCCAGCGACTTTCCCGTCTTGGCCACAAGGCTCTCACGCACAGACGCGAACCATTTGCGCTGCCGCTCTGTCAGTCCGTTGCTCATGGCACTCTCTCCTCACACGCCCCACTTTTGCGCCCCGTCCGTACAAAAGCAAAGGCCCGCTCCGAAACCGGAGCGGGCCTTGCCATTTCACGAAGACAGGACGGATCAGGCCGTCTCTTCTTCCTCTTCCTTGGCGGCAGAGCCACGGTTTTCGGTGATGTTGAAGACGATCTTGCCGTCTTTCAGTTCCACCTTCACATGGCCACCGCGCGTCAGGCGACCGAACAGGATGTCGTCGGCCAGCGGCTTCTTGATGTGTTCCTGAATGACGCGGCCCAGCGGGCGTGCGCCATACAGTTCGTCGAAGCCGTTCTTGGCCAGCCAGTCGGCAGCATCGTCGGTCAGTTCGATGGTGATGTTGCGGTCGGCCAACTGGGCTTCCAGTTGGATGACGAACTTGTTCACCACTTCGCGGATCGTCTCCGGTGCCAGCGACTTGAAGCTGACCACCGCATCCAGACGGTTGCGGAACTCCGGCGTGAACAGACGCTGGATGGCCTTTTCGTCCTCGCCGCTGACCTTGCTGCGGCCAAAGCCGATGGCGTTGCGGGCATTGTCCGCCGCGCCGGCATTGGTCGTCATGATCAGGATGACATTGCGGAAGTCGATCTTCTTGCCGACGGCATCGGTCAGGGTCCCGTGGTCCATCACCTGCAACAGGATGTTGTAGATGTCGGGGTGGGCCTTCTCGATTTCGTCCAGCAGTACGACCGAGTGCGGGTGCTGGTCGACAGCATCGGTCAGCAGACCGCCCTGATCGTGACCGACATAGCCCGGAGGCGCGCCGATCAGACGGCTGACCGTGTGGCGCTCCATATATTCGGACATGTCGAAACGCTGCATCTCGACACCGAGAGTTGCGGCCAACTGCTTGGCCACCTCGGTCTTACCGACACCGGTCGGCCCTGCGAACAAGAAGCTGCCAATCGGCTTGTGCGGATCACGAAGACCGGCTCGCGCCAGTTTCATCGCCGCAGAAACCTGATCGATAGCCTCGTCCTGACCGTAAACGACACGTTTCAGATCGGCGACCAGCTCGCGCAGGGCCTCGGTATCGGACTTGGACACCGATTTGGGCGGGATGCGGGCCATCTTGGCGACCACCGCCTCGATTTCCTTTTGTCCCAACACCTTCTTGCGCTTGTTTTCCGGCAGCAGCATCTGGGATGCCCCCGCCTCGTCGATCACATCAATCGCCTTGTCCGGCAGTTTGCGGTCGGTGATGTAGCGCGCCGACAGTTCGACCGCAGAACGGATCGCACCGTCGGTGAAGCGCAGCTTGTGATGCTCCTCATAGGTCGATTTCAGACCTTTGAGGATGCGGATGGTGTCGTCCAGCGTCGGCTCGTTGACGTCGATCTTCTGGAAGCGACGCACCAGAGCGCGGTCCTTCTCGAAGTGCTGGCGATATTCCTTATAGGTGGTCGAGCCCATGCAACGCAGATTGCCCGAGGCCAGAGCCGGCTTGAGCAGGTTGGACGCATCCATCGCCCCGCCACTGGTTGCACCCGCACCGATCACCGTATGGATTTCGTCGATGAACAGGACGGCATTTTCGTGCCCTTCCAGTTCCTTGACCACCTGTTTCAGGCGCTCTTCGAAGTCACCGCGATAACGGGTACCTGCCAGAAGCGAGCCCATATCCAGCGAGAAGATGGTCGCGCCCTTCAGCACGTCCGGCACCTCGCCCGCCTCGATCTTGCGGGCCAGACCTTCAGCGATGGCCGTCTTGCCGACGCCGGGATCGCCCACCAGAAGCGGGTTGTTCTTGGTACGGCGGCACAGGATCTGGATCGAGCGGTCCACCTCGGCCTGACGGCCGATCAGCGGGTCGATCCGGCCTTCACGGGCCTTCTCGTTCAGGTTGACGCAATAGGCTTCCAAAGCCTCGCCGCCCTGTTTGACGACGTGACCGTCCTCGGCTTCTTCGAGGCTGGCCCCTCGCGGCTGGCGATTTTCGGTCGTGCCGGGCCTCTTGGCGATGCCGTGGGCAATGAAGTTCACCGCGTCATAGCGCGTCATGTCCTGCTGTTGCAGGAAATAGGCGGCATGGCTTTCGCGCTCGGAGAAGATGGCCACCAGCACATTGGCCCCCGTCACTTCCTCGCGGCCCGAGGACTGGACGTGGATCACCGCACGCTGGATCACGCGCTGGAAACCGGCTGTGGGCTTGGCGTCGTCGCCATCGGCGGTCGCCAGTGCTGCAAGGTCATTGTCGACATAGTCGGACAGGGCACCACGCAATGTCGTCAGATCGACATTACAGGCCTCCATCACGGCAGCCGCATCGCGGTCGTCGATCAGGGCCCACAGAAGATGCTCCAGCGTCGCATACTCGTGCCTACGCTGGTTCGCATAGGTCACTGCGCGGTGCAGCGTCTCTTCGAGAGGACGGGAAAATGACGGCATGAAGGGCTCCTCTCAGTCCTTTTCCATGGTGCATTGCAATGGGTGTTGATGACGACGCGCGGTTTCCACCACCTGTGCGACCTTGGTTTCGGCCACTTCGTATGTGTAAACCCCGCACACCCCGACACCGTATTGATGGACGTGCATCATGATACGGGTCGCGTCTTCACGGCTCTTTTGGAAGAACCGCTCGAGCACATAGACGACGAATTCCATCGGCGTGTAGTCGTCGTTCAGGATCAGCACTCGATAGAGCGAGGGCTTCTGAACCTTCGGCTTTGTCTCGGTGACGACGCTGGCACCAGACCCTGCGCCTTGTTCACCTGACCGCTTGATTGGCATTCGAAGTCCGTCTGTTAATCATTCCAACCCAGAGATAGGCACTGAAGTCCTAAAGACAATGATGCCCTGATTTGAAGCACCGTCCAGTCAACGATGACGTGAGCGGACTATCTTTCAGGTCCTGTCTTCAGCCTCCTAGCGTTTCTAAACGGCTTAGGTTTCCAAACCGCCAAAAACGGCGGGCGTATGCACAAACAAAAAAGGCCCCGATGCAAGCACCGGAGCCTTCATGTGTCAGTCGCTATGGGAGGGTTAGCGAGCCGACTGGAAACCTTCAACCGCAGCGCTGACGCGTGCGTTGATCGGCTGGAAGCTGTTTTTCAGCGACGCCGTCAAGGTTTCGGAGGTCTGGTTCAAATGGGCCAGATAGGCTTCGGTCGCCGACTTGGCCCATGCGGTTTGCAGTTCGAACAGTTCCTGAACCGAACGGGCCTGGCTCAGCGACTGGGCCGCCGAGACGTTTTCTTCCCAGCTCTTTTTGCCATAGGCCAAGTTCTGTTGCGACAGAGCCTCGGCACCCTTCTGGGCGGCCGCAGCGCTCTCGACGACAGCTTCGAGGTTCTTCTTGCCCTGGGCATTCAGCTCGGTCAGCGAGCTGAGCGAACGCTCAACGCCGTCCTTGAAGGCCGTGGTGCTGGCCTTCTGGATCGCTTCAGCCTGAGCCTTGACTTGAGCTTGGGCCTTGGCAGCGGTTTGCTTCACAGTTTCGGTCGCGTCAGACATGGATATCTCCAAGGTCGGAATGGGGGATTAAATCGGGTAGTCATGCTGTGCAGGCCACGCCCGCATGCATAACAACGATCTCCATTTCGCACATGCGAGATAAAATATCAAGGCTTTTTGTGCGATGCACAATTTCTTGAAAGATCACATTTGCGCTGGCACATAGCCAAGCGCACCCCAAAAGATTACCGTCTGTACAGGATCGGATTCCCGTCATCGCCAACAGCAATGATTGACAGGCTGTTAACTGTGTCGAAACTCCTGTCAGCGATCTTGTAGACTTCTCCGGCGCGGTTTCCCCTGTGGTGACGCGCCACAGTGAAGAGGCCCCGTTTATGCCGATGTCCCCCTCATCTCTTCGCAAGCCTGCCTTGTTCACCGCTCTGCTGGCCTGTAGCGCCCTCCTTCCGACCGTGGGCCAGACCCCGCCGGTCGCGCAGTCGAGCGACAACAGCAAATATGCGTCGGTTGTACTGGATGCGACTTCGGGTGAAGTCCTGTTCTCGCGTTTTGCCGACGAGCGTCGCTATCCGGCCTCCATCACCAAGGTGATGACCCTTTACCTCGCCTATGAGGCGCTGGAAGAAGGCCGCATCAAGCTGACCGACCAGTTGACCGTCTCGCCGCGTGCCGCGGCCCAGCCGCCGTCGAAACTGGGTCTGGCCGCCGGTCAGTCCATCAGCCTCGATGACGCCATGCGCGCCACAGCCGTCCGCAGCGCCAATGACATGGCCGTTGCGATCGCCGAGCACATTGCCGGAAACGAAGCCGAATTTACCTCGCGCATGACCGCCAAGGCGCGTGAACTGGGTATGCACAGCACCCGCTTCACCACCGCCAACGGACTGCCCGATACACGTCAGGCCACGACGGCCAACGATCTGGCGATCCTCAGCCGCGCCGTCATGCGCGACTATCCGCAATACTATCGCTATCTGGGCCTGCACGACTGGTACTTTAACGGTCGTGACTACCGCAACACCAATGGCCTGCTGGCCACTGGACGCGGTTATGACGGCATCAAGACCGGCTTTACCAATGCCTCGGGTTACAACCTGTCGGCCTCGGCTGTTCGCAATAACAAGCGCCTGATCACCATCGTCATGGGTGGCCGCTCTACCGCCAGCCGCAACGCCCATGTGGCCGAGCTGATGGATACCGGCTTTGACCTGCAAGAGCGCAAGGCCCGTGGCGAACGGATTGCCTCCAATCAGGACTTCTTTGAAAATCACGGCTACGGCATTCCGTCGCCGACCGCGCCTGTAGCCTATGCTTCGGTTTCGACCGAAGGCCGCCCGTATGCCGCCGATGATGCCAATCTGGTTTCGGCACCGGCCGACGCTCCGGCGCCGACCGCGATCACGCCGGCACCGTCTGCGCGCCGCAACGCCGAACGCGCACCGACCCCTGCTCGCGCGGCGGTCCGTACACCCGCAGCACCTGCCGGTCGCTGGTCGGTTCAGGTCGGTGCCTTCAAGGACGAAGACGTCGCCCGCAACTGGTTGAACGAAATCAACCGCCGCTTCCGTACCGAGTTCACCGGTGCCGAACGCAATGTTCAAACCGCAGATGGCGGCTGGTTCCGCTCGCGCTTCACCGGCATGACCGAGGACAAGGCCAACTCGGTCTGTGAAACCCTTGCTGCGCGCCGCGTCACCTGCATGGTCATCCGCCCTTCCTAAAAGCAGACACCGGACACAATAAAAGGCGCGCTCCCGATCCGGAGCGCGCCTTTTTTCTTATCCGGCAATCAGGAATTCGTGCGGATTTCCGTCTTGGGCATAAAGAACAGCCCCGCAAAATAGCTGACCACGCCGGTCACAATGGCCGCACCGATACCGGCCCACAGACCGTTGACCGCAAACCCGCCAAGGAACCACGCCGTCAGGCCGATCATGGCGGCATTCACCACCAGCAGGAACAGCCCGAACGTCACCAGCGTCAGCGGCAAGGTCAGGATAATCATCAGCGGACGCACAAAAGCATTCACAATGCCAAGGATCAGTGCCGCCGCAATCAGCGAACCTGTGGATGTGAAATCCACCCCCGGCACCACCTTGGACGACAGCCACAACCCCGCCATCGTCACCAAAGCCTGTATCAGAAACCCAACCATACGCCCGTCTCCCTCGATAGAAGCCTGTTCAAGCCCGCGCACAGTGGATGCACCGGCCCGTTGATACTGCTAGGCTGGCGTCCAGATCACAAGGAGTCTTCCATGAGCCTTCACGGCAGCTATGACCCGCAAAACGTCTTTGCCAAAATCCTTCGCGGTGAAATCCCCGGCGTGACCGTGTGGGAAGACGATCAGGTCTATGTCTTCATGGACGCTTTCCCCCAGTCCGTGGGGCATACGCTGGTCATCTCCAAGACCTCGACGGCCCGCAACATTCTCGAAATGGATGCCGACGATCTGGCCACGCTGACCGCCGCCGTCCAGCGCACGGCCCGCGCCATCGACAAAGCCCTGTCACCGGACGGCCTGATCGTCACCCAGTTCAACGGCACGCCTGCCGGTCAGACCGTCTTCCACCTGCATTTCCACATCATTCCGCGCTGGGAAAACAAGGCCATGGCCGGTCATGGACAGTCCGGCATGGCCGATCTTGCCGATCTGAAAGCCATTGCCGAGCGTATCCGCAGCAATCTGGCCTAACGCATCAAAACTAATGGCAAAATACTAGCGACCCGCTCTTGCATCAGAGAGATTCTCTCATCATAAGTCGGGCCGCGCCGGTTTAGCTCAGTTGGTAGAGCGCCAGTTTTGTAAACTGGATGTCGCGGGTTCGATTCCTGCAACCGGCACCACTTCCCTTTACAGTCACGCTTTTTGCTCCGGCCATTCATGTGCCTGTACGGAGCCGTATGACCACGGCCCGAATTACTGCGTTTTAACTGGTAGAGATGCGGCATCCCGCGTCAGAAACCTCTCATAGAGTTTTATTCTGTGGGGATGATTTCAATGCCGTATGCCGCTCGCCTAAGCCTTTGCATGGCCCTTATCGCTACGCTCGGAGGATGTGCCGTGACGCGCTATCCTGTCCTTCCGGCAATAGCTGACGCCAATGCTCAGAGCCTGAATTGTCAGCAGTTGAACTCAGAACTGGAACTGGCCCACCAGACCCGCACACAGGTCAATGATATCGCCGATGGTCGCGTCAAAAACGTCCGTCCCGTACTCTACTCGACCGCCCGCGCCGATGCCGACCGCTCAATTCAAGCGCGCATTTCCCAGATCGAAACCCTGCGCCAGCAAAAAGCCTGCGCTGCATAACCCAGCCCCCTTGATCGGCATGGCACGATCTGACAGCAGGGCACCTGATTTCCTTGCGAGTTCCCCATGCCCTTCATCACCTTCACCCAGCCGGATGGCAGCGAACAACTGGTCGATGCCGATAGCGGGGCCAGCCTGATGGCCTATGCGACCCGTGACGGCGTGGCGGGGATCGAGGCGGAATGCGGGGGCCAGATGTCGTGCGGCACCTGCCATGTGCATATCCACCCCGACTGGCAGGCCGAGGTGGGTCAGGCTCAAGGCTTCGAGCGCGATATGCTGGACTGGCGCGACAATTTTGATGAAGCCGCCTCGCGCCTGTCCTGTCAGATCATCCTGACAGATGCGATGGAGGGGATGAAGGTCTTCGTCCCCAGCGCCGACTAGGCCGCAATCGCTGCGGTTTTGATCGGAGCCTCGGCATCAGCCAGCACATCGGCATCAACCGACGTGCCCTTACCGATAGCCTGCTTACCGAACATGAAGGACGGGGCCGAGTTAACGGCCTCGACACAGACAATCTTGTCGCCCTTCAGATGAAAGACAGCAAAGCTGCCCGCATCCACATCGCCGCGCACCACCTGACGGTCGGCACCGAACGGCAGGCCTGCAATCTGTAGCTTCACATCATACTGGTCCGACCAGAACCACGGCACCTCGGGCGCACCGGCAGGACGGCCGGTAATGGCGCTGGCGACATGTTTGGCCTGTTCCAGTGCGTTCGGCACGCTCTCCAGACGGTGCATGATGCCATCATAGTGCGGCAGCGGACGGCGCGTGACATCGCCCACGGCAAAGATAGCCGGATCGCTGGTGCGGGCCTCGAGGTCCACCACAATACCGTCGGCACATTCCAGACCGGCCTCTTGGGCCATTTCGTCATTGGCGATGGCTCCGATGCCCACCAGCACGGCATCGGCAGACAGGGTTTCACCGTCGGCAAAGACCACGCCGTCAGCAGCCACGGTGACGACATCGGCTCCGGTACGGATCTGGACGCCTTCGGCGGTATGGCGACGGCTGTAAAAATCGGAAAGGGTTTGCGAGGCCACGCGTTGCAGCACCCGTTCCATACGTTCCAGCACGACCGCCTCTGCGCCCAGGGCGCGAGCCGATGCTGCGGCCTCAAGGCCCACATAGCCTCCGCCGATCACCAGCAGTCGCTTGCCCTGCCCCAGTGCCTCTTTCAGGCGTTCGGCATCGACAGTGGTGCGCAGTTCCAGCGTGCCCTCGCCCGTCCCGCACGAGGCCGGCAAACGCCGCGCCCGCGAACCGGTGGCGATGACCAGATAGTCGTAGGTTTCGGTTGTGCCATCATCAAAGGTGACGGTCTTGGCGGCGCGGTCGATGCCGGTGGCCGAAACGCCCAGACGCAGGTCGATGCCGTTATCGGCATAATAGCTGTCGGCGCGTAATTGCAGCGAGGCCTCGTCCGCCTCACCTTTCAGCCACGCCTTGGACAGTGGCGGGCGCTGGTACGGGGCCACCTTTTCGGTGCCAGCCAGAATAATCTGCCCCTCATGCCCATACTGCTTCAGAAAAGCCGCTACCGAACCGCCTGCATGGCCTGCACCGATAATCACAACCTTGGACATGAGCACCGCACCCCGAAAATAGTATCACACGGATTTGCGGGTGCCCGCGCCACGGGTCAAGAGCGGAAACCCGATTGACAGAATGTCGCAGGGGTAATCCTTACTTGTCGAAAGACCTTTAACAATCTAGGCCATGCCCATTCTGCCACGCCAACCTAGTGATATGCCGGACACCAAGAACAAGCTGGGTCACACCATCCGAAGCCGTGGCGCACGCACACGACGCGCCATTTTGGACGCTCTGCGCCAGCTTCTGGACCACAGGCATCTGGGCGAAATCCGTCCAGCGGATGTGGCTCAGGCCGCCAATGTCTCGGCGCCGACCTTCTACACCTATTTCAAAACGGTCGAAGAAGCAGTGTTGATGCTGTGCGAGGAATCCGCCGAAGATTTCCAGCGTCTGGCCACCCATATCCATGCCGACTGGTCCGGTGATCGCGGCTTCGAGGCCGTTCGCGCCTATGTTCTGGATGTGCTGTCCTTGTGGGACGAACACGGTCCGGTCCTGCGTGTCGAGCATATGCTGGCCGATCAGGGCGAACCGGATTTCGCCGAAACCCGTATCAAGCGCCTGCGCCGTCTTCACCTTGCGCTCGAGCGCCGCATAGCTCAGGCCCGCGCCAATGGCCTGCATCCCGTGGGCCTGAATGCCAAGCTGGCCTCCTATGAAACCGCCAATCTGGTGGAGTCCGTAGCGGCCGGTTTCACCCTGATGCGCCGCGCCGATACCGCCGAAGCCATCGTCGATACGACAGCCCATATTGTCCTGAAACTGACAACCGGACGTTGACATCCTATGCGAACGACGACGAATAGAGTATCGTCGTTATTCAAATAAGCCTGCTCCGGAGGATACAATGTCTGTTGCGTTTGTGATGAGCTTGATCATTCAAGCCACGGTGCCGGATGTGGCGCCCCAGATTCAGCCGGTAACCACCCCTGCTCAAGCTGCAACTCTTGAAGCGGACGAAGACGCATCACCGGCACAGCAACCCAGAAACCGCTTCCGTAATGAAACGGCTAATGATTGCCAGTACCGCGCCCGTACCGGTTCGATCCGTCGCCGCAACATCTGCTACACGCCGCGACAGACAGCGGCCCATAATGCGGTTGCACGCAGGTACGTAGAAGAGATTCAGGTCGGGCAGTCTTCCGATAAGGTCCCGGGTGGTGGCCCTGATTAAAAGACCCTGCTTTTTCAGGAATTCTGCGCATCCCTCCAGATGAAATAAAAAAGCCCCGGGGTTTTCCCCGGGGCTTTTCGTTTGGGCGCTAAACCTATCAGCCTGCGCCGAGAGCAACGGCGGCGTGATAGGTGATAAAGGCAGCCAGATAGGCCAGAGCAAACAGATAGATCACAAAGATCGCCGTCCACTTTTTGGAACCCGTCTCGCGCTGGACCACGCCAATCGTCGGCAGGCATTGCGGGGCAAAGATGTACCACGCAAGGAAGGCCAGACCCGTCGCCAGCGACCAGTCATTGGCCAGAACATTGGCCAGCGTGCCGATGTTTTCCTCGGCACCCGCCACCGAATAGACGGTGCCCAGAACTGCCACAGCCACTTCACGCGCAGCCATGCCCGGGATCAGGGCCACAACCATCTGCCAGCTGAAACCGATAGGTGCGAAAATAGGCTGCAGGAACTTGCCCATCATGCCGGCGAACGAATAGTCGATCGCCGGTCCCGTCGCGCCTTCCGGCGGATAGGGGAAGGTCGAGAGTGCCCAGACGATAATCATCAGTGGCAGGATGATCTTGCCCGCGCGCTTCAGGAAGATTTTAGCGCGTAGCCACAGGTTCATCAGCACCGATTTAATGTCGGGCATCTTATAGGCGGGCAGTTCCATCATGAACGGCTCGACCATGCCGCGCCACAGCACACGACGGATCACCAGCGACACCAGCAGGGCGCTGACGATACCGCCTGCATACAAGCCGAACATCACCAGCCCTTGTAGCGACATCCAGCCACCTACGGTTGCGTTCGGAATAAAGGCAGCGATAATAAGGGTATAGACCGGAATACGCGCCGAGCAGGTCATCAACGGCGCGATCAGGATGGTGGTCAAACGGTCGCGCTTGGCATTGATAACCCGCGTGGCCATGATGCCCGGAATGGCGCAGGCAAAGCTGGACAGCAGCGGGATAAAGGCGCGGCCATGCAGGCCTGCCCCGCCCATAATCTTGTCCATCAGGAAGGCAGCGCGGGCCATATAGCCCAGGTCTTCCAGCACGATAATAAACAGGAAGATCAGCAGGATCTGCGGCAGGAAGACCAGCACGCTGCCAACACCGCCAATCAGGCCATCCACCAGCAGGCTTCGCAGCAGGTCATTAGTAACCGTGACCCCGATCCATTCGCCCAACAGGGCAAAACCGGCCTCGATACCGTCCATGGCGGGCGTGGCCCAGCTGAACACAGCCTGGAACATTACAAACAGGACGCCGAACAGGATCGCCAGACCCGCAACCGGATGCAGCAGCACGCTGTCCAGCTTGCCTGTCAGCGTGTCCGGACGGGCCGCCGGTTGAACATGCGCCTTCATCAGGCGTTCGGCCTCGCGGTGGGCGATACGCACCTCGGCCGCCGAGGGCGCATGCCATTCACTCTGGTGCGTCGCGTGGAGGGCCTGTTTTTCTACGGCGGCGATCAGTTCCGGCAGGCCGCGCTTGCGCGTCGCCACCGTGGTCACAACCGGCATGCCCAGATCGCGTGACAGACCTTCGAGATCAATCTGCAAACCCTGACGCTGGGCGATGTCGTACATGTTGAGGGCCATCACCATCGGGCGGCCCACCTGTTTCAGTTCCAGCGCCAGACGCAGAACCAGACGCAGGTTGGTGGCATCGGCCACGCAAACCAGCACATCCGGTGCCGTCTCGCCTGCCCGTGTGCCCAGCACCACGTCACGGCTGACTTCTTCGTCCAGAGAGCGCGCACGCAGGGAATAGGTCCCCGGTAGATCGGTGACGATCAGCGACAGACCGTCGGTGCCCTGTACCCGGCCTTCCTTGCGCTCGACCGTGACGCCTGCATAGTTGGCGACCTTCTGGTGCGAACCCGTCAGCGAATTGAACAGCGCCGTCTTGCCGCTGTTGGGATTACCGACCAGAGCAAAACGAAGCGGTTTGACCATAGCGTCCATCAAGCTTCGCCCCCGATATCGATATTCAGGCTGGCCGCCTCGCGGCGACGCAGGGCAACGCGCATATCATCAACCTTGAGGGCAATCGGATCGCGTCCGAACAGGCCTTCGTGCAGCAGTTCGACCTTGGCCCCTTCGACCAGACCCAGCTCCAGAAGGCGGCGCTCCAGCTCCACCTCGTGTTCCTGATGATGACAGTGTGCACCAACCTGCACGATAACGCCGCGATCCCCGCGTCGCGCCTCACTCAACTTGATGATTTTGGACATCGTTCTCTAGTTCTGAAGGCGCAGTCGCACCACCCGTACTTCGTTGAGAGTGATTATCACCTACTAATACGCGGCGTCCAGTAATCGGATGGTATATTGCGGTTATGACAAAGCTTACCCACAGGGCGTTCTGTCCCGTTGCAGCGCCTCCGCATTGGGCTACAACCGCGCCAACCGGAGATTTCCCATGTCCATTTTGACGTTTTTGCGCCCCCAGACCCTCGCTGCTCCCCTCATGGCAGGCTGCACCCTGATGCTGGCCGCCTGTGGTTCCGGCACAGAAACCGCCGACAAGGCTCCGGCTCCGCCCAAACGTCCCGAGCCGACGCAGGAACAGAAACTGGCCCTGCTGGCCGCCCTGCCCGCCCCTTATAATGCGGGTGATCTGGAAAATGGCCGCCGCGTCTTTGCCCGGTGCCGTTCGTGCCACACCATTACCGAGGGTGGCCCCAACATGACCGGCCCGAACCTGTACGGTCTGTTCGGCAGCACGGTCGGCACCCACGAGAAGTATCGCTATTCCAATGCTCTCAAGGATGCCGATTTCGTCTGGGATGCCCAGAAACTGGACGAGTGGCTGCTACGCCCGCGTGACTTCCTGCCCGGCAACAAGATGAGCTTCGTCGGCATCGCCAGCGAACAAGACCGCAAAGACGTGATCGCCTTCCTCAAGGTCGAAACCGGCTACGCGCCGGAAGCCGCTCCAGCAGCCCCGTAGCTTTCACGCTCTTGCAAAGCCCCCTCAAGCAGAGAGAGACCGCGTCGCGAGCGTTAGGGGGCCACTCTAAAAAGCCGGCCTCTCAAGCAGTGAGCCACCGCGTGGCGAACGTTAGAGGTGGGCGTCCCGCCCAAACAAAAAGAGCCGCCCCATCGGGGCGGCTCTTTGCAGTTTTGGTCAGGATTAATGAGCGCTCATATCGGGCGTCTTGCCCTCGGCACGTTCCTGCGCTTCCCATTCCTCGATCTTGCGCGAGGTATAGTCCGGCGACTTCGTAAAGCGGGCCAGAACACCATAGATCACCGGCACGACGAACAAGGTCAGCAGGGTTGCAAACAACGCCCCGCAGAAGATCACCACACCGATCGTCTGGCGGCTGCCCGCCCCTGCCCCCTGCCACAGCATCAGCGGCAGAGCGCCAAAGGCCGAAGCCAGCGACGTCATGATGATCGGGCGCAGTCGAAGCGAAGAGGACTCGATGATGGCCTCGCGGATCGTACGGCCCTGATCGCGCAACTGGTTGGCGAACTCGACGATCAGAATACCGTTCTTGGCCGCCACACCGACCAGAATGATCAAACCGATCTGGCTGTAGATGTTCAGGCTGGAGCCCGCCATCAACAACCCGAACAGACCGCCCGCTGCCGCCAGCGGCACAGTCAGCATGATAACCGCAGGCGTAATCCAGCTTTCGAACTGGGCTGCGAGCACGAGGAAGACCAGCAACAGGGCCAGAACAAAGGCCCACATCACCGCGCCACCGGCCTCGGCCTGATCGCGCGCGGTGCCACCCCAACGGACATTGACCACGCCTTGGGGTTGCTTGGCGACTTGATCGTTCAGGAACTGGACAGCATCGGCAATCGTCATGCCCGGCGTCAGATCTGCCGACAACGTAATCGCACGCTGACGGTCCAGACGACGGCGATCCGGCGTATCGCCCGAAGTCTTGGTCGTGACCACCGACGACAGCGGTACCAACTGGCCTGCGCCCGTCGAAACATACAGACCTTCTAGGTCCGATACATTGCGGCGGTTGGCGCGGTCGGTTTGCAAGATCACATCATATTCCTGACCACCCTTGATATAGGTGGTCGCACGACGTGACCCGAACATGGTTTCCAGCGTACGGCCAACCTGCTGCGAGGAAACGCCCAGCGCCGCCGCCTTTTGCGTATCCACATCCACCAGAAGACGTGGCGCATTCGGCTCGTAGTTCATACGGGGACGCGAGAAGCCCGGGTTTTCCATCGCCGCAGCCATAACCGGACGCAGCCAGTTATAGATGGCCGCATAATCGGAACCGGTCACGATCATCTCGACCGAGTTGCCGCCACCGCCACCGCGCTGGAAAGCACCGGGCGTCGAGGCATTGACCTGTGCGCCCGTCTGGTTGCGCAGACGACCGTTCAGTTCCTGCGCTATATCGGCAGCCGGACGATCACGCTCTGACCAGTCGGCCAGATTCATGATGATATTGCCCGAGTTGAACGAGCCGCCGCCAAAGCCCGGCGAGGTCACCAGATAGTTGTTCACCTCGCCACTCTGGCGATAATCCTCAAGGACCGGCTCGATCCCCAGCAGAATCTCGCGGATATAGTCGTAGCCTGCGCCTTCCGGTCCCGCGACACGCACCATGACACGGCCACGGTCTTCGTCCGGCACCAGTTCGTCCGGCAGGGCCAGAGCCATGCCCACAGCCCCCGCACCGACCAGCACCACAGCTGCAATCACGCCGCCCACCGCAATACGGCGGCCCATCAGCATGTTGAGCGAGTTGACGTAAGAGTTTTTCAGCTTGTCCATGGCGTAATCGACCTTGCGACCCATCCACCCCGTCGAGGAGGTCGGACGCAGGATCTTGGACGCCATCATCGGCGACAGGCTGAGCGCAAGGAAGGCCGAGAAGGCCACAGCTGCCGCAATCGCGGCGGCCAGTTCAACAAACAGACGCCCCACATAACCCGGCAGGAACATCAGCGGTGCAAACACCGACAGAAGCACGACAGTCGTGGCGACAACGGCGAAGAACACCTGACGCGCCCCGCGCTCTGCGGCGATCAGCGGCGGTTCGCCCTGATCCAGTCGGCGCTGGATATTCTCGACCACCACAATAGCATCATCGACCACCAGACCGATCGCCAGCACGAGGGCCAGCAAGGTCAGAAGGTTTAGCGAGAAGCCAAGCGGGGCCAGAATGATAAAGGTCGCCAGCAGACAGATCGGGGCCACCACCGACGGCACGATGGCCGCACGCAGACTGCCCAGAAAGATAAAGTTGACCAGTGCCACCAGCGCCATCGAAATGCCGATGGTGATCCACACCTCGTCAATAGCGTGCGAGGTAAAGACCGAGTTGTCTGAACCCACTTCCAGTGTCGTACCGGCAGGCAGGCTGCTGCGGACTTCTTCCATCAGCTTGCGGGCACCCGCACTGATTTCGAGGTCGTTCGACTGGGCCTGACGGGTAATGGCCAGACCGATCTGGTCGATGCTGTTGCCACGGAACAGGCGGCGATGCTCGACCGCGCCCTCTTCGACACGGGCAATATCGCCAAGGCGCGTCACATAGGTGGCCGTGCCGGTCAGACCGTTGGCCGAGGCCGCCCCACGCGTACCGATTGGCAGGTTGGCAAAGTCTTCGGGGCGCGAATAGTTACGCGCCACACGAACCGTATAGTCCTTTTGGCTGGCCTCCAGCGAACCGGCGGGCAGTTCGACGTTCTGGCTGGTCAGCGACTGCTCGACATCCGTGACCGTCAGACCGCGCGACGCCATCGCCGCAGGGTCCAGCCAGATACGCATGGCATAGGTCTGGTCACCGAAAATATTGACCTGCGCCACACCGGGCACGGTCGCAAAGCGGTCCACCAGATAACGGTCGGCATAATCCGTCAGCTCCAGACGGTTCATTGTCGTCGAGCGCAGGAACAGGATGATGATCGGAGAAGAATCCGAGTCCGCCTTGGAAACGGTGGGCGGATCAGCCTGATCGGGCAGACGCCCCATAACGCGCGATACGCGGTCGCGCACATCGTTGGCGGCATCGTCAATATTGCGGTCCAGACGGAACTCGATATTGACGTTGGAGCGGCCGTCACGGCTGGACGACGTAATACGCTCGACGCCCTGAATACCGGCAATCTGTTGTTCGATCGGCTCGGTAATCCGGCTTTCAATCACCTCGGCAGAGGCACCGGCATAGGATGTACTGACCGACACCACCGGCGGGTCAACATCAGGAAGCTCGCGGACCGGCAGCATGAAGAAGGCTGCCAGACCGATAACGCACAAAACAATGGCCGCAACCGCCGCAAAGACCGGACGGCGGACCGATACATCGGACAACATCATTAGCGGTCAGCCTTGGCTGGTGCCGCCGCAGTTTGCGTCTTGGACTTGTCCTCGGTACGTACCGGTGCCCCCGGCTGGATACGGTTCAATCCGGATGCCACAACACGGTCATTGGCCGACAGGCCCGTGACGATCTCGACAAAACCGCTCTCGACCGTACCTGCCTGCACCTCGACACGCTGGGCGATACTGCCCTGATCGCTACCGGCAATACGGTACACAAAGGCACCCGCACCTTCATACTGGACGGCCGCTTCCGGCACAGCCAGCGCCTGACGCTGGCCTTGGCGAACCGCGACACGCATCATCATGCCCGGGCGGATATCTCCGCCCGGATTGGGGAATTCCGCACGGGCGGTCACGGCGCGGGTCTGTTCATCCACACGCACGTCCATCAAGGAAATACGCCCCTCGAAGGTACGGCCCGGATAGGCGTCTGCCGTTGCCGTCAATGCCGTGCCTGCACGCAAGGTGGACAAGAAACGCTCCGGCACAGCAAAATCTACACGGATGCTGCTGAGATCATCCAGCGTGGTGATGACGGTGCCCGGGCTAACCAGCGTGCCCGGCGTAACCGTCGTCAGACCCAGAACGCCCGCGAATGGGGCTCTCAGGATGCGATCACCGCGACGGGCCTCGGCAGCCTGTACGACCGCACGCGCGGACTGAAGCGCTGTCTCGGCATTTTCGGCCATAACACGCGGTGCGACACCGCGTTCGGACAGGATTTTATAGCGGTCATATTCACGCTGGGACTGTGCCAGCTGGGCGCGCGCCTGAAGGATGGCGGCGTCTTCCTCGCTGGCTTGCAGTTCAACCAGCGGCGCTCCCACGCGCACGGCCTGACCGTCATTGAAGAAGACTTTGGTGATCAGTTCGGATGTCGAGGAGGTGATGTTCACCGAGCGCAGGCTGCGGGCCACGCCCAGAACCTTCAGGTCATCGCTGAACTCGCGAGATTGCGGGCTGGTCGCTGCGACCAGTTGCCCGCCCCCGCGGCCGCCCGGCCCACCGGGTCCGCCGGCACCGGCAGGACCGTCATTGCCCAGCGTAATCTTGAGAACCGCTGCGACCAGCATCAGGGCAACAACCGCCCCCGCCACGATAATAAAAAAATGGCGTTTGAACACGCTCTATACTCTCCCCGACATCATGCGGTTCCGCATAACGCCTGTACGCGTTAGTGCAAATGAAACTGATTAAACGGGGTGGATTAGCGGTTCCGTCGGTTAAAAACGTTTCCACAAAGCCACAATCGGGCCATCGCCCGCAGGGACGTTGCGTCCGGCTGTCGTCGCGCGCCATCCAGCCTGTACAGACCAGTCATCCCAATGGCGCACAACGCCCATTTCCAGCGCCAGCCAGCGCGCACCACCGACATCACTATCGATATCGGCCCTGCCTGCGTAAAACTGGGCCATGGCCGTATAGTTTTCGCGAAAATGCACGCCGACCGTGCCCTCGGCCCTCACCTCGTTCGCCAGATTATCACGCCAGCGATGGGCCAGTTGCAGTTCGTAAAAACCGGGATAGCGGCCACCGAAACTGCGTCCTGCCAGCACTCTGAGATCCGCCTCCTGCTCGCCCTCTCCGGGTGAGCCCCATGCCGCATTGCGCCCTTGGGTATCGGACACATAGCTGGCCTGTAGCGACACCTGCCAGCCATCATGGTCCACAGCTTGCCAGCGACCGCCGATCTCGACCGGCCCCATACCGCGATAGTGGTGAAACCCGTCATCGGCATCCTGCCAGTCGGTTTTCACCAGCAGCGTCACACGCTCGCTCAGGCCATACTCGCCCCACAGCGACAGCACATGGTCCTGACGCTCGTCAGGCAGGGTCACACGATCCCCGTCCTCGTCAAAACGATGAATGGACCAGACCGGCTCGTATTTGACGATAACCTGTCCCTGTCCTTTAGGCTGGTTCCACGCGCCCGCCGTAACAGGACCGGCCAAAGCCATAGCCATGCCTGCGACAGATACCGGAACCATCCAGTGATGAAGCATCCCCCCCGAGTGCTTCATCAGGCATCATAGCCGGGTGATCGTCGGTCCAGCTGACGCAGTGCCCCCGACCATGCCAGAGCCGAAATCATGCCCACGCCCTGTCCCTGATATTTTGTCTCTTCCTGCGCCGCATCGGGCGCGTGCAGGACATTTTCGACACCTGCCGACAGGGCCGCCACCTGTTGCGCACAGGCGCGTTCCAGAAAGAACATTCGCACCCACGCCGCCGCCGCCGTCTCTCCGACTGTTAGAGTGCCGTGATTACGCAACAGCATCATATTCTTTGTGCCCATATCGGCGACCAGACGATCGCGTTCGTCATGGTTGAGCGCCAGCCCCTCATAGCCGTGATAGGCGACATCGTTCTGCAACAGACAGGCATTCTGGCTAAGGGGCAGAAGGCCATGCTTCTGGGCCGCAACACCGACCCCTGCCACCGTATGAAGATGGATGACAAATTGTGCTTCGTCGCGCGCGGCATGCACGGGCGAATGGATGGTATAGCCCGACGGATTGATGAAGCTCTCGGTTTCCTGAACGATGTTTCCGTCCAGATCGACCTTCACCAGCGAAGAGGCGGTGATTTCCTCGAAATAATAGCCGTAGGGATTGATGAGGAAATGCGTCTGCGGGCCGGGCACGCGTGCGGAAATATGGGTGAAAATCATATCATCCCAGCCGTGCAGGGCGACCAGCCGGTATAGGGCGGCCAGCTCCACGCGCGTCTTCCACTCGGCCTCGGACACGTTATTTCGCATGCCGGAATTCCCGCCGTCAGCCATCGGATTCCCCTTCCCTTACAAGAGCCGCCCACTGCCCTGACAGTGTTATGTGGATAGCGTGTCGTCAAGCTGCGCGGTTAACCCTGTTTTCATAGCGTCCGACTAGAAATAGCCGCCTGCTATCGGAGTTTTCCGCGTTGCCGTCCCCGGACATGCCAAGATCAGAATCGATCAACCTTGATACCCTTCGCCAGCTCACCAGAAAGGTGCAGTCGCGACCGGTGACAGACCAGACCCGTCTTGTGATGACGCTGGCCGATGCCTATGCCCGTTTTCAGGGCCCCCAGAACATTCATGGCAAGTTGGGTGCTGTGTTTGTCGAACTGGTGCGCGCGGTCGAACATGATGTGCGACGAGGCCTTTCGCGCCGCCTCGGTTCTGCCGACTGGCTGCCGGTCGAGCTGGCCCGCGCGCTGGCCAGTGACGAGATTGAAATCGCAACGCCGGTGATTTCCGCCAGTCCTCTGCTCGACGAAAACGACCTGTTGGAACTTCTGGCGACAGCCACGACCGAACACCGGCTACAGGTCGCCCTGCGTCCCGGCCTTGCCTCAAAAGTTTCGCAGGCCATTCTGGACACCGAAGAGCCTCTGCTCCTGACCGCACTGGCCTCCAATATCTACGCCCAGTTGCCCGATGACGGTCTGGAGCGACTGGTCGATGCCTCGCAAAACATTGTCGGTATCCGTCAGCCTCTGACCCTGCATCCGGCGCTTGATGAAGCCTTGGCCGAGCGGCTCTATCGCTGGGTGGCCAGCACGCTGCAAGACGCCCTGTGCGAGCGCTTCCCGCACCATGCCGACAAGCTGAAAATGGCTATGAGCGATACTGTCCAGCAATTGCAGGATGCCCGCATCGCCATGCGCCTGCACGACAGCGGCCGGCTGACACCCGCCAGCCTGATGCGGTTTGTACGCGAGAACCGTCACACCCTGTTCTTGCAGTCACTCTGCCTGTTGGCCGAAATCCGCACCGACGAACTGGACTTCCTGATCCGTCGCCCCAGTGCCCGCCATTTCTATCTGGCCTGCCTTGCCGCCGGTATCGACCGCGCCGCCTTCCCCGATGTGCTGGAAGGATTACGCCGTCAGGGCATGACCCTGCCCCCGCCCCTGCTGGACAGCGAGCTACGCCTTGGCGAACGCGACCGCTATCAGGCCAAGCTGGAACTGCGGGCCATTGTGGACTGTCTGGGCAACAGCCCTGCTGTGCACTGATACCGCTCGATTAATTGTCACTTCGCATTTGACTTGGACGCCAAGCTCGGCTTGCCTGACACCGTGACCCAGACAGCGCCTCTTCCGACCCTGCATTTTGTTGCCAGCGACCGCCCCGAGGCGCGCGAGGCCTGCCAGCGCCTGCAAGACCGCTATGGCATTGTGCCGCTCAAGGATGCCGACATCATTGTGGCGCTGGGCGGCGACGGCTTCATGCTGGAAACCCTGCACACCAACCTCAAAATGCAAAAGCCCGTCTTTGGCATGAACTGGGGTTCGGTTGGTTTCCTGATGAACGACTATTGCGAGGACAACCTGCCCGAACGGTTGGCCGAGGCCGACCGCACCATCCTGCACCCGCTACAAATGGATGCCTGGGTGGAAAGCGGTCAGGTCCATAGCGGATTGGCCATTAACGAGGTGTCCCTGCTGCGCCAGACGCGCCAGACCGCCAAGCTGCGTGTCAGCATCAATGACAAGGTACGCCTCGAAGAGCTGACCTGCGACGGCTGTCTGGTGGCGACGCCCGCCGGTTCAACCGCCTATAACCTGTCAGCACACGGCCCTATCATTCCACTGGATGCGCCCAGTCTTGCCCTGACCCCCATCAGCGCGTTTCGTCCGCGCCGCTGGCGCGGGGCGCTGCTGTCGCATACGGCCAAGGTTCGCTTCGACGTTCTGGAAGCCGACAAGCGCCCCGTCTCGGCCACGGCTGACAATTTCGAAGTCCGCCGCGTCCACCGCGTCGAGGTCCGCGAGCGTCGCGATATCAGCCTGACCATGATGTTCGATGCGGGCCGTACCTATGAAGAGCGCGTGCTGGCCGAACAATTCGCGGGCTAGGCTACAGAAAATCTTAAGCCTGTGCCTCCAAACTGTAACGTCAGTATAGGTGAGGCCAAGTGCAGGTAAGGACAGTCCAGTGACCCAACGGCCCGAAATGATCCGTCGTCCCAACCTTCTCCGCTCCAAGGTTGGCGGAAGCTTTGGCGGCATTGATGCCGCCGCTGTCGCCCGCGCCGAAGAAGCTCTCAAGGCCCTGTCATCCCAGTTCGGGCAATGGCTACAGGACGAGATGGTCAAGCTGGAAGCGGCCGAAACCGCGATCCGCAACGAAGGCTATAACGCCCAAACTGCCGACAGCCTTTATATGCGCGCCCATGACCTGAAAGGTCTTGGCACCACCTACGAATATCCGCTGGTCACCCGTATTGCTGGCAGCCTGTGCCGCCTGATGGACAATGCGGGCCAACGCCTGAACGCTCCGTGGCCACTGGTCGAAGCCCATATTTCGGCCATTCGCGCCATTGTCCGCGACAAGATCCAGGCCGAGGATCATCCGGTTGGCCGTGAACTGGCCGAAGCGCTGGAAGCCGAGGTTCGT
>NZ_JAVXCU010000028.1:0-29081 GCF_036659295.1 Brevundimonas sp. | reverse complement strand
GCCTGAGCGTTTCCGGGGCGGTTGCGCCTTCGGCTCCGAAAGACGGTTGCCCATCCCCCGATCTCTCCCGCGAGAGCAAATGTCCTAAGCCATCGACTCCTGTTCGAAGTCAAGCGGCACCGGGCTTGTCGGAACGGTTTTGAGGCGTCATTGAGGGCCTAACCTGTTTGCCGTTTGCTGGATGCCCGCCAAAATGACCGATACCCGCATCGACCTTGCCACCCATCTTGATGCTGCCGCACTGCCGCAAGGCCTGTCCGAACTGCTGGCTCTGGTGGCCTCGGCCTGCGTGGACATCCGTAAAGTGGTGTCGGGCGGGGCGCTGGCCGGTGCGCTGGGCGCATCGGGCAATGTGAATGTGCAGGACGAAGAGCAAAAGAAGCTGGACGTCATCTCCAACGACATCCTGACCGACCAGTTACTGGCATCGCCTCTGGTGGCCGGTGTGGCCTCCGAGGAAATGGACAACTGCCAGCCCGCCACCCATGCGGGCGGCAAGTTTTTGGTGCTGTTCGACCCGCTGGATGGTTCCAGCAATATCGACATCAATGCGCCTGTTGGCACCATCTTCTCGGTTCTGGCCGCACCGGAAGGCGACATCGACGATGCGTCCTTCCTTCAGGACGGTCGCAAGCAACTGGCGGCGGGCTATGTGCTGTATGGCGGCCAGACCATGCTGGTGCTGACGACGGGTAACGGCGTGGCCGGTTTCACCCTGTCGCTGGATGGCCAGTGGTTGCTGACCCATCCCGACATCAAGATTTCCGCCGACACCAAAGAGTTCGCCATCAACATGTCGAACCAGCGCCACTGGTCCGAGGGCGTGCAGGCCTATGTCGCCGGTTGCCTTGAAGGCGCCGAGGGCGGTCGCGGCAAGAATTTCAACATGCGCTGGGTCGCCGCAATGGTCGCCGACGTCCACCGCATCATGATGCGCGGCGGCGTGTTTCTCTATCCATGGGACAAGCGCGAACCGAACAAGCCCGGCAAGCTGCGCCTGATGTACGAAGGCAACCCCATGTCCTTCCTCGTCGAACAGGCAGGCGGCAAGTCCACCACCGACGGCCGCGCCGCCATCATGGACGTTGCCCCGACCGAACTGCACCAGCGCGTCCCCGTCATCCTCGGCTCCGCCAACGAAGTCGACATCATCGCCGACACCTGCGGAGTCTAAGCCCATGAGCATCCCCGCCTTTGACGTTCTCGATACCGACGCCCTGATCGTCGTCGATCCGCAGAACGACTTCTGCGAAGGCGGGGCCTTGGCGGTTGAGGGCGGGGCGGGGATCATGCTGCTGATCAACGAGATCGCCGCGCAGTTCAAAACCGTGATCGTGTCGCAGGACTGGCATACGCCGGACCAGATCAGCTTTGCTTCCAACCACGAAGGCGCGGTGCCGTTCACGGCTATCGAGGTTGCCTATGGCCCGCAGATGCTGTGGCCGGACCACTGTGTGCAGGGCAGCAACGGCGCGGATTTCCACGCTGACGTCGCCCCTGCCATCCAGCGTGCGGCGGCGATCATCCGCAAAGGGGCCAACCCTGCGGTGGACAGCTATTCGGCCTTTTTCGAGAATGACCGCCAGACTTCGACCGGCCTGTCCGGCCTGCTGCGCGGGCTTGGCATCAAGCGGGTCTTTATCTGCGGTCTCGCCTATGACTACTGCGTCCGCTACAGCGCCGAAGACGCCGTGCGCGAAGGCTTTGAGGCCATCGTCATCGAAGATGCCAGCCGCGCCATCTCTCCCGACACAGCCCAAGCCGCCCGCGACAGCTTTGCGGCGCTGAACATCACACGCCTATAGTTTTTCGGGACTGTCGAAAGCCGATCTAGATCCTCACCACAGGCCCAGAAAGCCAAGGATCAGAGCGAGGGGTAACAGGCTGCCCACAATGATGCCGGTGCGCGCCACATAGGTCAGTTGGCGGATCAGGCTTGAGCTGTACTGCGTGTACCAGTCCGTGAACACGGCCCAGATATTCATATATCGGCCCAGCGGCACGCCAAACGAATAGATTTTAAGCAGGGCCACAGCATCCCTGTCGGCCAGTCCTTGCCGGCGTTCCTGATCGGCGATGGCATCGGCCATTCCGGCGCTCAAGGTCGCGGTGACGGCACCGGCCAGACCGATCCAGACCATGGCTTGCAGGACAGGGTGCATAGCGATCCTCCGGTTGAGCCGTTTTGGCGAACCAGTTCGGGACTTTGCGGCCCTTTATCCGGACGGGCAAGTGCGGCTGCACCTGCGGCCTTGGGGGCACTGCTGCTCCAGCCGAATATTCGGCCGGAGCAGACAGAACTAGGACTTAACTAGTTGATTTCGGTGATTTCGACCGTGGCAGAGACAGGGCTGTCGCCATAGGTGCCAACCCAAATCTCGTAAACTCCGGATGCCGGATTATTCAGGCGGAACAATGGATTGTGGCCGCCGCCGCTGTCGTCATCGCAATACCAGCGACCATCGGGACCGTTGACAACCAGGGTGGTGTCTTCACCGGATACAATCTTGAAGTTCAGCGGCATAGAGTCGGCCGAATAGGTCAGGCGGACATCCGGCGCGCTGGCAATCTTGCCAACGCAGGAACCGCCGCGCGAGCGGGCGGCGTCAATGGTTCCGCCTGCGGTCACACGGACACGGTAAGGATCGGGCGTGAAACCGGCCGACAGGGTGATATCTGCAAACGTCGGGGTCGCACCGATTTCCTGCGCCATAACAGGGGTTACAGCCATGCTTGCGAAAGCCGCTGCGCATACGACAGCGCGGATCATTTGAGTTTTCATAGTTTTCCCGTTTCTAGGCATTTTGCCTGTCATCGACCCTATAAGAGCATCGTTATGTGAACAGGATTTGAACAAATAGTACCTTTGGGTGACATAATATGTCGCGGGCGATTTTGGGATCAATCCGCACCTATTCCCAGAAATCCTCCTCGTCCGGAATGCGGTTAAAGGCGATCTTGGCTCCGATATAGGCGGGTAATCCGGCATTGGGACCGATGCTGACCGTGTCCTTGCCAAAGCGCTTGTTCAGGGCGTCCATCGCCTGTGACAGGCGCAAGCTGGGCGCCTTGCCGTTCATGTCCGGCCCGTCGCTGAACAGATCGGCCTCGAACGCCGCACGCGGTTTCAGGCCGTGAATATTCACCCCGACAGTATTGGGGCGCCCGCGTTTGAGCGTGGGCAGCGCCTGTTGCCATAGCCCGTCCAGCGCCGCCAACAGGGCAAAGGTGTCCTGTGTCGGGTCCAGATGGCATTGCACCGCCACCCGCTCGCCCCGCTGCCACGACTGCCTACGGTCAAAACGGTCGCCTCCCTCCATCTCGATATGCAGACCCAGCACCGCGCCCGTCATCTCCATCCGTCGCAAGCGCGCCCCGCATTTGACCAGCAGACGCCGCGCCACGGCACGGGTCTTTTCCGGCGTTCGCATCTCGGCCCCCAGCACATGGCTGTGGCCGATAGAGGCAGGCGGCAGTTCGGGCGGCAGTTCGGTGTGCAAACCGTGCAGGCCGCGCCAGATGCGCTCGCCCTCGACACTGTTCCAGACATGACGCGCCTGTTTGGCGCTCATGGCCCACAGTTCGGCGGTTGAATGGACGCCTGCCGCCGCCAGCCGTTTTTGCATACGCGGCCCGATCCCCGGAAAATCCGACACCGGCAGGTCCAGCAGGGGCGCGGGAAGTTCGTTCAAGCGCAATATGGTCAGGCCGTCGGGCTTTTTCATTCCGCACGCGGTCTTGGCCAGAAAGCGTGACGGAGCCAGACCCACCGACGAGCGCAGACACTCGCCGACATTGTCCTTGATGCCCTGCTGGATACGCCGTGCCAGCGCCACCGCATTGGCCTCAATCCGCTCCGGTCCTTGCAGTTCGCACGAACATTCGTCGATCGAGCCGACCTTGAAGACAGGGATGTGCAGATTGATCTCCGCCATGATCTGCTTGTGCAACTGGACATACACATCCGGCCGCGCCTCGGCGACGATCAGGTCTGGGCACAGCTTGCGGGCCTCCGACACCTTCGTGCCGGTGCGGATACCGTATGGGCGGCTTTCATAGCTGGCGGCAATCGCCCCCGAATACTCGCTGGCCACCGGCCGCACGATCACCGGCCTGCCTCGCCATTGCGGGTTCATCTGCTGCTCGGCGCTGGCAAAAAAGGCGTTCAGATCAATGAACAGCCAGCGAAGTTGGGCCAGATCAGGATTGGGTAGCGGGGGTTCCATGATGTGAACATAACAGGAACATAGGGGCGTGTGGAGTCACCCTTTCTGCCGTCACCCTCCGGCTTGACCGGAGGGCCCAGCGGCGCGCGTAAGCGTGAACGGCGGGCAGCAAAAAGCCCCGCCATTTCTGACGGGGCTTTGAAGGCTTAGTTCGCGGCGACGTAGGCGTCGACTTCGGCGATCAGGGCCGCCTTCTTGTCTTCCGGCAGGAAGCTGCCACGGAAGCTGTTCTTGGCCATGTCGGCCAGTTGCTCGCGGGTCAGGCCGACGGCCTTGGCCAACTGGATATAGTTGTCGTTCACATAACCGCCGAAATAGGACGGGTCGTCCGAGTTCAGGGTGACGTGCAGACCCTTTTTCAGCATGTTCGGGATCGGGTGATCCTTCAGGTCCTTGACCACGCACAGCTTCAGGTTCGACAGCGGGCAGACGGTCAGGGTCATCTGTTCAGCGGCCAGACGCGCCACCAGAGCTTCGTCCTCCATGGCGCGGTTGCCATGGTCCATGCGGTCGATCTTCAGCAGGTCCAGCGCCTCGAAAACATATTCCGGCGGGCCTTCCTCGCCCGCGTGGGCGCAGATTTTCAGGCCAAGGTCACGGCAGGCGGCAAAGACGCGCTCGAACTTGGACGGCGGGTGGCCGACCTCGGAGCTGTCGAGGCCGACGCCGATGAAACGGTCCAGATACGGCTTGGCCATTTCCAGCGTTTCGAACGCAGCCTCTTCGGGCAGGTGGCGCAGGAAGCTGAGGATCAGGCCGGACGTAACGCCCAGTTCGCTCTCGGCACGCTTCATACCGGCGATGATGCCCTCGACCACGGTTTCAAACGGCACACCGCGATCGGTGTGGGTTTGCGGATCAAAGAAGATTTCGGCGTGACGCACATTATCGGCGGCAATGCGCGTAAAATAGGCAAAGGTCAGGTCTTCGAAATCGCGTGCGGTCAGCAGCACATTGGCGCCCGCATAATAGATGTCGAGGAAGTCCTGCAGGTTCGAGAAGTCATAGGCCGCACGCACGGCCTCGACGCTGTCATAGGGGATGGCGACATTGTTGCGCTGGGCCAGCGCGAACATCAGTTCCGGCTCCAGCGAGCCTTCGATATGCAGGTGCAGTTCGGCCTTGGGCAGCTTGGCCACGAAGGTTTCGATGTCGAATTCAGTAATGGCGGGGAGGGTATCGGTCATTCCGGACCTTACCCTAACCCCGCCGTTCAATCTATCGTCTGCGAAAACGTGACCGCCCTGCGAGGAACTTGGAGGGCGCATGGCGGGTTTCTTGTGTGTTGGGATGGCGCAGACAAGGAGATGTCTATGGCGGAACAAGACCCGAAGAAATCACAGCCTGACCCGCATCCGGGTATGCTGGGTGATGGCACCGAAGAGCAGAACCTGAACCAGCGCGGCCAACCGGAAGCGCGTATCAAAAAAGACGAGGTTCAGGATGCCTTTGGCGAAAAACAGAAACAACCGCCGCAGAAATAGCGGCAATCCTTTTTCCTTTACGAGACTACGCAAACCCGTAAGGGCAAATATAGAGGCCGGACGATAACCCAGCGTCCGGCCTTTCTTTTCGCTACGCCCAACCGGTCGTCATCCTCCGGCTTGACCGGAGGACCCAGCGGCGCGCGGTAGCGCGAAAGCACAGGGCACCGTAGATACCGAAAAGATCACCTTACGGTGCCGCTGGGTCCCCCGATCTGCGCCGCAAGAACGGCTTGTCGGAGGATGACGAAGAGAGAACGAAAAAAGGGCCGAACGATCATCTCGTCCGGCCCTCTTTATTTATGCCTTCAGTCGATCCGCTTACATGCGTTCCGGTGTCTGGATCCCCAGTAGGGTCAGCGCCGTTTCCAGTTGCAGCAGGGCCGCCGCCGACAGGCTCAGGCGAGAGCCACGGGTGGCCTCATGCCCTTGGGCCAGCACAGGGCAGGCGGCGTAAAACTTCGAGAAGCTCTGGGCCACGCGATAGGCATGTTCGGCCACAAGGTGCGGCATCCGCTTGTCATAGGCATCCGACACGGCGCTTGAGAACGCATCCAGCGTCAGGGCCAGATCGCGCTCGGCCTGCTCGCCGATAACGATCTCACCATGCTCTGCACCCTGATCGGCAGCCTTGCGCAGCAGCGATTTGATACGCACAGCCTGATACAGCAGGTACGGTCCGGTCTTGCCCTCGAAGCTGGTAAAGCGGTCGAGATCAAAGACGTAGGACGTGGTGCGCGCATTGGACAGATCGGCGAACTTCAGGGCGGCGATGGCCACCTTGTGCGCGATGTCCTCGAACTCGTCTTCCGGCAGGTCATCGCCCAGCTTGGCATCTTTCAGACGCTCGCGGGCCTTGTCCTTGGCCATGTTGATGAGATCGTACAGTTTCAGCACGCCACCGGCGCGGGTCTTGAACGGCTTGCCGTCGGTGCCGTTCATGGTGCCGAAGCCAAGGTGCTCCAGCGACTTTTCGGGCGCGTATCCGGCCATATAGGCGGCGCGGAAGACCTGCTCGAAATGCTCGGCCTGACGCTCGTCCACGAAATACAGGATCAGGTCGGGACCGATGGACTTCTTGCGATCCAGAATGGTGGCCAGGTCGGTTGTGCCATACATGGCCGAACCTTCCGACGAGATGACCAGCAGCGCCGGCGGCGAGGGCACCTGCACGACCGAGCCGTCTTCCAGCTTCTTCTTGCGGGTCTCGCCTTCGCGCGCGACGTGGACAACCTGTGCGCCGGCATCGGGCACCAGCAGGTTCTTGGCCTTCAGGTCGGCGATCATTTCTTCCATGACCGGATCGGCATCGCTTTCGCCGTTCCACAGGTCAAAGGTCACATCCAGCGCGCCGTATTCGCGCACCAGAGCGGTGCGGCTGACCGCCACGAAATGTTGCCACAGGGCGCGGTAACCGGCACGGCCAGCTTGCAGTTCTGCGGTTGCCTTGCGGGCGCGATCGCGGAAGGCGGGGTCTTCCTTGGCCTTGCCCGCAGCCAGCGGATACATGCGCTCGAGATCGGCCAGCGAGACGGGGCTCTCGGACGGGAAGGGACCATCGCCCTCGGCCATAAAGGCGTCGGCAATGCCTTCGTCACCGCAGGCGGTGATCAGCAGGCCCATCTGGAAACCCCAGTCGCCAAAGTGGGCATCGCCGATCACTTCATCGCCACGGAAGCGGAAGATGCGCTTCATGCTCTCGCCGATGATGGCCGAGCGCAGGTGGCCGACATGCATCGGCTTGGCGACGTTCGGGCCGCCGAAATCGATCACGACCTTGCGGGCCGTATCCACGGTGGCGGCTCCGGCACGGGCGCTGTCAGCAGCCACTTCGCCCGCGCGTTGCGACAGGGCGGCATCCGACAGCTTCATATTGATGAAGCCCGGACCGGCGATCTCGACCGCCGACAGGGCCGGATGGCCTTCCAGATGCGCGGCGATCTTGGCCGCCAGTTCGCGCGGATTGGCTTTCAGAGCCTTGGCGGCAGCCAGTGCGCCATTGGACTGGAAGTCGGCCAGATCGGGGCGGTCCGACGGGGTAACGCGGGCCAGAGCGGCGTCCACGCCTTCGGCAGCGAAGGCGGTGGCGACCGCTTCGCTGAGTACAGTTTTGAGGTCGGTCATGATCTTTTAGTCTGTTTGTCCCGCCGTCGGGCGGAAGCGGCTGCCCGAGCGGTTGAACTCGGCTTGTTCCTGCGAAACCTCGAAACCGATCAGGATTTCGAAATTGCCGCCCGAAGTGGTGGCTTCGGCGCGCGGGATGACGATGGTGTGGGCGGGCTCTGCGGTGGTGCGGTCAGCACTGCCGAAATTCACCGGCAGATCGAAATATTCCTTGTCCAGCACCGCCGAGTTACGCTCGGTCACGGCCACCCAATAGCGATAGGTGTGCGCATCGCCCTGTGCGGCCGGACCCTTGCCCAGCGAGAACAGCAGGTTGAAATCGACGCGGATCGGGTCGCTCTCGCGATAGGAACAATCCGAGCTGACGCCCTCGATTTCGCCGGTATAGCCGACGCCATTGGTGGACGGGCGGCTAAAGTCGCTCAGTTCCACATAGCGGGCGGCATCGTAGAGAATCTTTACATACGGGCACGGACCGGCATTGGCGCGGCGCGACAGCGGCGCAAAGCGCATCGGGCGAGGCTTGGCCTCATCGGCCTGTTGTCCTTGGCCTTGGCCTGGTCGTTGTTGCTGTGCAACGGCAGCAGTGGGCATCATCGACGCCGTAATGGCGGCAGCAGCAAGGGCGGTCAGGACGCGACGCATCTGGATCTTTCCGGCAATCGAAAGGGCAGGTGGGGACGAAAAAGGTCGGTCTATCGAAGATAGTCCAATTTTTCCGCGAACCACGCTGTCCGGTGATAGCGGCTAAAGCAAGACGCCGCAAACAGGCATTGCGCCCCGCGCACCATAATCGGAGCCGTAACATACGCTTTGCGCGGATAGACGCTTCGTCCTAGTGGCGAAGTGCTGCGCAAACCATTAGGTTCACCGCCATGATTTCTCTTGTGTCTGCCGATCCGAACGCCATGTCCAAGCGCCCCCTGACCATCCGTATGGCGACGCCGCGCGGCTTTTGCGCCGGTGTGGATCGCGCCATCCAGATCGTAGAGCGGGCCATCGAGAAATACGGCGCGCCCGTCTATGTGCGCCACGAGATTGTGCATAACCGCCATGTGGTCGAGCGCCTGAAGGCGCTGGGCGCAGTGTTTGTGAAAGAACTGGATGAATGCCCCGACGATCGTCCGGTGGTGTTTTCAGCGCACGGTGTGCCCAAGTCGGTGCCGGCGACGGCTAAATCGCGCCAGATGCTTTATCTGGATGCCACCTGTCCGCTGGTCTCCAAGGTCCATGTCGAGGCCGAGCGTAATTTCAAGAATGACCGCCACATCATCCTGATCGGCCATGCGGGCCACCCCGAAGTGGTCGGCACGATGGGGCAACTGCCGCAGGGCGCGATCTCGCTGGTGGAAACCGTGGCCGATGCCGAGGCCTTCCAGCGTCCGGGCGATACGCTTTTGGCCTATGCCACGCAGACCACGCTGTCGGTCGATGACACCGCCGAGATTCTGGCGGTTCTGAAGCGTCGCTTCCCCGAGCTTCCCGATCCGCACAAGGAAGACATCTGTTACGCTACCACCAACCGTCAGGAAGCCGTCAAAAAGCTGGGCGACGGGTGTGATCTGGTGCTGGTGGTCGGCTCCAAGAACTCGTCCAACTCGGCGCGTCTGGTCGATGTGGCCCTGACCGCAGGGGCCAAGGCGGCGCGTCTGGTCGATGATGCCAGCGATGTGGACTGGTCGTGGTTCGAAGGCGTGAACACACTGGGCGTCACGGCGGGGGCATCGGCACCCGAGCCGCTGGTCGAAGGTCTGATCGAGGCCGTTCGCCAGCGTTTCGACGTCACCCTGACCGAAGACGACGGCGCACGCGAAACCATCACCTTCAAACTGCCGCGCGTCCTTCAGGACTAGCGCCTACATCCGTCATCCCCCGACTTGATCGGGGGACCCAGCGGCGCGGGTGAGCGCGAAACCGGCGGGCAGACGAATGCGGTTAGGATCGCCTCAGCTCAAACTGAACTGGCTCCAGCTTTCGGTGTCGTGGTCATAGAGGGCGGCAGTTTCGCCGCGCATCTCGATGACGAAGTGTGTGCCGCTATGGTGATCATAGCCGGTATAGGGGCTGCGCTCGCCGCCAAGGTGTATATAGCTGGCGCGGGCATGGTCATAGATATCGGGCAAGTTGCCTGACAGCTTGGCATTGCGCGAAATATCCACGCCACTGACCGTCTTGCCGTCCAGAGCGACCGAGATGTTCAGGTGCTCGGCCTTGTCATAATCATAGACACTGGTGACCGAACGCCCCAGCGCATGGGACAGGACAAGGGCGGCGATAGAGGCGCGAACGTCGCGTGGGATCATGACTGGCTCCGGTGAGTATCGGGCGAGATTACAAAAAAGGCGCAGCTTGATGAAAGCCGCGCCTTTTGATTTTGCGTGTGCAGGCTAGGGTTTACAGGCCCAAAATCTTAGAGACCTGGCAGCTTGAAGCGTTTGTCCTGACGCGGGGCGATGGTGATACCTTCGCGGCCGCCGGTCAGGGCTTGCATACGCGCGTGTTCGCTGTTGGCGTCCACGGTGCGTGCGCCTTCCGAACCGATCAGGTTGGTGGCAGCTTGCGTTGCCGGATCATTCTTGCGCCAGAACATCAGGCGGTTGGCCCAACCTTCTTCCTTGTGCGCCAGATCGCCGAACTCGTCGTCAACCACATAGCGGGCCAGCGGGTCTGCACGCTCGCCACCGGCCTGTGCGACCAGAACCTGCTCACCCGGCGTGCGGGTCACAGCCTGACGCTGGCCCAGCAGGATTTGGCGGGCAGCCGATTCGGGAGCCAGTTCTTGCGGACGCGGAGCGCCTAGCGACGGCGGGGTCAGACCGTATTCCGGCGGTACCACCAGCGGGGCCGACGACACAGTCAGGAATTCGTCCGGAGTCACCTTGGTCAGGCCGATGCCTTGTTTCAGGGAGCCACAGGCTCCCAGGCTCAGCATCGCGGCGGTGGCGACGGTCAGGGTGAGGGCAGTACGAATGCGCATATTCAGGCTCGGCTCCGGTCGGCTGTCCATGTTTAGACAACTCGGGTCGAATAGGAAGAGATGTGATTACGACTTTTCGACGACGACGCCAACCTTGGAACGACGTTCCGAGAGGAAGGAATCGAGGATCAGCAGCGCAACACCCACAGTGATGCCGCTATCGGCGATGTTGAAAATCCACGGAAACAGGCCGGTGCCCGAGAAATCGAGGAAGTCCACCACGCCGCCAAAGCGTACACGGTCGATGACATTGCCGATGGCTCCGCCAATGACCAGACCGATGGCCGCCGCCAGCAGGCAGCGGTTGGCCTTATAGGCCCATACGGCCAGTGCGACGGCCACACCGACCGAGAACAGGCTGAGAATCCAGCGGGCTTCGCCGCCACCGAACATGCCAAAGCTGACGCCGGTGTTCAGCACATAGGTCAGGTTGAAGACGGGCGGCAGGACATCGGCGATGCGAAAGCCGTCCAGCAGGGACGAAGGCGGTGCGGGCATAGCCGACAGCACCATGGCCTTGGTGATCTGGTCTGCAACGATAACAATGAGGGCCAACGCATAGGCGCCCAGCGCAAGACGGGAAAGTTTCATAGCCTTCGCCTAACAGGAAGGAGTGGGACTCGGGAAGCTGAAAAAACGCCCCACCGTTTCCGATGGGGCGTTTTCCTTCATTAGGCCTTCAAGCCGTCCAGATATCGCACCGTATCGGCATCGCGGGCCGACAGGTCCGGATATCCGGCATCCGAGCCGACATCCGGCACCTTGCGCCACGAACGGGCGCATTTCGGATAGTCGGCGGTCTTGATGACCACAGCGATGGCATCGCCCGCCACCAGTTCGGCACCCGAGGTGCGGAACACCTCGGCCGCATCCAGACCTTCATAGGCGGCCAGCAGTTCGGCAGGGGCGGTGACGGTCGGCCATGCGTCCAGCGCACCACCGATGACCTTCTCGCGGCGTGCGCCTTCCAGCGCCTCGTTGACCACTTCCATGACCTGCTGGACCTTGGCCCAGCGTGCGGCCTCGGCGGCATTTTCCCACTCCGCCGGAGCAAGCGGCAGGACACGGGAGCAGTTGGCACCG
This sequence comes from Brevundimonas sp., assembly GCF_036659295.1. GTDB lineage: Bacteria > Pseudomonadota > Alphaproteobacteria > Caulobacterales > Caulobacteraceae > Brevundimonas. Next base: position 17,187 of record NZ_JAVXCU010000028.1, on the reverse strand, counting down.
GCTTCGGCGTCAGGGAAGCGCGACGACCATGCCTCGTCCATGGTGAACGGGGTGATCGGCGACAGCCATGCGGTCAGGCGGTTGAACACCTCGTCCATGACCGTGCGCACGGCGCGACGCTTGATGCTGTCGGGACGGTCGCAATACAGGCTGTCCTTGCGGACGTCGAAATACAGCGACGACAGATCGCCCGAGCAGAATTCCAGCACCGGACGCACCACGTCCTGGAAGCGGTATTCCTCGAAGGCGGTCTTTACCTGAGCGTCCAGTTCCCACAGGCGATGCAGGATGAACTGCTCCAGCGGCGGCATGTCGGCATAGGCTACGCGCTCGGCCTCGTCGAAACCGTTCAGCGCACCCAGCAGGTAACGCACGGTATTGCGCAGCTTGCGATAGGCATCGACCGTGGTTTGCAGGATCTGCTTACCGATGCGCTGGTCTTCGGAATAGTCGACCAGCGACACCCACAGACGCAGGATGTCGGCACCCGATTCCTTGATGACGGTCGCAGGGTCAATCGTATTGCCCTTCGACTTCGACATCTTCTCGCCCTTCTCGTCCAGAGTGAAGCCGTGGGTCAGGACCTCGTTAAACGGGGCGCGACCACGCGATCCACAGCCTTCCAGCAGCGAGGACTGGAACCAGCCACGGTGCTGGTCCGAACCTTCGAGATACAGGTTGGCGGGCCAGTGCGACGGGCGGTCGCCCTTATAGCCATGGGCCGGATCGCGTTGTTCCAGCGTGAAGGCGTGGGTCGAGCCACTGTCGAACCAGACATCGAGGATGTCGGTGATCTTTTCGTACTGGGCCGGATTGTGGTTGCCGAGGAAGTCCTCGTCCGGTGCCGTGAACCATACGTCCGCGCCACCCTTGGCGACAGCGGCGACGATGCGGGCATCCACTTCGGGATCGACCAGCGGCTGACCGGTTGTCTTGTCCACGAACATGGCCAGCGGGGTGCCCCATGCGCGTTGACGGCTGATCAGCCAGTCAGGACGGCCCTCGACCATGGCGCGGATACGGTTGCGCCCGCCCGCCGGATAGAAGGCGGTGTTGTCGATAGCGTCCAGCGCACGCTCGCGCAGAGTGTCACCGTCCGACAGTTCCTCATCCATACGGATGAACCATTGGGGCGTATTGCGGAAGATGATCGGGGCTTTCGAGCGCCACGAGTGAGGGTACGAGTGCTCGACACGGCCGCGCGAGAGCAGGTTGCCCGCCTCGATCAGCTTGTCCATCACCGCGCCATTGGCGGGGCCGAACTTGCCGGTCTTCTTGCCTTCGGTTTCCAGCACCTTGAGGCCCGCAAACAGCGGCACGTGCGGATAGTATGCACCGTCCGGATCAACCGTTTCGGGCACTTCGCGATGACCGTGGGACAGCCAGACCGCATAGTCGTCTGCGCCGTGGCCGGGGGCGGTGTGCACAAAGCCGGTACCGGCATCGTCGGTGACATGGTCGCCCGACAGCAGAGGCACGGCAAAGCCATAGCCGGTGTCCAGCGCGGCCAGCGGGTGCGCGCATTCCAGACCCGACGGATCGATGTCGTAGATACGGGTAAAGGTGGCCACCTTGCCCGCCTTTAGCACGTCCTCGGCCAGTTTGTCGGCGAGGATGAAGCGGTCACCGGCCTTGGCCCAAGGCTCGAACTCCAGGCCTTCTTCCATGGTCGCGACTTCGTACAGGCCGTACTTGATCTCGGGGCCATAGGAGATGGCGCGGTTGGCGGGGATGGTCCACGGAGTCGTGGTCCAGATGACGATGGACGGGGTCTTGTGCTTGAAGGCCAGCAGGTCGTCCGGATGGCTGTCCGACATGCCCGTGACGGGGAACTTGACCCAGACTGTCGGCGAGACGTGGTCGTGATACTCGACCTCGGCATCGGCCAGCGCGGTACGCTCGACCGGCGACCACATCACCGGCTTGGAGCCGCGATAAAGCTGGCCCGAGTTTTTAAAGCGGTGGAACTCGGCAACGATGGCCGATTCCGAGCTGAAATCCATCGTGGCATAGCGGTGCGCAAAGTCACCCGTGATGCCAAGGCGCAGGAACTGGTCGCGCTGAAGGTCGATGAACTTGCCCGCATATTCGCGGCACGCGGTGCGGAACTCGTCCTTGGACACCTCGTCCTTGCGACGGCCCTTCTTGCGGTATTCTTCCTCGATCTTCCACTCGATCGGCAGGCCGTGGCAGTCCCAGCCCGGAACATAATCGACATCATGGCCCATCAGGAAGCGCGAGCGGACGACAAAGTCCTTCAGCGTCTTGTTCAGGGCGTGACCGATATGGATGTCGCCATTGGCATAGGGCGGACCATCGTGCAGCACATAGAGCGGTGCCCCTTCGGCCTGACGCTTGGCGCGCAGGGTCGAATAAAGGTCACCCCATTTTTCGAGGATTTCCGGCTCTTTTTTCGGCAAGCCGCCACGCATCGGAAAATCGGTTTCCGGCAGGAAGACGGTATCGCGATAATCGCGGGCTTCGGTAGCGGTGTTGTCGGCGTCGGACATGGTCAGTCTTTTTCGTCTAAGCGCACGGCACCCCGATGAAAGGGTGCAAAAATTTGCGGCAGTCTAGCGTGAAGTGATGAAGGGCCAAAGGCGTTAAGCGCAGGCACAGTCCATCATGGCGTTTTAGATATAGATCCCGACGCGCGCGGAGCGGTTCGCCCCAGTCTCCAAGATAAGGCTTGGAGCGCTACGCCGGGCGGCTAATCAAAATCGTGCGGATCACGCAAAAGGTCATGTTCAGGGCTTTAGCAGACACCTGTGCGACCCGACCAGACCCAAGGGGCCACTTCTTGTCGCTGTTTTTGCGCAGCGTTGCCATTCGGTCCTCCGGCACCAATATGAACACGGGTCTTTGAAGGGGCGGGATTATGTTTCTGGTGACGGGTTTGGTACTGGCGGTGCTGATGCTGGCCGCAACACCGCAAGGTCGGGCGGCAGGACAGACATGGGTGTGCGACATCGCACAACGCCTGAACGCGATCACCAGAGGGCAGCTGATATTCTACACCGCTCTGGCCTTGGCGGGACTGGGGCTGGTGGTGCTGTTCGAAGCCGAGGGTGTGCGCGTATTTGCCATGATCGCGCCCGAGGCCGTGATGTGGTTTGCCGCCTTCGACATGGCGATCATGCTGGATGCCATGGTGCTGCTGGCCGGACTGGGCGCGATGCAAAAAATGCGTTCGGCTGTGGAGGTTCTGCGCCAATGGTCGCAACGGATCGTCGGTGTCGCCAGACGGGGAGGGCACCAACGCCGCAAGCGGCCAGCCCGCACATCCATCTTTGCGCGGCGCAAGGATCGCGAAGATCCCGAGCCGCAGGGTCTGGTCTTCGCATGAAATGTTTGCCGCCTTTGCGCGGCGCGTTAATGTGCGCCAAGGGATCAAACGGGACGGGACAACAGCTCATGCCAACCGCTTCAAAACTATCATTACTGGCCGCTGTGGCGCTGATGCTGGCCGCCTGCTCGCCGCAGGCCGAGGCTCCCGCCGAACCCGCCGCCCCGCAAAAGGTCGGGCGCGAAGCGGCCATCGAGGCAGGCAATGGCCCCCCTGAGCAGTTCATCCGCGCCCTTTACGCCGCCTATGACCACCCGCCCGCCGAGCCTGTGGCCCCCGGTCGCGACATGCTGATCCAGCGCACCTTGAATGCGATGATCTTCTACGACTGGAAGAATGCCAAGGAAGCGAACCGCGAGCCGCACCTGAAGAATGATCCGGTCTGCGACTGCACCGGCGGCAAGGTGGTTCTGAAAACCGTCGCCATCACCGAGGGCGAGCGCAACTTTGCCGATGCCGCCGTGACCTTCACCGTCGACGGCACCGAGAAATCCCAGATCGTGAAGCTGGAAAAAGAAGGCGGCCGCTGGAAGGTGCTGGACATCGTCAAGCCCGGCGAAAAGCCCCTGACCGAACAACTCACCGCCGTCCTCAGCTAAAAGCCCCAAGGCTGGCGGCTCAGATCAGGCCGTAATGACGGGCCAAGGCCTGCAGGCCTTGTTTCAGCACCGTCTTGCCCTGTCGGCGACGCAAGGACAGTTCCTGTTCGGCCAGTTGCAGCGAGGTGCCGCGCACGCACACCTGTTCCAGCATGGCCCTTAGATGCGGGCCTGTTGAAGCCAGTGCAGTCTCGACACGGGCCGAGGCACTGATGGCGCGGTCGGTCGGTTCGATACGGGCAGGCGACGCCCCCGAGCGGCTGCTGGGCAGGCCGTCCCAGCGCATGGTCAGCGACGGGCCGCGCAGGGCCGCTTCGGCATCAAGGCGCAGTCTTTCCCCCGCCGCGACTTCGTGGGGCAACAGCCAAGGCCTGCCCGAATGGTCCTTGCGGCGCGCCAGCCATGCAATGGGGCTTTCGCCGATATTGGCCCGAAGCGGAATGGCGCGGCCTTCATTGTCCATGACGGTGCGCTGTCCGATAATCTGGCCGGGGCAACCGGCGGGCGGGACGGCTCTGTCCGGTGTGCTGGCACGACGGGCGCTCCAGCCGCCGCCGGTACGACGGCGCAGCCCCGGTTGCTCGGTCATGGCGCGAAAGTCACCCTCGTCCAGCAACAGCACGACGCGGCCCCTGCGGTCCCCGCCCAGTCGCAAGGGATAGCCCTGCTGCGTTTCGTCCAGCCATGCGTCGGGACGGTCCATCAGGCGGCGGGCGCGTTCAAGCAGACGGGTTTGGCTCATCGGTATCCTCGCGGTGCGTTGTCAGGGGCCAGATCGACGCGCGGCAGGTCCATCAGGCGCCGCAGGGCATTTTCCAGCCCGTCCATCAGCAGGTCGTAATCGGCACGGTCGCGCTCGTCCTCGGCCCAGCGACAGGCGCTGGAAGCGGTGGCGCGGTTCAGGCCAAAGGCATGGGCGACCCGCTCCAGCGGCCAGCCGAACGACACATGGGCCAGATACATGGCCGACCAGCGCGCCCGACAGGCCCGCAGACGGATACGCTCGCGACGGGTCATTTCTTCAACAGGAATGCGAAAGGCCAGTGCCGTCAGGCTGAGCGCCGCATCGGCACAGATGCGATCTCCTTCCAGAACGGGCACGCGGTACACTTCGGTCAATATTCAACTCCCCATCCCGTTCAGCCTCATGGCTCTGTCTAGCCATCATGGGGCGGCCTATCGGGTTGGCTAGGAAAATATTCTTATTATACGTCAATCGCGGACGCCTGCCCTTGCAAAGCTTGACTTTGGACGAACCTTGATGGGTGAATTGGCTGGGGATAGTTCGCATGCTGACGATGCAGCACGCGGCGCGACCGACCGCGCTGCGCAAAAATTAACGAATCGTTGACTCACCCCTAGACGCCGATTCGCAAATCAGCGTAGGCGTTTCATATCGGGATCGCGTTAACCTTTCTTAAGGTTTTAAGCGGTTAACGTACGAACAAGGTTACTCGGGCTGTGCCAATTGCGCGGTCGTACTCAAGCTTTGCCTGGAGGGGCATAAATGCGCGTCCTGTTGATTGAAGACGATCACGCCACGGCCCAAAGCATTGAACTGATGCTCAAGTCGGAAGGCTTTAATGTCTATACGACTGATCTGGGTGAAGAAGGCATCGATCTGGGCAAGATCTATGACTACGATCTCATTCTTCTTGACCTGAACCTGCCGGATATGAGCGGTCTTGAAGTGTTGCGTCAACTTCGCAACGGCAAGGTCAATACGCCGGTCATGATCCTTTCGGGCAGCCACGAGATCGAAACCAAGGTCAAGACCTTTGGTGGCGGTGCCGATGACTATCTGACCAAGCCGTTCCACAAGGACGAGCTGATTGCGCGCACCCACGCTGTGGTTCGTCGCTCCAAGGGTCACGCCCAGGCGATCATCCACACCGGCGAAGTCGCTGTGAACCTCGACGCCAAGACCGTCGAAGTGAACGGCCACCGCGTGCACCTGACCGGCAAGGAATACCAGATGCTGGAGCTGCTCTCGCTCCGCAAGGGTACGACCCTGACCAAGGAAATGTTCCTGAACCACCTGTATGGCGGCATGGACGAGCCGGAACTGAAGATCATCGACGTCTTCATCTGCAAGCTGCGCAAGAAGCTGGCGACGGCTGCCGGCGGCAAACACTATATCGAAACCGTCTGGGGCCGTGGCTATGTGCTGCGCGACCCGTCGGAAGTCGGCAACGCTATCGAAGCGGCCTGACCCACCCGATACCGGATTTGAAAACGCCCGCTGGAAACAGCGGGCGTTTTTCGTTTCAGGATCGGGTGTAGAGCCAGTCTGCGGGCAGGCCCAGCCTTACACAGGACTGGGCGGCGGGGGACTGACGCAGGGGGAAGCGGTCTGCACCTTGCGCGATGCGTCGCACCAGTGCCCTTTGCCACCCCTTTAAACCATCCTGCGGTGTAAGGCCCACTATACGGGCCACATCGGGCGGCACCATGTCGATGGCCGCGCGCACCAGCAGGATCTGGACGGGACGCGCCAGGGCAGGGAAGGCATCGGCCTTGCGCATGATGTCCAGAAACTCGAACACTATGGGCGAGTGGCTGAGCTGTGGCGTCATGGCGGCGAGTTGGGCCTGCCATTGTGCCTCGGATTTCGGCGCGCCAATAGCGCCGTAAAGGACAGCAGCAGGATAGGCATCGGACCAGGCCCGATCTCTCTCTTTAGCCGTCAAAGGCCGCACATAGCGATGAAAGGCCTCGGTAAAACCATACCCGGCCGTGGCCTGAACCCAGCTCAAAAGCTGGGTGTCATTGGCCTTGTAGGGACGACCGTTATCGGCTGTGCCGGTGACACGGCTGTGGCGGCGGACAATACCGGCGATCATGGTCCTTGCCTTCGAGGCCGGACCATAGACGGTGATCATTGCGGCAAGGCCGGTACGTTTCAGCCGTGGCACCGGATCGGTGCGAAAGCTGGTGTGGTCCCACACGCCCGCCCGCACCCGCGCCTCGGCCAGTTCGAGGATCACTGCGGCCACCCCGCCGATAAACAGCGAGACGGGGTTTTTGAACACCTGCCAAGAGACACTGTCTTGAGCGATAAGCGCTGCCTCGCCGGCCGGTTGGCTAAAGTCGAAAGGCGCTAGGTCGGCGGGCTGTATAAAGGCGGCAGCTGCGGCGTCGATCCTGTTGCGGACCGGTTTAAAAAGCGAGGTACTCATGCGGCTATAACGGCCCTGTTACCCTTGCTGTTCCGGCAAAAAGGGTGCCGGTTATGACAGGGCTTGGGCCAATGCGCGGCCCATCGCGGTCGGCTTTCCAAGGGCATCGAAAGCCAGCGGACTATCCTTGCCATCATCATGCGGCGGGCGGCGTAACCATGAATCTGTGTCGCGCACACCCCAGAGTGTTAATGCATACCGTTGGTGTGCAGGTAAGGAATAAAAAGTTTCGGTTAATTCCTTAACCCGATCAGTCTGTTGACTGATCTTTTTTGATACAGTTCTGACATCCGGCATGCCGCCTTCCCGTTTGAGGGACGCGTCCAGTTCCGAGACATGGACCGGCAATCCGAACCCTGCGGCCTCGCGGATAAAGCGGCTGATCTGGCCCTCATTGATTTCGATATCCAGATGGCTCTGGGTGCCGATACCGCCGATGGGGGCTCCCGCCTTTAACAGGCGCTCGACCAGTCGCAGGAAGGTGTCGCCCTTGGCCGGATTGTTTTCCAGATTGTAGTCATTGATGAACAGGACAGCATCGGGATCGGCCAGCTTGGCCTGTTCAAAGGCGCGGACCATGTGGTCGATTTCGCCAAGGTTCTGCGACCAGTGATGGCTGCGCAGGCCGTTGCCGTCCTCGGCCACCGCCTCGTTGACCACATCCCAGCCGCGCACCCTGCCGCGATAACGGCCCGCGACGGTGGCGATATAGTCGTCGAACTTGGCGCGGTATTCATGGGGCGACAGGCCTCTGAATGCCGCCTCGCCTTGCGAATACCAGACCAGCGTCGTGCCGTGCATGTGCAGATCGTGGGCGCGGCAGAAGTCTGCGATCCGGTCGGGCGCATCAAAGCGATAGCCATCAGGGGTGAGGATGTATTCCATCTTCATCTCCCATTCGGGCGTGATCTGGTTGAAATGGGTCAGGGCCAGACGGTTCCAGGCCGGATCGTCCAGCTGGCCGGTCATGGCACAGGTGCCGACAGGGCAGGGCGCGGCATCTTTCAAAGCAGGAATGGGCGCGGTCGGCTGCGCTTCAAGAGGGGAGCAACCGCCCGCGAGGGGCGCGACGGCAAATGCCGCCGATCCGTGAATGATCTGGCGGCGTGACAGCATGGCTCAGCTGCCGTTGCGGCGGCGCAGGCCCATTTCGTCAAACGTAGCATTCTCGCGGCGGGTGGCGGCGATGCGGGCATTCAGGCGCGAAACCTCGGCCACATGCTCGAACTTCTTCAGTTCCTCGAAGGCCGCGGTCAGGGCGTCACGCGCGCCTTCTTCCTCGCGCAGCAGGGCTTGCAGCAAGCCTTCGCTATGGGCGCGGCGCAGCTTCCAGCCGTTCATATAGGCCTGAAGCATCATGGCATGTTGGGGATCGCCCGTGGCATTGCCACGCTCGGCCTCGGCCTCGGCATCCAGTATGACCAGCTTCATTTCCGCATCGGCGCGTCGTGCCGCAACCTCGGCCATGCGCTTTTGCAGGGTCTCGACCTCGTAGTTGGTGAGGCGGATCAGGGATTGTGCCCATGCAGTCATGTGGCTTCTCCGGTCAAGCTTCTAGCATGCCCAAGTTGAGGATGGATTCAAGTCTTTCGAACGATTCATCCAGTCGCGTCACATCATCCTTGTCCTGACGCAGGAACTCTTCGAGCATCGGATTGAGGGAAATGGCGCGATCGACAATCGGGTCCGCACCGCTGCGATAGGCCCCGATCTTGATCAGTTCTTCCATGTTGGAATAGGCCGACAGACACTGGCGGGCACGACGGTTCAACTCGCGTTCCGGCGGGGTCTGGCATTCGGGCATGGTCCGGCTGACGGACTTTAGAACATCGATGGCGGGGAAGCGCCCGCGCTCGGCAATCTTGCGGTCCATAACGATATGCCCATCCAGAATACCGCGCACGGCATCGGCAATCGGCTCGTCATGGTCGCCGCCATCCACCAGCACGGTGAACAGGGCGGTAATCGGCCCCGCCTGACGGCCATCGGCCAGCAACGGCCCCGGTCCCGCACGCTCCAGCAGCTTGGGCAGTTCGGTAAAGACGGTCGGCGTATAGCCCTTGGTCGTCGGTGGCTCGCCTGCGGCAAGGCCGATCTCGCGCTGGGCCATAGCAAAACGGGTGACCGAGTCCATCAGGCACAGAACTTCCAGACCCTGATCGCGGAAATATTCGGCGACCGCCATGGTCATATAGGCCGCTTGGCGACGCTTCAGCGCCGGCTCGTCCGATGTGGCCACCACGACGACAGCGCGGCGCAGGCCTTCTTCGCCCAGTGTCTCCTCGATGAACTCGCGCACTTCGCGACCCCGTTCACCGATCAGACCCACAACCACCACATCACAGGTCGCCTGACGTGCCAGCATCGACAACAGCACCGACTTGCCCACGCCGGAACCGGCGAAAATGCCCAGACGCTGGCCACGGCAGGTGGTGGTGAACACATCCATCGAGCGCACGCCCAGATCCAGACGCTCGCCGACACGGGCGCGCGAGTGGGCGGGGGGCGGCGAAGCTTTAAGCGTATAGGGCAATGGGCCTTGCGGCAGGGGACCATGGCCGTCAATCGGTTCGCCAAAGGCGTCGATGACGCGGCCCAGCCACTGGGTGGTAGGGCTGACCGAGGCGGCGGCCTCGAGAATTTTGATATCGGCACCGGGGGCCACGCCCTCGACGGGGCCATAGGGCATCAGCAGGGCCTTGGCGTCGCGGAAACCTACAACCTCGGCGGGCAGGGGCGATTGGCCACGGCGCGAAATCTCGGCCCGCGCGCCTACGGTCAGACGTGACAGGCCGCCACGGCTTTCGATCAGCAGTCCGTTCACGCCCGCCACCTTTCCGGTGACCACGACAGGATCAATGCTTTCGGCGGCGGCAATCAGCTGGCGCAATACGGGTTCCGGTGCCTGTCGGCAGTTTAAAGGGCTGAACCTCTGCTGTGCCGGACTTATGGTTAATCAGGGGTGAAGATCGGGTTGAGCATTTTGACGTAACGCCGTGATTACAGAAACAAAGGTTTTCAGGTTCATGGTCACGCTTATGGCAATACCCCCGTTGTCAGACCGGAATGCGATCCAATGTTCAGAAAGAACCCCGCAGTCGCGCTCAACAAGATCAGGCTCGAAGAGCTGGAGCGCCGCATGGCTGCGATTGGCCGTTCGCAGGCCGTGATCGAGTTTGAACTGGATGGCACTATTATTGATGCCAACGAGAACCTGCTCAAAACCATGGGCTATTCGCTGGACGAAATCCGTGGCCAGCATCACCGCATGTTTATGGACCCGCAAGAAGCGGCTTCGTCGGAATATGCGGCCTTCTGGCGCGAACTGAACGAAGGACGCTTTGTCGCCCGCAAATTCCGCCGCATGGCCAAGGGCCAGCGCGAGGTCTGGCTGGAGGCGTCCTATAATCCGGTGCTGGACGATAATGGCCGCGCCGTAAAAGTGGTCAAACTGGCCATCAACATCACCGATGCCGAACAGACCGCCCGTCGTGCCGAGGCCCAGCGCCAGACCGACGAGGCCGCGCAGACGCGCTTGGTCGAGGTTCTGGCCGAAAACCTGTCCAAACTGTCCGAAGGTGATCTTCGCGCCGTGATCGATACGCCGCTGGATGGCGCGCACCAACGGGTGAAGGACGACTTTAACGGGGCGACCAACAGCCTGCGCTCGGCGCTGGAACAGGTCATGGATGCCGTCGGTGTCCTGAAAACCGGCTCCGAAGAAATCGCCAACTCGGCCGATGATCTCTCACGTCGCACCGAACAACAGGCGGCCAGCCTGGAACAGACGGCTGCGGCTCTGGACGAGATCACAGCCACAGTACAACGCAGCGCCGAGGGGGCTCGTCAGGCCTCAACGGCGGCGGTGGCGGCCCGCACAGAAACGGACCGCTCGGGCGAGGTCATGCAAAAGGCCGTGGCGGCTATGGATGGCATCTCCCGCCGTTCAGCCGAGATTGGCGACATTATCGGCGTGATCGACGAGATCGCCTTCCAGACCAACCTTCTAGCCCTGAATGCGGGCGTCGAGGCTGCCCGGGCGGGCGAGAGCGGGCGTGGTTTTGCTGTGGTCGCATCCGAGGTCCGTACTCTGGCCCAGCGTTCGGCAGAGGCGGCCAAGGAGATCAAGTCGCTGATCTCGGCCTCGGCCAATGAAGTCGCCGAAGGTGTGAAACTGGTCGGTGAAACCGGCCGTGCGCTGGAAACCATTGCCGCGCGGGTGGCCGAAATGGACGCTCTGGCCGCCGAGATTGCCGCGTCCTCACAGGAGCAGGCGACAGGTCTGGGTCAGGTGAATGCGGCGGTGAACCAGATGGATCAGGTCACCCAGCAAAACGCGGCCATGGTGGAAGAAACCACGGCTGCGGCAACGGGTTTGCAAAACGAAACCCGCCAGTTGGCCACACTGGTCAACCGCTTCAATACCGGTCGCAGCGCCGTTGCGGATACCCCGCGCGACGTCCGGCCTGTCGAACATCGCTTGCGAGGCGGAATGTCGCCCGCTCTCACAAGCCAGAGATCTCGTCTTAAAGCTGTCGTTAACGGTTCCCCCGCCGAAGACTTCGTGGAGTTTTAAGACGAGGCGGCCCTGATCACTTACCTTGTTCCCCCCTCCGTAACATCAGGGTCGCAAACTTCCTTTTCACCGGCACAGGTCCGGTGTGCACAAGTCCCCTCGAAACTGCCCGCCCCTGTTCCCCGGGGGCGGGCTTTTTTCGTTAGGCGGCTTGTTTGGTTGCCAGGGGCTCGGCGTCATTGTCCGCGACGGGCAGGGACGGTTTTTCGTTCCGCGATGTGGTCAGAACAGCTCCGACCGAAGCGGTCATCACCGCCGCAATCGCCAGCCATTGCAGCATGGTCAGATGCTCTCCGAGGAACAACAGGCCCGCCAGCGCGCCAATGGCCGGATCGGCACTGACCGCCACGCCGAAGGTGCGTTTGGGAATGGCCTTTAGCGCGATCATGTCCAGCGTATAGGGTATGGCACTGGAGGCCAGCGCCACCAGTACGCCCATGGCCAGAAGCTTGGGGCTGAGCAGGGCCGCGCCGGCGCTGACGACGCCGACAGGAACCACCACCATAGCCGCCACGCTCATACCCACGGCCACTGTGGCACCGGAGGGCAGGTGGCTGACGCGCTGGCCAAAGACGATGTAAAGCGCCCAGAACAGAGCCGCCATCGCCGCCCATGCACAGCCGACCGGATCAAGCGTGCTGACATTGCCGTCCAGCGGCAACAGCAGCGACAGACCCGCCGCCGCGACCAGCACCCAGACGAAATGGATGGGCTTGCGGGCGCTGAACAGGGCCACCGACAACGGACCGGTGAACTCGATCGCCAGCGCGATCCCCAGCGGGATCGTGGCCAGCGACAGATAGAAGCTGAGGTTCATCAGACCCATGACCGCGCCGTAAAGGGCCAGCCCTTTCAGGTCTTTGGCCGTGAAATCATGACGCCACGGACGCCAGACGGTCAAAAGGATGATGGCCGACAAACCCACGCGCAAAGCCGCCGTCCCCATGGCACCCGCCTCGGGGAAAAGGGTTTTGGCAAAGGATGTGCCGATGGACAAAAACAGGATGCCGCCGATCAGGGCCAGATAGGGCACCGCGACCGAAAACAGGGGGGAACGGGGGAGGGAGGCGTTACGGAACATGGCGGCAGAAATAGCCAAAAGCCGGAAATATGTGTTGGCGAATTTGATTGCACTAATGCCTGATTTCAGCGTTTGATTATGGTCTTATGCAAGAAACGCTCGTCCTTGATGAATTTGACCGCCGCCTGCTGGATTTGGTGCGGCGAAACAACCTGACGCCCGCCCGCGTGCTGGCCGAAAAGGTGGGGCTGTCGGAATCGGCGGTGTCGCGCCGTCTGCGCCGCCTGCGCGAGGAAAAGATTATCGTCGCCGATGTGGCGGTGGTGGATCGCGGACGGCTGGAAAAGGCGCTGACCATGCATGTGCTGGTCGAGATGGAGCGCGAGGGGACGGCGGTGATCGACGCCCTGATGCGCAAGCTACAGGCGCGGCCCGAGGTTCACGGCCTGTGGTACACGACCGGCCATGTGGATTTTATCCTCTATGTCGTGGTGGCCGATATGGAGGCCTATGACATCTTTACGCGCGAGGCGCTGAACGACGATGCGCGGGTGCGTAACTTCACCACCCTGTTGACGATCCGCGAGGTCTTGCCGTTTGATCCGTCCCAGCGGGTGATCTCGCGCAGTTAGGGAGCGAGCGCAATGAATGTATTTTGGGCCAGTGCGGTGGTTGCGGCGACGATGACCTTGACTGCGGCCGGCGCGGCATCCGCCTGCATTCCTATGCCGCCACCTCGCTGGGATCTGGTTCCACAGCAGGACGGTATGCCCATTGTCATTGGCCGTGTCGTGACGGTGGTTCCTGATGGCGGAGATGTCTGGAATGATTTTGTCCGCGCTGAAATCGAAACACTGGAAGTGCTTCAGGGCGATGTACCATCCCGCTTTTTTGTGCGCGGGATCAGTGAGCATAGAGTAGACCCCAACTCTATCACATTGTGGTGCGGCCGATTGATGAGCGATCAGCCAAGCGATGTTGTCATGGCCGTTTCACGCAGCGAAGGGCGGTATGAACTGTTGCTGCCGATGCAGATTGCCGAGCATTATCGCCAGTGGATGGAAAACTATGCTGCCGATATTGAAGTTAAGCCTTAGGGCGAAGCTTTTCTAAAAGCTTTTTCAGAAAAGCTGGAAGGTGTCGGCTTGTCGTCAGGCGTATAGGCGCTATGTCTTTGCCGAACCAGAATCCAAGGAGATCGCCCATGTCCGACACCCCGTATGATGCCAGCCGTCACAAGAAGGCCGGACGTGGCAAGGTGTTTGACAGCATCGTCGATACGATTGGCGATACGCCACTGGTGGCCCTGCCGAACCTGACCAAAGAACTGGCCCCCAAGGCCCGCGTGCTGGCCAAGCTGGAATTCTTCAACCCGATCGCTTCGGTCAAGGACCGCATCGGCGTGGCCATGATCGAGGCGCTGGAACAGACCGGAAAGATCAAGCCGGGCGCGACGCTTATTGAACCGACCAGCGGCAATACCGGTATTGCACTGGCCTTTGTGGCAGCCTCCAAGGGTTACAAGCTGATCCTGTGCATGCCCGAAAGCATGTCGATCGAGCGCCGCAAGATGCTGGCGCTTCTGGGTGCCAAGATCGAGCTGACCCCCGCAGAAAAAGGCATGAAGGGCGCGATTGCCCGCGCCGAGGAACTGCTGGCGGAAATCCCCGGTTCGGTGTCTCCGGCCCAGTTCGAAAACGAAGCCAATCCGGCCATCCACGAAGTCTCGACCGCCGAGGAAATCTGGAACGATACAGCCGGTGGCGTCGATGTGGTGATTTCCGGTGTCGGCACCGGTGGCACCATTACCGGTGTCGGCCATGCGCTGAAGAAGAAAAAGCCGTCGATACAGATGATCGCCGTCGAGCCGACAGCATCGCCTGTGCTGTCGGGCGGCGCACCGGGTCCGCACAAGATTCAGGGTATTGGCGCAGGTTTCGTACCGCCGGTTATTGATACCGGCGTGATCGATGCTGTCGAACAGGTCACCAACGAAGACGCATTCGAAATGGCCCGCAAAGTGGCCGCTGTCGAAGGTATTCCGGTCGGTATCTCGTCGGGGGCGGCCCTGTCGGCGGCCTTCCGTCTGGCGGCGCAGGATGCCTATGCGGGCAAGACCATTGTGGTCATCATCCCCAGCTTTGCCGAGCGTTACCTTTCGACGGCCCTGTTCGAAGGCCTGTAAGGCACGGGATACTCGGCCCAAATCGTTATGCAGGTGCAGAGGACGACAATATTTGTTCTGTCCTCTGCACCTGTAATTAACCCGCGCGCGTTATAGGGCGCATATGGGAAGTGCCGCTGTAATCAAATCCGGAGCCGAAAAGGCCGCCGAGAATGACCGCGCAAGGCTGGTATTGTTGCGCCGACTGACCGATGTGGTCAGCCTGCCCGCCAGCCGTATCAATGCATTCGAGCGGTCGGTTGTTGCGGACCTGATGGTGGATATGCTGCGTCAGGCTCCGATCGAGGAGCGCCGCAGGATTGCCGCCCGTCTGGTGCCTCTGACAGATATTCCCGACAATATTTGCCGCCTGTTGTTGCGCGACGACATTGTTGTGGCGCGCGAACTACTGGATGAATCGGCGTCGCTCAGTGACCATGATCTGATCAGTTGCGCGACCGATGCCAGTATTGAGCACTGTAAGCACATTGCCCGCAGGCGTGGCCTGACCCCTGCGGTGTGCCATGCCCTGATCGAGCGGGCCGATGCCGAGCTGACCCAGCTGGTTCTGGCCAATAAGGACGCCTCGATACCGACCACGGCGCTGGAAACCACGGTGGCGCATAGCCGTCATCATCCCGAACTGTGCGCGGTGATCCTGAAAAGGCCCGAACTGCGCCCCTCCAGTGCCTATGTGATGTTCTGGTGGTGTAATCACGAGGAACGCAGTGTCATCCTGCGTCGCTTTGCTGTCTCGCGCGAGGTCTTGCAAGGTTCGGTGGCCGATCTGTTCGGTAATGGCACCGGCGAGGGCTGGGACGATGCCTATGTCCGCAAGGCGCTGCAATTTATCGAGCGTCGCCAGCGTAATCGCGAGGCGGCTCAGGTGTCGCCCTTTGGTGGACTTGAGGGCGTTATCAAACATGCCTCCGAAACGGGGCTGACCCCCGATCTGGTGGCCGAGATTGGCCAGTTGGCAGGGGTCAAACCTCTGACGGCCGCCAAGATGCTGAGCGACGAGGGTGGTGAATCCATTGCTGTATTGTGCAAGGCGACGGGTTTGACCAAGCCGTATCTGTCCCTGTTGTGGAAGGCGATGCGTCGTCCGTTTGACGAACAGGGCGCGGATGCTGACCCGCGCTGGGAGCGGGTGCAGATCGTCTATGACATACTGGCCGTTGATCGCGCCCAAACTGTATTGCGGTACTGGAACTGGGCGCTGACCTCTGCGCTGACCCCGCAATTGATCCGTGCCATCCGCGAGGGTGAGGAACATCTGATCGATGCCTTCTCGGCCGCGGAACGCGCGGCCATGCTGGCCCTGTCCGAAGACTTCAAAAACTGAGATCAGGTCGGGTCAATACAACTGTAATTTGAAATAACATGATATTTCAATATTATAAGGCCGTTATTGCTGCCCATATTGCGCCTTATTCGGCTGACAGATCATCGGTAATACTGAAATCTACACTGATCGATGGTCCGTATTTTTACCTAACATCATTCTGAATAAACCCTATTGTCTGTAGGGTATTGGGTATGGCTGGATCAGGTGCATTAAATACAAGTAATACATACAGACGATTACGCCATTTTTCCTTGACAATCCTTCGATAAAGATCAGGATATCGCCGGATTAAAGTAACATAAGAGGCTAGTTATATAGCCCTTTCTATTAGCTTCATTGGCGGGACAAAAATGGAAGACAAACCAGAACTTCTGGAAATGACGGCGGATATCGTATCGGCCTATGTCAGCAACAATATGGTGCCGGCCGAAGCCGTGCCGGGCCTGATTTCGCAGGTACATGCTGCGCTGACAGGTATTACTGTTGCACCGGTTGAAGAAGAGCCGGAACCGCGTGAGCCGGCTGTTCCGCTCCGCAAGTCGATCACGCCTGACTTCCTGATCTGTCTGGAAGACGGTCGCAAGTTCAAGTCGCTGAAGCGTCACCTGCGCACCAAATACAATATGAGCCCGGAAGAATACCGCGAAAAGTGGGGCCTGGCCAAAGACTATCCTATGGTCGCACCGAACTATGCCAAGGCACGTTCGGATCTGGCCAAGCAGATGGGTCTGGGTCAAGGCGGTCGCAAACCGGCCCGTGCCACCAGCACTCGCGCCAAGAAGTAATACCGGTCATCGACCAAGAAAAAGCCCGCATCGAAAGATGCGGGCTTTTTTAATGCGAGCGATGAAACCTAGGCTGCGTTTTGCAGGGCCACACGACGGGTGCGCCAGAAACGCAAGGTACGGCGGGCCGTCTCTATATCCAGCGACGAATACAGGCTGGCATAGGAAC
>NZ_JAVXCU010000027.1:0-31634 GCF_036659295.1 Brevundimonas sp. | reverse complement strand
GTCATGGGTGATGGTTGGCAACGCGCCGATAACCACCCGTCCGTTATTTTCCGACAGCGGATGCGCCACCGCATCCACCAGCCCCTGAAGCATCTGTTCCATATCCAGAGGCTGGGGATTCAGATCGCGACGGCCATCGCGTGACAGTTGCAAAATGGCCTTGATCAGTCCGTCCATCTTGCTGGTCGAGGCACGGATAAACCCGATAGCCTCGGGCGCATCCTCAAGCACCCCCACGCGCGTCTCTTCGTCCACCAGCCCCGGATGCTCGTCATCCAGCCGAGCCAGCAGGGTTCGGACATTTCCGGCAATCTGCTCCATCTCGGACGTATAGCCCATCACATTGACCAGCGGTGCCCGCAGGTCGTGGCTGACAATATAGGCAAAGCGCTGGATTTCCTCGTTGGCGCGAACCAGATCGGCGGTACGCACACGCACCTCTTCTTCCAGACCGGAATTGATGCGGTCCAGCTGATCCTGAGCCTTGAGCAGGTCGTGAATCTGGCGACGCACCAGCCCTGCTCCGATCACGCCCAGAAGCACCATCAGCACGCCCGACACGACGCTCAGGATCAGGCTCATACGCTGGGCCCAGCGGGCGGCATAGGTTGCGGCGTCGGTGCGACGGTCAATCGAGGCCGACATGGCGCTGACCTCCTTGCGCATACCGTCCATCAGGGCCTTGCCCTGCCCGCTGCGGATAGCGCCCACGGCCTCGCCGATACGGCCCGAACGGGTCATTTCCACCGTATCGATCATCAGGCTGCGGCGATGTTCGTACAGCCCCTTGATCCGGTCCAGCCGCGCAGACAGATCGGCATCGTCGGCCACAAGACCATCCAGTCGTTCCAGCACCCCCGGCAACTGTTCGAGGGCGTTGTCATAGACATGCAGATAGTCCGGCCGCGCCGTCAGCATAAAGCCGCGCTGTCCCGTCTCGGCATCGGTCAGCAGACTGATCAGGCGCCAGCCTTCGATCTGGGTCTGGTGGCCCTTCAGCTCGATCTCGGTATAGGCCGAGGTCTGGCGCACCATGTAGAGAATGCCGGTATTGGTCACCAGCATCAGCGCAAATGCCGCCCCCAACAGCATCAGAAGCCGCCGGTAAATCGGCTGTGACTGGCGGATAAAATTCAGGGAGATGACATCAAAACGGGGGCGCTGTTTCATACCACCACCATTCCGTGTCCCGACCGCGCTGTCCAGCTACGTTCTAGCCGTCAGACGGTGCCCACAGTCCTCAGGCGCGCCTTGGGGTGGACCTCGTTCTGGCTCATCACCACGGTCTGCCCACGGAAACGCTCGATGATGGAACGCACATAGGGGCGGATTTGCGGGCCGGTCAGCAGGACGGGATTTTCACCCGCCATGGCCGCACGCTCGAACACATCGCGCACCGCACGGATAAAGTCCTGAAGCTGGCTGGGGGCCATGGCCAGTTGTTTGTCTTCGCCGGGGCCGATCAGGCTGTCGGCAAAGGCCTGTTCCCAGTCGGGCGACAGGGTGACGATCGGCAAGGCCCCGTCCTCGCCACGGTTGGCCCAGCACAGCTGACGGGCCAGTCGCGTACGCACATGCTCGACCAGAGTGGTGACACTGCTGGTATGGGGCGCGGCCTCGGCCAGACCTTCCAGAACAGCCGCAAGGTCGCGGATCGATACCCGCTCGCGCAGCAGGGTTTGCAGAACACGTTGCAAGGTCGTGACCGTGACCACCGACGGGATCAACTCGTCCACCAGTTTTTGCGCCTCGGACGGCAGTTCCTTCATCAGCTTCTGCACCTCTGTATAGGACAGAAGCTCGGCCATGTTTTCCTTGAGGATTTCCGTCAGGTGCGTGGTCAGCACCGTGGACGGATCCACAATCGTATAGCCCCTGAAGGTCGCTTCTTCGCGCAAGGACTCGTCGATCCATGTGGCGGGCAGACCAAATGCAGGCTCGCGGGTATGGTCCATGGCCATCAGCATACCCAGACGCACCTCGCCGCTACCGGCATCCATTTCCTTGACGCGGATAGAATAGCCCTGATTGGGCAGGCGCATATTATCGAGGATACGCACGCTGGGCATGACAAACCCGTATTCCTGCGCCAGCGAACGACGAAGGGCACGGATTTGATCGGTCAGGCGACGCCCCTCCAGATCATTGATCAGGGCCAGCAGCGAATAGCCGAGTTCGATCTTCACATCGTCAATGGTCAGGGCCGTCGAAATCGGCTCTTCGACATCGGACTTGGGTGCTACCTCGACAGGCTCGGCAGGTGGAGGCTGCAAACGCTTGCGCCCCGTCTTCCATGCCAGATAGCCGGAACCGGCTGCCAGTGCGGCAAAAGGAATGATCGGCATACCGGGGATCAATGCCATCAGGCCCGATGTCGCCGCAACCACACCCAGCGCCACCGGATTGGTCGCCATCTGCTCCACGAAGGCCTTGTCCGCAGAGCCCTCAACGCCCGCCTTGGTAACAAGAAAACCCGCCGCCACCGAAACAATGATGGCCGGAATTTGCGTGACCAGACCATCGCCCACCGACAGCTGGATAAAGGTGTTGGCGGCATCGCCCGCCGACATACCGTGTTGCAGCACCCCGATCAGCATGCCGCCGATAATGTTGATAAAGGTGATGATCAGACCGGCAATGGCATCGCCGCGCACGAATTTGGACGCACCGTCCATGGCCCCGAAGAAGGTGGATTCCTGCTCCAGTTCCTTGCGTCGGACCTTGGCCTGATCCTCGGTAATCAGGCCTGCAGACAGATCGGCATCAATCGCCATCTGCTTGCCGGGCATGGCGTCCAGCGTAAAGCGGGCCGAAACCTCGGCAATACGGGTCGCGCCCTTGGTGATAACGACAAAGTTCACCACCAGAAGAATGGCAAAGATGATCAGGCCGATGACGAAGCTGCCGCTCATCATCAGTTCGCCAAACGCCGCAATGATCGCACCGGCGCTGGAATGCCCCCCGTCGCCACTGGACAGGATCAGTCGCGTCGAGGCGATGTTCAGCCCCAGACGGTACAGGGTCGAGATCAGCAGCACCGTCGGGAAGATGGCGAAATCCAGAGGCCGCTTCATCATCACGGCGGTCATCAGGATCAGCACACTGGACACCAGCGAGATCGCCAGCAGCACATCCAGCAAGAAGGCCGGAATGGGCAGGATCAGCAGCAGCATGATGCCGATCACACCCGCCGCCATGCCCACTTCGCCGCGCATCATCCAGCCGAGCGCATCCCGCCCGGTCGGGCGGGCCATGCCATCCTTCATGAAGGGGGCATCAGCCATGGCGTGTTTGCGGGTTACAGCTTTGCATCAGGTACAGTGATGACAGGATTCGGCCAGCCTCAGCCATGCCCCAAAACGTCCAGCATTTGACGGGTCGCCTCGGCGATAGCCGCCTCGCGCTGCGCATTGGTCGACTGTGCATTGCCATGGAAATAGGCGGCCACAACAATCGGTGCGCCGTCGACAGGATACAGGATGCCGATATCGTTCACCGGCCCATAACCACCGGAGCCGGTTTTGTGCGCGACGGTCCAGCCCGCCGGAACACCGGCCTTCAGCCGACCCGCGCCCGTCGGGGTCGCAACCATCCATTCCAGCAGCAACCGTTTGGATGCCGAATTCAGCGGCGAGGCCTCGGACAGCAGCAGTTTCTCGAGGTTACGCACCGATTGCGAGGGCAGGATCGTATCCTTGTCCCCGTCCCAGCGGTTCATCTCGGGCTCCATACGGTCCACCCGCGTCGTCTCATCGCCAAGGTCGCGATAGAACTGGCGCATAGCATCCAGCCCACCCAGTTCGCGGATCAGGATATTGGCCGCCGGATTATCGCTTTCCTCGACCGTACCCTTCATCAACTGGGTGACGGTCAGGGTCTTGCCGATAGCCTGTTCTGTGACGGGCGCATGTTCCAGCATATCGGCCTGCGTGATCGCAATGGCGCGATCAAGGTCTTCGCTGCCGGCCTGCCCACGCACCAGCGTCGCGGCGGCCAGAAACATTTTGAAGGTCGAGCAATAGACAAAACGCTCGTCGCCGCGCCATGCGCCGCGCTTGCCTTCGGTCGCAAAGGCAAAGCCCATACGGCCACCGAAACGCTGCTCCAGTGCGCTTAAGTCCAGCGGCACGGACACTTCGGGAGCCATGGCGGGTGCAACAGAAGGTTTGCACGCGATCAGCGACAATGCGCCAGCTCCGGCCAGTACGGCCCGACGGTCCATCATCATCTATCCTGCCGATCCATAGGCATTGGCCACGCCCGACTGCGGAGCCGGAATGGAGGTTCCCTCGTCGGCATATTCATTCAGCTTGTTGCGCAAGGTGCGGATCGAGATGCCGAGAATATTGGCCGCATGGGTGCGGTTGCCCAGACAGTGGTTCAGCGTGTCGAGGATCAGGGTCTTTTCCATCTCGGCCACGGTCTGCCCCACAAAACTGCGGGTGACGGCATCGGCCAGTTGCGCAGCCTGACCGGCGACACCCGGATCATAGGCCGCACTGACAGGCGCAGCCGCACCACCGCCCAGCAGAGGGCGACCGTCCGGCAAGCGGATGGCATCGGTGTCGATTTCAGCGCCAACCGATAACAGCACCGCACGGTGCATGGCGTTTTCCAGCTCGCGCACGTTGCCATGCCACGGATGGGATGTGATGGCGCGGATAGCAGGGGCGGCAATCGGCTTGACCGGCACACCGTTGGCGGCGGCGTATTTCTTGATGAAATGGCTGGCGAGTACCGAAATATCGCCAGGGCGTTCGCGCAGCGACGGGATGCGCAGGTTCACCACATTCAGGCGATACAGCAGGTCTTCGCGGAAGCTGCCCTCTGCGACCGACTTGGCCAGATCGCGGTTGGACGTGGCAATGATGCGGATATTGACCGGAACAGGCTTTGATCCACCGACACGGTCGATCACCCGTTCCTGAATGGCGCGCAGCAACTTGGCTTGCAGGCGCACATCCATTTCCGAGATTTCGTCCAGCAGCAGCGTACCGCCGTCAGCTTCCTCGAACTTGCCGATCCGGCGGGCAACAGCGCCCGTAAACGCACCCTTCTCGTGACCGAACAGTTCGGATTCCAGAAGGTTATCGGGGATGGCCGCACAGTTGACGCTGATGAAGGCCTTGTCCGCACGGCGCGAGCGCGTGTGCAGGTGACGGGCCATGACTTCCTTACCGACACCGCTTTCACCGGTAATCAGGATCGAGGCCTCGGACGCAGCGACCTGATCGGCCAGTTGCACCACGGCCCGCATGGCCGGATCAGCCAAAATCATCGGCTTTTCGTCATCGGCCACCGCCGACAGCACCGCTGCAATCAGTTCCGCATCGGGCGGAAGCGGGATGAACTCCTTGGCACCGGCGCGGATAGCATCGGCGGCTTCCTTGGCATCGGCATCCACACCGCAGGCCACCACCGGCACATGGATACGCTCGGCCTCGTTGGCGGCGATCAGGCTGGCAATGTCGATACGGTAATCGACCATCAGCAGGTCGGCACCCTGCCCGCGACGCAGTTGCTCGGTCGCCTGATCGGCGCGCTCGACATGGCTGACCTTGGCCCCGTGGGACATGGCCATCTTTACTGCCGTTGCCAGCTGACCGCTCAGGCGGCCTACAACCAGTAGACGCATCATCGGGCTCCTCTAATCCTTCATCCGGTCGCCGTTCAGGCACCCTTGTCGTCGGTCTTGATGATTTCCGTCATGGTGACACCCAGACGGTCCTCGACCAGCACCACCTCGCCGCGCGCGACCAGACGGTTGTTCACAAAAATATCGATGGCCTCGCCGACCTTGCGGTCCAGTTCCAGCACCGAGCCCTTGTTCAGCTTCAGCAATTGCGAAACCGACATATTGGCCTTGCCCAGCACCGCCGAAATATTGACCGGAACATCGAAAACGGTGGCCAGATCGACAGCGGTTTTCTCGCCAACCTCTTCCGGCAGGCTAAGAGCCGTCGAAGCGCCGAACTCTTCCAGAGGCAGATCGTCAGTAGCCATCAGAAGGCACTCCCGTCAGGGGTTTGGGGGAAAACAGGGTTTTGGGTCGAATCCAGCACTGCGCCGATACGCTCGCGCAGTCGGGTTTCGGCCTCGAACGGATCAAAGCTGGCACGACCATCGATCCATTCCAGCGCAAACGAGGCCGGATGACCGGCATCGTCGCGGAACACCACCAGCCCCGAAAAACCGGCCTGCTGGCACAGTTGCTCGATCTGGTGACGCCCCTCGGCATCCAGATCACGGGCGCGGATCAATAGACGCGGCGAGGCGTCGATTTCCTCGGCCAACTGCTCGATCGCCGCTTCCAGAGGACGACGCGGGAACAGGTCGAATGCGGCACCCGACAGGGCCTTGGCACAGGCCACGCTGAGCGCCGCAGCATCGTGACGATGCTGCTCGACCACGCCGCCAAGCTGTTGGCTGGCATCGGCAATCGTCTGGGCCACAACCGACAGGGCATTGGCCCGCAGGGCCTCGACCTCGTTAAGGGCCTGCTGGCGCGCCTCCAGACGGGCCTCTGCCAGCATGGCCTCGACCTCGGCAGGGCTATAGCTGCGCTTGGCTGGCTGCCAGTCCGATTGCTGGACGACACGGCCATCGGCATCGAACTCTGTGTCGAAAACAAACGGACGCGGGGCTGTGTGGTGGGCGCTCATCAGTAGATCAACTCGTCATCGCCGCCCTGGCCGGCCAGCATGATTTCACCACGCGCAGCCAGATCCTTGGCCACCTGCACCATCGCCATCTGGGCGCTGTCCACATCCTTCAGACGCACAGGTCCCATCGAATCCATGTCTTCGCGCATAATCTTGGATGCCCGCTCGGACATGTTCGAGAAGAACATCTCGCGCAGGGTGTCCGATGCGCCTTTCAGCGCCAGACCCAGTTGGTCCTTCTCGACCGCCCGCAACAGGGTTTGCACCCCGCCCGGATCAAGCTTGGAGAGGTCCTCGAAAACGAACATCAGGGCGCGGATACGCTCGGCCGCATCGCGGTTGCGTTCTTCCAGTGCGCCGATGAAACGGGCCTCGGTCTGGCGGTCGAAACTGTTGAAAATCTCGGCCATCATTTCATGGCTGTCGCGTTTGGAGGTACGGGCAAGGTTCGACATGAACTCGTTGCGCAAGGTCTGCTCGATCTTGTCGAGGATGTCGCGCTGTACCGGCTCCATGCGCAACATGCGCTGGACGCATTCCAGCGCGAAATCTTCCGGCAGAGACGTCAGCACGCGCGAGGCATGTTCCGGCTTCACCTTGGACAGCACCACGGCCACGGTCTGCGGGTATTCGTTCTTGAGATAGTTGGCCAGAACCGCTTCGTTCACATTGCCCAGCTTGTCCCACATGGTGCGACCGGCAGGACCACGGATTTCTTCCATCAGGGCGTCGACACGGTCCTGCGGCATGAACGATGCCAGCAGACGCTGGGTCTGGTCGAACGAGCCCAACAGAGAGCCGCTGCCCCCCAGACCCGAGACGAACTCGACGAGGATTTCCTCGACAACCTGCGCCGTCACCGAGCCTAGACCCGCCATGGCCTGCGACACTTCCTTGATCTCGTCGTCTTCAAGACGCTCCCAAAGCGCCGTGTGTTCCTCGCCCAGAGACAGCAAGACGACCGCGGCCTTTTCCGGTCCGGTCAGTCTGCGGCTGTCCTCTATGGCCGCCCCTTTTGTTACCAGTCGCGCAGCCATCAGGATTCATTCAACCATGTGCGAAGGATCGCGGTGGATTCCTCGGGGTGGGCTTCTACGAAATCGGCGACCTTCTTGATCGAGGAGGCCTTCACCTGACCTTCGATGCGGGCAATATCGATGCGCTGCTCGACCTCGGTCGGCCCCGGCAGCATGGCCGCTGCCCCCGCACCACCCGGCAGGACGCCACCCACCAGTTGCTCGTCCACCGAAGTCACACCGGCAATAGCCAGCGCCTTGGGCGACTTGTCGGTTGCCGTCTTCAACAGCGGGCGCAACACAAAGAAGATCAGCATGGCAGCCGTCAGGGCCAAAATACCCAGCTCTACAGCGCGCATGATGTCGTTCTTGTCGAAGGCGAAGTTGGACATCATGCCACCCTCGCCCGCATTCGCCGCGCCGGCAGCCTCGGCATCGCGGTTGAAGCGGACATTCACCACTTCCAGCTTGTCGCCGCGCTCCACATCAATGCCCACGGCCGCTGCCACAAGGGCGCGGATCTGGGCGACTTCTTCCTCGGTGCGGGCCGCATAGGTGGGCGCACCCTCGCCATTCGCCGCAGGGGTATAGTTGCCATCCACAGCCACCGATACCGACAGGCGCTTGACCTCGCCCGGCTCTTTGACAGTGGTGGTGGTGGTGTTGGAAATCTCGAAATTGGTGGTTTCCGCCGTTTCCGCCGCCGTCGAAGCCTGATCGGCCGCTTCGGGAGCCGCACCGCCCGGAATATTGTTGGTCGCCGTCACACCGCCCAGAGGCACGCCGGTCGCATCGCGCGACTGCGAACCGTTGGTCGAGGTCGAACGCACCACCTGACCATCGGGATCGAACTTCTGTTCCTGCGTTGTCGAGCGGCTGTGGTCGATATCGGCGGTCACCTGAACGCGAGCCGCACCGGCACCGACGACACCTTCAACGATGTCCTTGATGCGGGCCTGCATCTGGGCCTCGGTCGTGGCCTTGGCCGCCTCGGCTGTTGCAGTCGTGAAACCACCGTCCTTGGAACCCGCCGCCAGTGTACGGTTGGCCTGATCGGTCACAGTGACCTTGTCCGGCTTCAGGTTTGGCACCGACGAGGCCACCACATTGCGGATGGCGCGGATCTGGTCCGGCGTCAGGTCACGACCCGACAGGCCGACAACCACCGCAGCGGTCGGATCGATAGCCGCAGCCTGAAACATCTCGCGGCGCGGCATGGTGATGTGGACGCGGGCCGAGTTGATACCGCGCATCGACATGATGGTGCGCGACAGTTCGCCTTGCAGGGCGCGCTGTTCGTTCAGGTTTTGCTGGAACTCGGTCTGGCCCAGCACCGACTGGTTGTCGAAAATCTCGTAACCCACCGAACCGGAGGTCACCAGCCCCTGACCGGCCAGCATCAGACGGGCGGTGCCAACGTCGTCGCGGCTGACAAAAATGGTCGAGCCGTCGCCCTTGGCGGAATATTTGATACCACCCTGATCCAGCGCCGCACTGATTTCGGCAGCCTCGCGCAGATCAAGATTAGAATAGAGCAGCGCATCGGGGGCCTGCCCCACACGCAGCATGATGGCCACCAGCACGGCGGCCACACCGGCGGACACACCCAGCACAGCAGCCAGACGCCCGATACCGAACTTTTGTATTGCTGCCGTAAAGCCGCTCACGCGCCCCGCCCATAAGACACACTGAAGCTAACTGCTCCGCTAGGCAGAAAGTGCCGTGTGTTTGGTAAACGCCGCGTTAAGAAGCATTAAGAACCGCACCCGATTCGTCTGCGATCAACAAAAAAGGCGACCCGTCAGGGCCGCCTCTTCCGCAATCTACGTTAAACCCCGTAGAGGTTCACGGCTTAGACCTTGAGAGCCGCAGCCTTCTTGTCGGCAGCGATCTTGATACGCTCTTCGGCGATCGCGTCGGCGATCTGGTAGGTCGGGCGGTTTTCCTGCTCCGAACGCACGAGGATTTCCTCGAAGGTTTCCATCAGACGCGACAGCTTGCCCTCGACCCATTGCGGGTCATAGGCGGTGCTGTTCTGGCGGGCGTTCATTTCCGAGGCGACATTGATGATACCGCCGCCGTTCACGACGTAATCCGGTGCATACAGAATGCCCATTTCGTGCAGCGCATCACCGATGGCCGGCGTGGCCAACTGGTTGTTGGCAGCACCGCAGACAGCCTTGACCTTCAGACGCTTGATCGTCTCAGGGTTCAGGGTCGCACCCAGTGCGCACGGCGCATAGATGTCGGCCTGAACGTCATAAATAGCGTCCGGCGAAACGATCTCGGCACCGGTCTTGGCGGCGACAGCGTTAAGGTTGTCCTGATTGACGTCGGTGATGATCAGCTTGGCGCCAGCGGCATGCAGCTTCTCGCACAGATATGCGCCGACGTGGCCCACACCCTGAACAGCAACCGTCAGGCCGGTCATGTCGGACTTGCCGAACAGGCGACGCGCGACGACGAGGTTCGAGCGGAACACGCCCTCGGCGGTCACAGGGCTCGGATCACCCGAAGCTTCCGGACCATCCTTCAAGCCCAGAACATATTCGGTTACCTTGCGGGCTTCGGCGATGTCCTCGACCGAGGTGCCAACGTCTTCAGCGGCGTAATAGTGACCGCCCAGACCGTTCAGGAAACGACCGAAAGCCTGGAACAGCTCCGGCGATTTCTGGGTGCGGCTGTCACCGATGATGACCGACTTACCGCCGCCCATTTCCAGATCGGCAATGGCGTTCTTGTAGCTCATGCCCTTGGACAGACGCAGCACGTCCTCCAGAGCTTCTTCTGTCGAAGCATAGTTCCACATGCGGGTGCCGCCGACAGCAGGACCACGTGCAGTAGAGTGCACTGCAACAATTGCCTTCAGACCAGTTTTCTCGTCGCTAAAGGCATGTACGCCTTCATGGTTCGCGAAATTCGGAGAATCAAAAAGTATCATGCCTACAAGCCCAGATAAGAGGGAATTTTGTTCCGCAGGCATACGCTCGCATAACAGCAACCGCAAGCGGTTCATGTTGGCGATATCTGGGTAACTGTCGATCAGTTGTATGCGGCGACCAGCGAAGGCAGCACAGCGGGGGCACCTGATGGCAGAGGCCTGTCATCCAGCCACGCCTCGACATCGGCATAGACAGCTTCGGCGGCCAGATCACGGTTCAGGATATGCCAACCCTCGGGATAATAGGCCGTCACCAGTCCATCACGCGGCCCTGACCGCTCCAGCGCCTTTCGCATGGCCTGACGCGGGACAACCCTGTCGTGTTCGCCATAGGCCAGCAGGGTCGGCACGCGCACCTGTCCCAACCCTTGAGCGCCCTCCTCCATCAGTCCGACCAGGCCGTGAAGGGCGTCAATGCGCGTGGCGACGGTAAAGCGCGGGTCACGCCCGTTACGCAGCAACTCCACCACATTGTCGCTGGCGCGGATCTTCTGGGTCGCAAAGGCGGGTGGTTCCAGACGGCTCGACCCAAGAAAATGCCCTCCCGCCCAAAGCGCTGCCCGATTGACCACATTCTGGCTGGACCATCCCCACACCGCCGGTGCCAGCAGGATCAGACGGTCGGCAGCGGGAGGACTATCCGATGCAAAGGTACTGATCCCCAAGGCACCGCCCATGCTTTCGCCCATGATGGCGATCTTTGCATCAGGCCGCTGCGCCCGTATCAGCGCCGTCACAGTACGCAGGTCGTCACGGCTCAGGGTCGGATCGGCCCACTCTCCCTTGTTGGGCGCACCGCCAAAGCCGCGCTGGTCATAGGCCCAGACCTCGATACCGCGCTGCGCCCACCACGGACCGGCCAGACGCCACGCCGCCGAATGGTCACTAAATCCGTGCAGGGCGATAATCACCGCCTTGGGACGGCCTTGCGGGGACCAGCGGCGGTACGGCAGTTGTCCGCCATCCTGCACCACGAAATGGCCCAGTGCCGAACCCTGCCAATGCCCATCCTCGACAGCAGCGGGGCCTGTAAAGGCTACAGGCGGAATGAGAGCCGTCTGTACATGAGGCGCACAGGCCGATGTCACCGCCAAAACGCCCACCAGAACCGCAATATGTTTTGCTGTCATCACCCGCTCCAAGGCCTAGGTACAAAGCCTAGACCAGAATCTGCCCCACACGCTCGCGTAATTGCGGCAGTACATCGGTTTCAAACCACGGATTGCGTTTCATCCATCCGGTCACGCGCCATGAAGGATGCGGCAGAGGCATAAGTTGCGGCCCGTACTCGCGCCATGCCCTGACCGTTTCGGTCATGTTTGCCTTGGCACGGTCTTTCAGGAACCAGTCGATCGAATAACTGCCGACCATCAAGATCAGCTTTTGCTCCGGCAGGGTGGCGAACAGCTTTTCACGCCACAGGGCCGCACAGCGCGGCGGTGGCGGATAGTCTCCGCCGCTCTTTCCATTCTTTTGGGTTTTGGTGCCGGGATAACAGAAGGCCTGCGGGGCAACGCCAAGTCGTCGATCACCATAAAAGGTGGTTTCGTCGATCCCCATCCAGTCGCGCAGGCGATCGCCGGACGGGTCCGTAAAGGGACGGCCACTTTCGTGAACACGCCGCCCCGGAGCCTGCCCACAGATCAGCAGGCGCGTTTCGGGAAAAACCCAGACCACCGGTCGGGGCGTGTGCGAAAATTCATGCGCACACGCCCGACAGGCGCGGATTTCAGACAGTAGGGTCTCTACGTCAGAAGTTGTCGTCATCCTCGGTTTCCACCTTGGGTGGCAACTTGGACAGGGCCAGTGCCGTCTCGTCTGCCGTCGGCAGACGCAGGCGCGTCACACCACGGAAGAGATCAGGGTCGACAACCTTGCCCTTCTTGGTGATGGTCAACTTGCCCTGACGCATCAGGGCCAGCGCCGCAGCGCGGACCTTGGGCAACATGCGCTGCCACTGCTCGGCTTGCAGGATTTTGGCAATTTCTGCCGGTTCGACGCTTTTGCCTTCACCCAGTTGGGCCAGACGGTCGAGGATTGCGGATTCGATAGGATCGCTCATGACCGCCTATATGCGCCAGTCACGGGCCGGAAGTAAGGCCCGACAGACATCGGGCCTCACGACAGCACGCAACTAGGGCGTCGGTGCAACGCCCCTATCTTGTCCTACAGGCCCGCCTTGGACGCCGGACGCAACAGGCACAGCTCCAGCCAGCGCTTCAGATGGGTGTATTCCTCGGACGGGCGATATTTGACCAGACGGCCAAAATCGATGCCGACAGCGGCAACAATATCGGCCATCGAGAAGCGGTCCGTCAGGTATTCGCTATTGGCCAGATGGCGATCCATCGCCTTCATGAACTTTTCTGCCCCCGCCTTGTTATAGGCCGCCACCTCGGGCTGCGGGGCTTCTAGAGCGGCCAGTGCGGGGTGCGTCATGCGCACATACATCATCATCGGATTGGACAGATAGATTTCGGCGCGGCGGGTCCACATCTCGATGACGGCCTGCTCGCGCGCGTCCACGCCAAACAGGTTCGGCTCCGGATAGAGCGCCTCCAGATAGCGGCTGATGGCGAGGGTTTCGGTAATGCAGGTCCCGTCGCCCATTTCCAGTCCCGGCAGATGCCCGAACCCGAATTTGGCCCGATATTCCGGCTGGCGATGCTCGCCCCCCAGCAGGTTCACATCGACGATCTCGATATCGTTGATGCCCTTTTCGGCCATGACCCAAGCCACGCGGCGCGGGTTGGGGGCCATTCGGGTCGTATAGAGTTTCATCTTTTCATCCCCAAAGAGCGGCCCCTTAAGGGACCGCGTTTTCTTTAAGGACGAACCTATCAGGCAAAAATGCTGCCCGGCAAGGCACCGACAATACAGGCCGTCATCATCGTGGCGAGGAAACCGCCCAGCAGGGCCTTCCACACCAGACCCAGAACCTCTTGACGGCGTTCTGGCAACAGCACCGACAAACCCGTCACCGTGATACCGACCGAGCCGATATTGGCAAAGCCGCACAGGGCATAGGTCATCAACATACGGGTGCGCTCGCTCATCGCTTCGTGTGCGATTTTGCCCAGTTCGATAAAGGCCACAAACTCGGTCAGGGTCAGTTTAACGCCCAGCAGCCAGCCGGCCTTGGACGCCTCGGCCCATTCCACACCGGTCAGCCATGCGACAGGTGCAAAGGCCACGCCCAGAATACGCTCCACCGACAACGGTGCGCCACCGATGGACAGACCGCCCAGCATAACATTGACCAGAGCCACCAGCGCCACGAACGTAATCAGCACCGCCGACACGTTCAACACCACCATCAGGCCGTCTGCCGTGCCCTTAACGATAGCGTCGATGGACGAGTCATATTTCAAAGCCGAGTTGTAGTCGGCGCTCTCGCCACCCTCGCCCGGCTTTTCGGGAATGATAATACGCGCCAGCAGCACCGCCGCCGGTGCCGAAACAATCGACGCCACCAGCACGTGTCCCGCCGCATTCGACAGAACCGGTGACAGGATGGTCGCATAGGCCACCATGGTCGAACCGGCCACCGTGCCCAGACCCACCACCATCATCAGGAAGATTTCGGAACGGCTCAGCTTGTCCAGATAGGCGCGGATAACCAGCGGGGTTTCCACCATGCCCAAAAAGATATTGGCCGCCACGGCCAGAGCCGAGGCCCCGCCCAGACCCATGGTCTTCTGGAATACAAAACCAAAACCCAGAGTAAGCCATTTGAGGATACGCCAGTGCCACAGCAGCGCCGACAGTGCCGAAATCACGATCACCAGCGGCAATACGTTAAAGGCAAAGGTGAACAATGCGCCGCGGTTTTCGACCGGATAGGGCTGGTCGCCCCCCGCCAGATAACCGAACACAAACTTGGTGCCCTCGTTTGTGGCGTGTTCCAGCCCCCGCACCGAATTATTGATGGCATCCAGAACCACCTGCGAGCCGGGAATGGCAAAGGTTGCCAGCACCAGCGCCGCCTGTAGCAACACCGCCCCGATCGCCAGACGCCACGGGAAACGCTTGCGGTTCTCGGAAATTGCCCAGCACAGGCCGATAATGGCGGCCAGACCCAGCAGGCTCTGAAGGTTCAGGAAGGTGAACATACGGACTCTCAGTGCCGACCAGTTCGGCGTTAAACCTGCTTGAACGACAGCACGGGCGTAGAGGCAACCCCCTACGCCCATTGTCGTAGCCAAACGGTTTACAAGCTAAGGCTGTCCATCG
This sequence comes from Brevundimonas sp., assembly GCF_036659295.1. Lineage (GTDB taxonomy): Bacteria > Pseudomonadota > Alphaproteobacteria > Caulobacterales > Caulobacteraceae > Brevundimonas. The sequence goes on along the minus strand of NZ_JAVXCU010000027.1, from coordinate 16,782 downwards.
CCGCCAAAGCCGAGGCCTGCGACGCCGGATAGAAATGCTCGGCCGGTGCCAGATAGATGGCCACATAGGCCGCGCCGTCCTTGGCAACCAACTGACCAAAGCCCTTGATCTGTAGGCCCGCAGCGGTTGTTGCCGTCAGATCAAAGCGTACACCGCGTTGCTCTGAAACGGTGACGGGACGCGGGGACGCCGATTCAACACGCGTAAAACCATAGGCCTCTACGCTGTCGCGCACGAACTCGACCTGCTCCAGCACACCCATATCGGTGCGCCATGACGGCGTGGTTTTCTCGCGACGGCTGTTAGGACGGGCCAGAAACTGGCCTTCCTTGAGGCCTTCGCTCAGATAAAGGCTGTTCAAGGTCGGGCCGTCCAGCGTCAGCAGGCGGATACCCTTTTGCTGCGAGGTCACGGACGTAACGTCGTTCCAGCTACGGTCCAGCGTATAGGTGCCCTGCCCCACCTTGAGCGGCCCGCTGACCTCGGTGATCGATACACAGGCCGAGACCGCTGCCATCAGGGCCACGGCCGCGCCGATTTTCAAAGTCTTGTATAGTTTGCTCATGCTTTGTCCCCCTCGAGACGCGAAAGCTGCTCCTCGACGATCCACAGGTCGTCGGCTTGCGGAGCCAGCCGGATATATTGGGTAAGGGCTTCACGGGCCGCTCCGGTATTTCCGGTGCGGGCCTCCAGAGCGCCCAGTTCGCGATAGGCTGCGACCGGCACATCGGCATGTGCAACAGCCGCGCGGTAGGCTGTGACCGCCAGAAGGTCGTCCCCTTCTTCGCGGCGGCGGCGATAGACCTCGCCCTTATGGTAGTTGACGAGGCCAAGATCCTCACCGTCGGCACCCAGCCGGTCCAGCAGATGCAGAAGGCGGCCAAAATCGCGGTGGCGATGCTCGTCCTCGATCCAGCCTGCCAGATGCGGACGGATGATCGCGCGATACCGCTTGCGATCATCGGCGTCCGTGCCTGAAAAACCCAGCGCCTTGGCCTGAGTGCTCAATGCCGCAATACGCTCCACGGTCAAAGGGTGCGTACGGAAGGCCGATCCGGAAGCCTCGCTATTGCGGACACGACGGAAGCTGGACGCCGCCGTCTCGGCCTTCACATTTCCCCAGATCGACGCACCGGCAGACGCATCCAGACCTAGCCTGTGGACCATGTCCAACCCCATCTGGTCGGACTGGGATTCATGGCTTTGATTATAGCCCATATAGCCCGCCATACTGGACAGATAGACGGCATCGATCAGGGCGCTGACATCGACCTGATAATAGACGCCTGCGGTTGCAGCCCCCAGCGAGAACACCAGCAGGGCTGTGCTGGTATTCTTGAGGGTGCGTAGTCGCTCAAAGGAATGTTCCTCGAGGAAATGGCCGACCTCGTGGCCCAGCACAAAGGCCAGTTCGTCCTCGGTCGAGGCCCGCAGCATCAGGCCGGACCACACCTCGACATAGCCGTTCGGCATGGCCATGGCGTTGAACACCGGACGATCCATCACATAGACACGGATGTCCTTGCAGTGCTCGCCCGCCACACGACAGGTCAGGTCCGACACATAGGCATTCAGAGCCGGATCATTATTGCGGTCGCCGCGACGGCGGGCATAGGTTTCTGTCTCTTCGGACATGCCCCACAGCCCCGCCTCGGCCGTATTGGCCGCAGGCTGTTCACCGGGTGCCCGCACCTGCGTGGCCCACACCGTCGATGACGCCGCCATCAGCACCAGTGCCGAGGCTGCGCCCGCCATCAGCCGTGAAAGATCAGGGCGCGACATTCGGGTTTACGCTCAGCGGTGCATCCTTGAGCAGGCTCTCGACCAGCGACTGCGCACCGGCATCCTCGCGCATGTCGGCATTGGGACCGGCAACCGCATAGTTGACCCACATCACCTGTCCGGTCTTCAGGTCGACCAGAGAGGCCATGACCTGTTGCTGCCCCAGAGGAATACCGACCCCGAAGGCGCTGGCGACCACAAAGGCCGCCACACGGCCACCACTGGCATAGGTACCGTTACCCGAGATGAACAGGGCATAATCAGCGCCGAAATGCTGGCCCACCAGTTGCGAGCCCTCACCGATGCTCCACTCGAAATCATCTTTCTTGGTCGCCAGCTTGGCACCGGCATAGCCGTTATATTCGTGGGCGATAATGGCCTCGATGACGGCTTCGTTGACGCGCACCACCTGCCCCAGACGGCCCTCCATCAGGCCATCGACATTGCCCACCACAAATTTGTGGCTGTCCTGAACCATAGAGTTCTGAACATGGCGCAGCACATATTGGCGCGCCTGCTGGCTCCATTCCTCGCGCGGTTCGGTCACGCCGCCCGCTGTCAGCATACCCAGCTGGATACGCGGCTCGACAATCAGGATCGTGGCTCCGGCTTCGGGCGTGCGCACCGTATCGGCCTTGCGAACAGCCGTCGTGGTACAGGCCGCCATCATCAGGCACACAGCGGCAATAAGCAGACGTTTCATTCTTCCCCCGCCACGCTCATCGCGCGCAAATCATCACCCCCAGTGATATTTCCCCGCTACACCCGCCCCATTCTTGCCGCAATACAAAAACGGCAGGCTGTGAAGCCTGCCGTCAAGATATTCACAGAACTGTAAAGTTTACAGCTGGCCGCGTACCAGCTTGCCGTAATCGTCCATCAGGCCGAGGCTGATTTCAGCAGGCGTGAAGCGGAAATCGCCAACCTGCCCCACCGGCGTCACTTCTGCCGCCGAGCCGGTCAGGAAGCACTCGCTGAAGTCCGCCAGTTCTTCCGGCAGGATGTTGCGCACCACAACCTCGATGCCCTTGGCCTTGGCCAGTTCGATCACGGTCTGGCGGGTGATCCCGTCCAGAATGTTCGACACGTCCGGTGTATGGATCACGCCATCCTTGACGAAGAAGACATTGGCGCCGGTCGCCTCGGCCACATAGCCGCGCCAGTCCAGCATCAGGGCATCGTTAAAGCCGCGCTTTTCAGCGGCGTTCTTGGACATGGTACAGATCATATAAAGACCCGCAGCCTTGGCCGTCGAAGGGGCCGTCGCAGGGTCGGGACGGCGCCATTTGGCCCATTCCAGAGCAATGCCCTTTTTCTTCACTTCCGGATCGAAATAGGAAGGCCATTCCCATGCCGCGATCGCCACATGAACCTTGCTGTTGATCGACGATACCGAAAGTTGTTCCGCGCCCAGATAGGCAACCGGACGAATATAGCAGTCTGTCAGGCCGTTACGCGCACAGGTGTCCTTGCAGGCCTGATCAATCTCGGCCACGCTATAGGGAATCTCGAAGTCGAGCAGTTCGGCCGAGCGCTTCAGACGTTCGCTATGTGCGGTCAGTTTGAAAATCTCGCCATCGTACATGCGCTCGCCTTCAAAAACCGACGAGCCATAATGGAGGCCATGGGTCAAAACGTGCGTTTTTGCTTCGCGCCAGGGAACGAATTCCCCATCGAACCAAATCCAGCCGTCGCGATCATCGAAAGGAACAATGGCCATTGCAATACGATCTCCATGCACTGATGGCCGTTTTAGACTCTTATCGACGCCTTACGTCAACGCTGCAAACCACGAGTTTTCTTCCGGAGCCCCCCGTTGAGCCAAAATGACTATCGCAGCAACAGCCGGTCCGGTCCTGTCGCCGCCCCCGGCACCGGACGCCATCTGCTGGTTGTCGATGACGACGACCGCATCCGCGAGTTGCTCAAGGAGTTTCTGGCGCGCGAAGGCTATCGCGTAACCGGTGCCGCCCATGCGGGTGCCGCCCGCCGTCTGGTCGAGCTGATCGAGTTCGACCTGATCGTGCTGGACGTGATGATGCCCGGCGAAAGCGGCTTTGACCTGACCACATGGATTCGCTCGCAAGCGGCCCTGTCGAAAACGCCAGTCCTGCTGCTGACGGCAAAGGGCGATCCGAACGATCGCATCGAAGGTCTGTCGCGCGGTGCCGACGACTATATGTCCAAGCCGTTCGATCCGCGCGAACTGGCCCTGCGCATCGAGGCCATCCTGCGCCGCACCGGCGGCAAGCCGCTGACGGCCAAGGAAATCCACATGGGTCCGGCGGTCTTCAACATGGAACGTCTGGAACTGACCGTAAATGGCCAGCCCCAGCGCCTGACCGAGGCCGAGGCGCAACTGCTCAAGACCCTGGCCATCAGTGCTCACGCCCCCGTCGAGCGCATGGCCCTGTCGCCCGATACGGCCGACATCACCGGCCGAGCCGTGGATGTTCAGGTCACGCGCCTGCGCCGCAAACTGGAAGTGGACCCCAAGAATCCGCGCTATCTGCAAACCGTGCGCGGGATCGGCTATATGCTGGCCCCCGATTAACCGGCGGAGCTGGGTCCCATGCGGCTGACGCCGTTCAATGTCTGGGCGCGATGGATGAAGCGCCGTCTGCCGACTTCCCTATGGGGGCGGTCGCTGCTGATTATCATCATACCGGTGCTGATCATGCAGGGCGCAGTCACCTTCGTCTTCTTCGATGCCCACTGGCAGACTGTAACCTCGCGCCTGTCCGAAGGTCTGGCGGGCGATGTGGCATGGGCCGCTGAGTCCTATCGCGACGATCCCTCGCCTGAAAATCTGTCCGTCATTATGGACCGTGCCCAGCGCAATATGCGCCTGTCTATCGCCTTCCAGGAAGGCCGGACCCTGCCCGAGGAAAACCCGCGTGGTGCCCTCGGCGTCGTGGACCGCACGCTGGAAAAGGCCTTGGGATCGCGGCTGGAGCAGGACTTCTGGTACGATACCACCCGCTATCCGGCCTATGTCGATATTCGCGTTCAGGAACCGGACGGCGTCCTGCGCATCATCGCCCCGCGTGAGCGGGCCGTGGCCACACAGGCGCATATCTTTGTGCTGTGGCTGATGATCGCCACCGCCCTGCTGCTGGCCGTCGCCGTTATCTTTATCCGCAATCAGGTACGCTCCATCGAGCGTCTGGCCGCCGCTGCCGAGGCCTTTGGCCGTGGCGAGGCCGTCCCGCGCTTCAAGCCCAACGGGGCCCGCGAGGTGCGCGCCGCCGCACAGGCCTTCCTTGATATGCGCGAGCGTATCCAGCGCCATATCGACCAACGTACCGCCATGCTGGCCTCGGTCAGCCATGACCTGCGCACGCCTCTGACCCGCCTTCGTCTGGAACTGGCTCTGGCCCCGCCGTTCAAACGCGCCGAGTCCATGCGTCAGGACATGGACGAGATGGAGCATATGATTGACGAGTATCTGGCCTTTGCCCGTGGCGAGGCGGGAGAGCCGACCCAGAACGTCAATGTCCGCGACGTCCTCGAAAAAGCGGCCGAGGACGCCCGTCGTGCCGGTGCCGAGGTCGAGGTCATCGCCCCTGATGATCTCAGCATAGCGCTGCGCCCGATGGCCTTCCGTCGAGCCTTGAACAATCTGGCGGGTAATGCGGCCAGCCACGGCGAGAAGGTGCGCCTCTCGGCCCGCGACCTGCCGTCAGGGGGCGTAGAGATCATTATCGAGGATGACGGTCCGGGTATTCCCGACGACATGCACGAAGAAGCCTTCCGCCCCTTCTCGCGTCTGGACCCGTCACGCAGCCAGAACCGCAAGGGTGTGGGCCTCGGCATGGCCATTGCCCGCGATGTCGCGCGCGGTCATGGCGGCGACATCAGCTTGGGGCGCAGCGATATGGGTGGCCTCAAAGCCAGTATCCGCCTGCCCTCCGGCAAGGAATGATTGCGGCTGCTGGCTTAATATTTACGCTTGGCCCCTCTAGCGAAGCTGGCGATTTTACCCCATGTTTACAGTGTTCCAGGGGGGCCTGGACAAAAGGAGTGTTCTCATGCGTTCTTTCGCTAAAATGACACTGATGGCTTCCGCTCTGTCGCTTGTGACAGCCACTGCCGCACTGGCCCAGCCTGCGGCCATCAATGTTTCGATCAGCCCGGACTTCGCAGCCGATGCCGCCAAGCTGGGCGAGCGTGATGTCAACGAGCAGGTTGCCGATCTGACCCGTCAGGTCGAGCGCACCCTCAACAACAGCGATGCGCTGGACGGTGCCGTCATCAATCTGGTCATCACCGACCTGAAACCGAACCGCCCGACCATGCAGCAACTGACCGACCGTCCGGGTCTGGACAGCATGCGCAGCCTGTCCGTTGGCGGTGCCGCCGTTGAAGGCGACGTCACGCTGGCCGATGGCACCAAACAGGACGTGAAGTTCAAATACTATAGCACCGACATTCGCGATGCCGTGGGTGCAGCCATCTGGACAGACGCCAACCGCGCCTATAGCCGGCTGGCCCGCAATCTGGCCGAGGGGCGCTTTGTTACCCGCTAAGCTCGGTTGATTTATCGACTGCAGCCTTTACGGCGCCTTTGACCGGACGGTCGAGGGCGCCGTTTTCGTTCAACACCACAAGGCCAGCCTGCGTCACACCGCCCGGCGAAGCCACACGGTCGATCAGCGTATCAAGGGCCTCGTCGCCCACCACACCGGCCGCTGCCGAACGCAAGGTCGCGCGGGCCAGCTTCACGGCGACGTCTTCCGGCAAGCCCTCGGCGACGCCCGCCTGTGCCAGCGCACGCGTAAAGGCAAAGAAATAGGCCGGACCACAGCCCGAAACTGCCGTGGCCGCATGCATCAGGTCCTCAGAGGTCAGAACCGCCGTCTCGGCCATCGGCGCAAACAGGGCCAGCCCCGTATCCAGAGCAGCCTGATCCGAAGACCACAGGCTGGCCACGCCCTGCCCCTGCGCCACGCCGGTCGTCGGCATGACACGCACAACGGCACGGCCTTCAAAGCCTTGCGAGATGGTGTGTTCCGGTACGCCCGCCATGACCGAGACGATCACGCAGTCCTTGTTCAGGTGCGCCAGAACCGGCTGGCTGGCCTGCGCCCATTTGGCAGGCTTTACGCCAATCACAAACGCCTTGGCATCGGCCAAAGCTTCCAGCGGCGGATTGATCCGTGCGCCCAGCGCGCGGGCCTTTTCGGCCACCGGCTTTTCGCTGGGGGTCAGGATAATCAGGTCTTTGGGGTCAACCGCACCCGTCAACAGCCACCCTTCAAGGATAGCCGAACCCAGACGACCAACCCCTTGAAGAACAACTGTACCGGACATTTTATGCGTTACCCACGGTTTCAAACAGACAGGCATCGATGGCTTCCTGCGGCTTCTTGGAGCCACGGGCCATAAAGTCGAATGCCGGATAATAACGATCGGCAGCCTCGACGGCTGCATCGATCATGGAAGCCGCCTGTGCCAGCGTCGGACGCTCGCCATGCGGCAGGGCCAGTGCGTGGCGAAAAACGATCTCGCCCTCGTCAGGCCAGATCTCGAAATGGCCCAGCCATGTGCGCTGGTTGATCATCGAGGCCAGCTCATAAGCTGCGGCGCGACGGGTCTTGGCGACACGCAGGTCCAGTGCGAGGCACAGTTGCAGACAGTCGCCCTCGGGGCGCCATGCAAACCACAACTCGTAGTCTTTCCAGCTACCTGCCAAAGCAAAAGCCAGATCGCCTTCATCCGTACGATCGAACGGCAGGTTCTCCGCAACAAGAACGTGTTCAACCACATCCAGCGGATCAAAAGGCAGTTCGACCTCGTCGGGTCTAGCAGCATCCATCAGGGCTTCAACTTCTCATACTTGGGCGACTCAACTGCACCGCCAAGGCAACGGTAGGCGTGTTCTGAGATTCGGCTCAACAGAGCGAATCTTACGACTCTGTGGACGGGTTGTTATTCTCGCCCTTCAGAGCCGCGATTTCGGCACGCAAGGCGGAAATTTCGGCTTTCAGGACATCGAACTCGTCGCGACGGACCAGATCCATCTCGGCAACAAGGCGATCAGCCTGTGCGCGCCATGCGGTTTTCGCCTCTTCGCCAGCCGCCTGGGCCAGACCCATAGCGCCTGTTGTCATCTTGGCGATTTCATCGAGGATTGGATTACGGGTTTGCATCTAGGCCTCCCATCCGGTCGGGTTAACAAAAGCTCACCCGATTTGGTGAACGAAACCTTTCAATCTGCTGCTTCGCTGCTTTGCACAAGCCGAATGACAAATTTCGAAGTTTTGCAGAAAACCTGCTGAAAGCTTAGAATTTCAAACCATTCACAGCCCACAGCGATCGTTTGACGCGCTTGCCGCCACGCACGGGCGACGTGTATTCTTTGGCTTGCTATAGAGGTCATCCAGATCCAGCAGGAGCCAACCCCTTTGCCCTTCCCCGAATTCGATCCGGTCCTGATCCATCTCGGCCCCCTACCGATCCGCTGGTACGCGCTGGCCTATATTGCCGGCATCGTGCTGGGCTGGTGGTATGCCGCCAAGCTGGTCAAAACCCCGCGCCTGTGGGCAGGGGGCAAGGCACCGATCACAGGACCGCAACTGGATGATCTGGTGTTCTGGCTGGTTCTGGGCGTGATCCTTGGCGGTCGCCTCGGCTATGCCCTCTTCTATCAACCGCAACTGTTCACCCAGATTTTCACCGGCAGTTCCATCGGCGAGCGGCTTGAACTTCTGCAAATGTGGACCGGCGGTATGAGCTTCCACGGCGGCTTCCTCGGCGTGGTGGTCGCGGCCATCATATTTGCGTGGAAGAAGGGTATTAACCCCTTAAGCCTCGGCGATGTGATTGCGCCTGTGGCCCCGATCGGCCTTTTGTTTGGCCGCCTTGCCAACTTTATCAATGGCGAACTGTGGGGCCGCGAGACGACGGTGCCGTGGGCGATCCGTTTCTGTAACGACAAGATCCTCGAAACCTATGGCTATTGCCCCGCAGGCGATGTGCCGCGTCACCCCAGCCAGCTTTATGAAGCGGGCCTCGAAGGTCTGTTGCTGCTGATCATCATGGGTGTGGCCATCTGGTCGTTCGGTGCGCTCAAGCGGCCGGGTCTGGTCATCGGCCTTTTCCTTACAGGATATGGCCTGTCGCGTGCCGCGCTGGAAAATGTACGCCAGCCGGACGCCCATCTGTCCAACCTGCCGTTCGGTCTGACCATGGGGATGATCCTGTCTATCCCGATGGCACTGGCCGGTATCTATCTGATTGTGCGGGCGCTCAAGCGTCCCGCACTTCAGGACTAAAGGGCTTAGGACCAAGCCATGAGTGACAGCTTGAAAGACAGACTGGTCAGGGAAATCCTCCTGACCGGCCCTATGACCGTTGCCGATTATGTGACGCGCTGCCTGCATGACCCCAAGGGGGGCTATTACGCCACCCGTCCGGCGCTAGGGGAGCGCGGCGACTTCATCACCGCCCCGATGGTCAGCCAGATGTTCGGCGAACTGATCGGCCTGTGGGCTGTCGAGACATGGCAACGTCTGGGCGCACCTGAAAAGGTGCGTCTGGTCGAGGTCGGCCCCGGTGACGGCACCTTGATGAGCGACGCTCTTCGCGCCGCCCGTCTGGCCCCCGCCTTCCTAGAAGCGGCCGAGCTGATCCTGATCGAGCCCAGCCAGCCCCTGCGCCGCGAGCAGGAAAAGCATCTGGCCGATCACGACCTGTCACCCCGCTGGGTGCGCAGTCTCAATCAGGTCGAAACCGACGCCCCTGTCATCCTGATCGCCAACGAGGTTCTGGACTGCCTGCCCGCCCGTCAGTTCGTGCGCACCGAAGGCGGTTGGGCCGAGCGCCGCATCGGCGTGAACGACGCCAACGAGCTGATCTTTGGCCTGACCGCCATCAATGACGGCTTTGAGACGCCGGACATGGATATCGAGATTGGACAGGTTCTGGAGATATCCGAACAACAGGCCGGTTTTGCCCGCGATGTCGCGACCCTGATCGCGCAAGCCTCGGGGGCCGCCCTGCTGATCGACTATGGCCGTGCCAAGCCCGAGGCGGGCGATACCCTGCAAGCCCTCAAGCGCCACACCAAGGTTGGCCCCTTGGACGAACCGGGCGAAGCGGACCTGACGCAATGGGCCGACTTCCCGCTGGTACAAGAAGCCGCCGTGCGTAGCGGTGCCGACGTCACCGGCTGCATCACTCAAGGCCAGCTTCTGGGCCGTCTGGGCATCGAGCACCGCGCCGCCAGCCTCGCCCGCGCCCGTCCAGAGGCCGAAGGCATCATCCGTCGCCAGTTCGAGCGCCTGACCAGCCACGACCAGATGGGCGAACTGTTTAAAGCTGCGGCTATCTTCTCGCCGCGTAGCCTGACCGTTCCGGGATTTGAAGCATGACCCCCATCACCCATCCCCTGCTCGACAAGTCCGGTATCAAACACGGCTTCTTCACCCGTGAAGGCGGTGTCTCCGAAGGCCTATATGAAGGCCTGAACTGCGGTGTCGGCTCCAAGGATGATCCGGCCAAGGTGTTCGAGAACCGCCGCCGCGTCGCCGAATGGTTTGGCCGCAGCAGTGACGATCTGTGCGGCTGCTATCAGGTCCACTCGGCCATTGCCGTGGTGGCCGATGACGGCTGGAAGGGCGAACGCCCCCAAGGCGATGCCGTCGTCACCAAGGTGCGCGGTCCTGTGGCCACGGTACTGACCGCCGACTGCGCCCCCATCCTGTTTGCGGATGCGCAGGCCGGTATCGTCGCCACCGCCCATGCGGGCTGGAAAGGTGCCCTTGGCGGCATCATAGCCGCCACCGTCGAAGCCATGAGCGTATTGGGCGCAGACCCGCGCCGCATCAGTGCCGTGGTCGGCCCCTGCATCTCGCAAGCCTCCTATGAAGTCGGTGCCGACTATCAGGCCCGCTTTGCGCTTGAGGCCGCCGGTAGCGAGCGTTTCTTTGCCGAAGGCACCAGCCCCGACAAACGCCAGTTCGACCTGCCCGGCTTTGTGCTGTGGCGTCTGGAACAGGCGGGGGTGGCCGATGCCGCATGGACAGGCCACGACACCCGCACAGACGAGGCCCTGTTCTACTCAAACCGCCGCGCCTTCCTGAAGGGCGAACCGGACTTTGGACGCCTGATCGGGGCCATCAGCCTGACCTGACAAAAAGGCCCGCCGGTTTCACACCGGCGGGCCTTTTCAAATCTGGTAGAACAGGGGACTTAGCCTGCCATCGCCATCTGCGGCACCTTGGTGGTGACACGCCATGCCTTGGGATTGGCCAGCAGAGCGCGAACCAGCTTGTTGTTCAACTGGTGACCGGCCTTATAGCCTTCGTAGCGGCCCATCAGAGGCGCACCCAGCACATACAGGTCGCCAATGGCGTCCAGTGCCTTATGGCGCACAAATTCGCGTTCCATGCGCAGGCCACCCGGATTGAGGATTTCCTCGCCGTCGATCACGACAGCATTTTCCAGCGATCCGCCACGCGCCAGACCAGCCTGACGCAGGGCCTCGACCTCATGGGCGAAACCAAAGGTGCGGGCCGACATGATCTCGTTGCGGAAGGTGTCTTCGTTGACCACGAAATCCACCACCTGATTGCCGATCACAGCCGTATCGAAATCAATCTCGAAACGCATTTCGAAACGCTCGCACGGCAGCAGGGTGGCGTGCTTGTCCCCCTCTTCGACGCGGATCGGTTCCAGAATCTCGATGAACTGGCGCGGCTGTTCCTGACGACGGAAACCAGCACGATCCAACAATTGCACGAACGGCAGAGCCGAACCATCGAGGATCGGCAGCTCTGGACCATCCACCTCGATCACGGCATTGGAAATGCCCAGCGCCGACAGCGCCGCCATCAGGTGCTCGATAGTCGACAGACGCACATCGGCAGCATTGGCGATCATGGTGTTCAGGCGCGCATCGACAACAGCCTCGCCCGAGACGGGGATACGGTTGTCACGATCCTTGATGTCCGTGCGGACAAACACGATCCCCTGCCCTGCAGCCGCAGGACGCACCATCAAACGCACGCGACGACCGGTATGGACGCCGACACCCGCACAAATGGCAGGGGCGATGATTGTATGCTCGAAGGGGTCGTTAAAGACCGTCACGCTTGGACTCATCACTACGCGTGCCGCGAACGGACAACGCTGGAAGATGGCATTTAACCAAAGCGGTGCCATCAAGAAATGAAAGTCCAGTTTCGGATTGTTTCGAAATCACGACAGCTTGCAACAATAGGTCCGATCCATTGCGTCGCATCCGGACATGAAAAAAGCCCCGCATTTCTGCGAGGCTTTAATCTTGTTTGACCGCTTGGATCAGTTGGCCAGGCGACGAAGGAAGGACGGGATTTCCAGATCGTCATCATCGGCATAACCGCGCTGGTGATCCTGAACCTGCGGCTGGACCGACTGGGTCTGGCGCAGTTGCTGGGTCGTGCGGTTGTTCGAAGACGGCGGCGGCGAATAGGTCGGCTGCTGCGGTTGGGCGCGACGGCGACCAAACAGCGACCAGCCACTGCGGCGGTGCGAGTCTTCGTAATATTCTTCCTGAGGCTCTTCGCGTTGCGGCTTGGCCTCGGGACGACGCGGTTCACGCTCGGCATACAGGTCGCCCTGCTCCTGCTGGGCGGCAACACCACGGTGGCTGGTTTCGAACTCTTCGACCCAAGGATCGACGATCGGCTCCAGATTACGCGGCGCGTCGTGGATAACCGGCTCGGGCGCGCGGGCCACTTGCGGCTCCGGTTGCGGTGCCGGCTGTGCAGCCAGAGGCTCGATGCGGACTTCGTTACGCGGTGCCGGAGCAGCCGGTTGTTCCGGCTGGCGACGGTTCAGGGTCGAAGCAACCGGCTCGATCTGCTGAATGGAAGCTTCGTCCATGCCGGTGGCAACCACCGAGACGCGGATCTTGCCTTCAAGAGCCGGATCGAACGCGGCACCGAAGATGATGTTGGCATCCCCGTCGACTTCAGCAGCGATAGCGTTGGCAGCCTCGTCCACTTCCAGCAGGGTCATGTCCATGCCGCCGGTGATGTTGACCAGAACGGCCTTGGCACCTTGCAGGCTGGTTTCATCCAACAGCGGGTTGGCAATGGCGTTCTGTGCGGCCAGCAGGGCGCGGTCGTCGCCCGTGGCTTCGCCAGTGCCCATCATGGCCTTGCCCATTTCGCTCATCACAGCGCGGACGTCGGCAAAGTCGAGGTTGATCAGACCCGGCAGGATCATCAGGTCGGTGATCGAGCGCACGCCCGAGTGCAGCACCTGGTCCGCCATCTGGAAGGCGTCGGCAAAGGTGGTGCGTTCGTTGGCGACGCGGAAAAGGTTCTGGTTCGGAATAACGATCAGGGTGTCGACATAGCGTTGCAGCTCGGCGATGCCCGCATCGGCCAGACGCATGCGGTGGCGGCCTTCGAAGGTGAAGGGCTTGGTCACAACGCCAACGGTCAGGATGCCGCGATCACGCGCGCATTTGGCAATGACCGGAGCGGCACCGGTACCCGTACCACCGCCCATACCGGCAGTGATGAACACCATGTGCGCGCCTTCGAGGTGCGCGTGGATTTCGTCGGCCGATTCCTCGGCGGCATTCATGCCAACCTCGGGATGGGCGCCAGCGCCCAGACCCTGGGTAATGGTGTCACCCAACTGGATACGGCGGTCGGTCTTCGCAAAGCTCAGATGCTGGGCATCTGTGTTGGCACAAACGAATTCGACGCCTTCCAGCCCCGAGTCGATCATGTTGTTGACAGCGTTACCACCTGCACCACCGACGCCGAACACGACGATACGCGGCTTCAGTTCTGTGGCTTGCGGCTTAACCAGCGAGAGTGACATTGTTTTCCGACCTTCCGACCCTGCCCATTAAACCCAACACAACCCCCGCCGAATCGCATTGGTTATGAGCGGGTTAATAAAACACCCGACATCGTTAACGGACTATTACCGATCTATATATGAGTCGGATCACAAGAAAGCCCTCCGAGTGCATGTTTTTGCACCTAAGGTTGATTTAAATGCGCGCCCTCCGGGCCCTTCTGCTCGCTACCAGGCCCGACTTTCTAGGGCTCAAGAGCCTCGCTGATATCTTTATTTCAAATAAATAGGGGCGGCAGTTTGCACTGCCGCCCCAAGTTTTCTGATTTTAATCGGATCAGAAAGTTTTGCCGAAGCTGATCGACATACGACGACCGCGCATATCGTAACCGTTCAGTGCAGCATTACCCGTGCGGAACATGCCAGCGCCCACCATCGGCGGAGCCTTGTCCCAGATGTTCTGCATACCGACGGTCATATTCCAGCCATCACCACGATAGCGGACAGAAGCCGAATGCGTGTCGTGTAGCGGGGTACGCAGCACATAACGCGAGCAATACGAGTTAGGCAGGTCACAGTTCGTCGAGTTAATGCCTGCTGGCAGGTTCGCATACTTCGAGTTAGAGAAGATATCGCCACCATTCTTATCTACGTCCGAAGAACGGCCGATGAAGGTGATGCCGTAGTAGTAGCCCCAGTTACCGCGGTCCAGGTTGAATGCCAACTGGCCGGTATAACGCGGACCATTATAGTTGAAGCTGTTACCCAGATACTCAGTAGTCACACCTTCGAAGGTTTCACTGTCTTCCATCTTGTAGCTATTTTGCGACGAGATGGTCAGGCGACCCAGATTCAAGAAGTCAAAGGCCCAGTTCAGCGAAACATCAATACCGCGATAGTTTTGCTCGGCTACGTTGACATAGGCATCGTTGACGCTGGCAAGTTTGCCGTCATCACTGGCACCAGGATTACGAACACGCTCATACAGCTTGCAATAACCCGAATCCAGAGCCCCTACAGACGACTGCTCATAGCAACGCTCGATGATAGCGTTAGCTCCCAGACGGGACACAGCATCCTCGATCTTGAACTCCCAATAATCGATGGCGATATTCAGGCCCGAAACACCGGCAAACTGCGGCTGCAGGATCAGGCCGACGCTGAAGCTTTCAGCCGTTTCGGCTTCGAGCAGGTCACGACCACCAACAGTCGCAACGGCAACACTCGAACCACCCGTGGTGATCGAGGCGTTGTCCAGAATACAACCGGCCAAGATCTTAGGATCAATGGAGTTGGCTTCGGTGTAATCGTAGCACGGGTCCGCCGCAGACTGGCCTTGATAACCGACCTGAGCACCGAGGAACTGTTCATACAGAGCCGGAGCGCGGAACGATGTGCCGTAGCTGGAACGCAGACGAACCGACGGCGTCATCTGCCAGTTTACACCGGCCTTGTAGGTCAGGCTGTCGCCATACGAATCGTAATCCGAATAGCGACCCGACACGTTCAGGCTCAGGTTTTGAGCGAGCGGCATGTCACGCAGAAGCGGCAGATCGAATTCTGCGAACACCTCTTTGACCGTGTCGTCGCCCTTGGTTTGGCCCGCCGTCGAGTACAGAGCCACGTTACGGCTGCGCGCCTGAAGCCCCGGCAAATCATCCAGTTTTTCTTGGCGAATTTGAGCGCCGAAGGCCGCACCAACCGGGCCAGCCGGCAGGTTGAACAATTCCGGCGTCGAGATCACAGCTTCAACATAGGCGTGATCGTAACGCGTGGTGTGATCCTCGTCAAAGAAGAGGAAGTTACGCTCTGCGTCTGTGAAATTGCCCGTCAGAACACGTTCATCTGTCCACGCCAAACCGTTCGGAAGGTCCGAGCAGTTGAAGTTCGAGACATTGCCGCCAGCAGGATTTTGCTCACAGGCAACACCTGGGCTCGATACAGCAAGCAGACGATCCAGATAGATACGCGGGCCATTGTTATAAACGGCGTCCGACAGCGTGTACTGGCCGTAAACGTCCCAGTCCCACTTACCCATGTTGCCCTTCAGGCCCAGGATACCGCGATAATAGTCAATGTCCTGGAACGAGCTCGATTCATAGATGCCGACCGGCTGGATACGCTGACCGAACGGGTTGTTCGGGTTCGTGGCAGCGACAGCGTTATCAGCGCCATAAAGGGTGCTGAGCTGTGCGAAGCTCGGGAACACCTGTCCTACGCCAATCTGGCTCGATTTGCGCTTGTTGTAGAGGAGCTCGCCGTAAACTTCGACATTTTCCGTCAGCTTATAACCGCCGGTGAAGTATGCCGAATAGCGCTCTTGCGGAGACACGACTGTTGAGTTTTGGTAGTAGTCGTTATCCGAGGGCGTATACAGGAAGGTATCCGGATAGCCTGCGCGGTTGAAGCGGGCCCAACCGGCAAACGCAGAGTTATTACCCTCTGCTGCAGTCGGATATTGATACCCCGGCTGTGTCCGCACAAGGCTCATAGGCGTACCCAGCAGGGCCACATAGTTGCTGTTAATATTGTAGCACTTGTACTCGCCGGTCTTCGGATCGATGTAGTCCTGACGCTCGCCAGTACGCGGATCGAAGGTGTAATCCGTTGTACAGCTGGTATAATCGCGGTCTTTACGCAGCTGCGCCTTGGATTCGAAGTACTCGAGGCTGAGGTTTGCGTAGCCACGATCGAAGACACGACCGATTGCGCCATCCAGACGCACCTGCTCGCCGCCACCATCAAATGGCGCAGCATAGAATGCGTTCATACGCGCACCATCCAGATCGGTACGGGTGATGATGTTGATAACACCAGCCACAGCGTCCGAACCGTAGATGGACGATGCACCGTCCTTCAGGATTTCTGTACGTTCAACCATCGAACCCGGGATCACGCCGAGGTCGAAAGCCTGAACTTGACCACGGGTACCCGACGGGCCCGCACGACGGCCGTTCAGGATGGTCAGGGTACGTTGCGGACCAGCGCCACGCAGTGCCACCGATTGGGTACCGCCACCACCTGCAGTTACGAAGCCCGTAAGCTGGTCATTCAACTGGAATGACGACAGAGCCAAGGTGGATTGCAGGATGGTCTGGGCGACATCCGGCTGACCACGCAACTCTGCTTCAGCACTCGACAGCACCTGGACCGGCGAAGCGCTGGTGAATTCCTTGTTACGAATACGCGAACCCGTAA
>NZ_JAVXCU010000026.1:0-32367 GCF_036659295.1 Brevundimonas sp. | reverse complement strand
CAGGCCGGGATCGATCCCGACGATTCTGATCATTTCGTTCGCCATCCGTTCACGTCATGCCCCAAAGAAGGTTAGCAGACAATGACCGGAGCGGGCTTTTCACTGCACCATCATGCGAACCATCATCGAACCATAGATTGCGACGGACCACGGTCTGTGTTTTGACAGGAACAGTTCCCGTTGCGGTATAGCCGCAGAAAGCCAGTGCATGTCCGCGTCCCCCCCTGTCCATCTGTCCCGCAGAGTCTGGATTATGATCGCGGCCAGTGCCGCCATCGTCACGCTGGCCATGGGCGCACGCCAGTCATTCGGTTTGTACCTGACCCCGATGACCATGGAACTGGGCATCAATCGCCAGACCTTTGGTCTTGTGCTGGCGCTGCAAAACCTTCTGTTCGGCGCGATCCAGCCCTTTGTCGGAGCCTATGCCGACAAGCATGGTCCCGGCCGTGTGCTGATTATCGGGGCTCTGGTCTATGTGGCCGGCATGGCCCTGACGGCGACCGCGTCGGGCGTATGGGGTCTGGGCATCGGCTTTGGGGCCTTTGTGGGCATGGCCATGTCGGGCGTGACCTTTGTCGTCACCATGGGCGCAGTTGGCAAAATCGTTGCCCCTGAAAAGCGCACGCTGGCCTTTGGCATCATCACCGCGGGTGGATCACTGGGCCAGTTCTTTGTCGTGCCGATGGCGCAGGCACTCATCGACGCCACCGGATGGCGCAACAGCCTGTATATACTGGCCGTGATGCTGACCCTGATTGTCCCGCTGGCCTTTGGCCTGATGGGCAAACGAGGCAGCGCCGCGCCGGCACGCGCCGAGGGTCTGCCGCTCAATCAGGCCTTGAAACAGGCCTTTGCCGACAAGAGCTGGTGGCTGTTGTGCAGCGGCTATTTTGTCTGCGGCTTTCACGTCACCTTTGTCGGCATCCACTTCCCGACCTACATCACCGACCAGGGCCTGCCCAGCTCGACCGGTGCGACGGGTCTGGCTCTGATCGGCCTGTTCAATATTCTGGGATCGTGGATGTGGGGCGCATGGGGTGGCAAACACTCCAAGAAGCACCTGCTGGCTACGCTTTACACCCTGCGCGGTGTAGCGATTATCGTCTTTCTGCTGGTCCCGCTCTCAAGCGCCAGCGCGCTGATGTTTGCCGCCAGCTTCGGTTTCCTGTGGCTGGGGACGGTGCCTTTGACCAACGGGCTTGTGGCCCAGATGTATGGTCTTCGAAACCTGACCGCTTTGACGGGGATCGTCTTCTTTGGCCACCAGATCGGGGCCTTCCTCGGCGCATGGCTGGGCGGGCTCGTTTTTGATGCCACCGGATCTTATAATCTGGTCTGGTATATCAGTATCGCACTGGCCTTTATCGCCGCGGTGGCCAATCTGCCTATCCGCCAAACCCCGCCCCAAGCTGTCGCGCAAACCCAATGAGCGAACAACCGCAAAAGCCCGCCCCGAAACCAGAGCGTCTGGTTCCCGCCCTGTTAGTGGGCGGAGCCATTGTGCTGTCACTGGCCGGTCTGGCCTTGTGGCAGCGTCAGGGACTAGCCATCTGGCTGGAGCAGGCCATCGCTTTTTGCACCTGAGTTTATTTATTTTTTGAAGCGATAATCCTTCGCGTCATTTCCCGCCTATCACGGAGCCGCCTATGCCATCCCGCCACCCCGCAGTGCGCCTGATTTTCGCAATGGCAGCCGCACTGGTTCTGGCGGCCTGTTCTCCCCCAAGCGGTCCTGCAACCCCCGAAGATCCGACAGCAACAGCGCCCGATGCCAGCGCCGCCAAGGAAATGACCCGTTTAAATGACCAGCGCGACGCCTTCCTGGCCCGCTGCCTCAAGAACGCCGTCCCGACCGAGAACGGCGCGCCTGCAAACGCCGACACCTGTGCCGCAGCCTTTTACAAGGCCCAGCAGGGTCTGGACGCCGCGCGTATCCTGATCGCCGCCCATGCCCGTGACGGTGCAGCCTCGGCTACATCTCTGGAACAGTTGAAAACGCGCCTGCCGCAGATCAACTGGACCAACGAACAGGTCGGCGGATCGACGCTGGCCAGTGGTCGCGTAGCCCCCTTCGAAGCGGTGATTACCCAACGCAACAACCAGCAAAATCTGGCCTTTAACTGGTCCGGTCCGGCAGGCGAGGTTCCCGTCAACATCGCCTATGCGCTGCTGATGGAGGGGGCACAGTTAAAACTGTTCGCCTGCAAGGCCGGCTCTGGCGACGAGACCGGACTGGCATGGCATGTCAGCGGCACCGACAGCGCACCGTTCGATCTGGTGACCTTCAGCCGTGTCGGTCCGTCCGGCACCGCGCAGTCATCCTATTCGGCCAGCACGCCCTTGGGCAAAACAACCATGACGCTGGAAAGCCTGCAGGCCACCGATAGCGACTGGGCCGTCTGTGACTAGGGTTCAGGCATAGAAAAAGGGCGTCGCCAAAACAGCGCCGCCCTTTTCCAGCCCCAACTCGAACTAGCCCGCGTACTTGGCCGCGTCCTCGTCCGAGATGTCTTCGTTTGAATACACTTGCTGGACATCATCCTCGGCGTCCAGTGCATCCATCAGCTTAAACAGCGTTCCGACACTGTCACCGGTCAGTTCGATCTCCGACTGTGGCTTCCAGACAATAGCGGTCGACTTCGGATCGCCCAGAACCTTGGACATAGCCTCGGCCACATCGTTCAGATCTTCAAAGGCGGTCCAGATGGTGTGACCCGGTGCATCCTCGTAGATGTCCGGTTTGACCAGATCGCTTTCGACGTCGGTGGCACCGGCTTCGATAGCCGCTTCCATCACGGCATCTTCCGAACCGGCTTCGGCCGGATAGGTGATCTTGCCCACACGGTCCCACATGAAGGTGACCGAGCCGCTTTCGCCCAGCGCGCCGCCATTTTTGGCGAAGGCCGAACGCACGCCCGATGCGGCGCGGTTACGGTTATCGGTCAGAACCTCGACGATGATCTGGACGCCACCTGGGCCACGGCCCTCGTAGCGGATTTCTTCCAGAGCATCGACCTCGCCACCCGAAGCTTTTTTGATGGCGCGTTCGATGTTTTCCTTGGGCATCGACTCCGACTTGGCGTTGTTCACTGCCAGACGTAGTCGCGGGTTCATTGCCGGGTCGGGCATGCCCGCCTTGGCTGCAACCGTGATTTCACGCGATAAACGCGAGAAAAGCTTGGAGCGCACCTTATCGGCGCGTCCCTTGCGGTGCATGATATTTTTGAATTTTGAGTGGCCGGCCATGGTGTCGCTCGCCAAATGTCGAATATGCTAAGGGCCGCCCTTTACCGGATGGCGCATTCTCTGTCACCACAGGGAACTGCCCAATGCGCTACGGATTGTGCGCTAGAGAGTTTGGAGGACAATCATGGTCGCTGTTGACGACACCTATCTGGACGACGCTTACGATGAAGGTTTGCGCGATCCGAACGCCACCGAGATCGTCGAGCGTTATGCCCGCCGCCCTGTGACCGTCTCGACCGCAACGGCCACCGGTTCGGTCATCGGTGCCTTTGCACTGGGCGTTCTGACCACTGTGGGCATTCTGGCCCTGCTGCGCCCGCGCCGCGACTACTAGGCCCTGCCTGAAGTCTGGAAAGACTATCTGTGAAACCTGATCCGGCGCGATTTACCGGATCAGGCTTTCCAGAAAGGCCCCAGGTCGGGCCTGAGCGGTTGCGGTCTGCGATTTTCGCGCCCGACCATCACATGCACAAAAAATCCTTCGGCAACGGCTTGGTCTTCGGCATTGCGAAACAGGCCGACCTCATAGCGCACGCTGCTATTGCCCAGCTTTCCAACCCGCACCCCTGCATGGATCACATCCGGATAGTGGGCGGGCGCGTGATAGCGGCACCCTGATTCGGCCACGACGCCGATCACGTCCGAGCCCGCCACATCCAGCAAACCTGCCTCGATCAGCAACTGGTTCACCGCCGTGTCGATATAGCCGTAATAGGCAACATTATTGATGTGGCCATAGACATCATTGTCGGCCCAGCGCGTCGTCAGGGTGACAAAGCGGCTGTAATCCGCCCGTGTGGCACGCGCATGTGATGACATAAGCCCGACTTCCCTCTTGCCCGATGTCTCTTTTGGCTGACCTTTGGTCTTTGGCCCACAGTGCCGCAGACCGCGACCTGTGACCATGCCCGAGATAGCCGCACAACTGTCCAGAGAGTCGCCATGCCCGTCACCGCCCGCGTCGCCGTTCTGGAGAAAACGGGCCATGCCACGCCCTATGCCGACAGCCAGCCTCTGAAAATCCGCGAGGTCACGCTGGATGATCCTGCGGCGGGCGAGGTTCGAGTGCGGATCAGGGCCGCGGGCCTGTGCCATTCGGACCTATCGGTCATCAATGGCGACCGGCCCCGCCCCCTGCCAATGGCACTGGGTCACGAGGCCGCCGGTATTGTCGAGGCGCTTGGCCCAGACATTGATGATCTACAGGTCGGCGATCATGTGGTGATGGTCTTCATGCCGTCCTGTGGCCATTGCGCCCCTTGCGCCGAGGGACGCCCTGCCCTGTGCGAGCCGGGCGCTGTGGCCAATAGCGAAGGGCGTTTATTGTCAGGCCGCCGTGCCTTTGTCTGCGAGGGCGAGCCGCAACTGAACCACCATCTCGGCTGTTCGGCCTTTGCCACCCATGCGGTTGTCTCGCGCCGTTCGCTGGTCAAGATCGACAAGGATTTGCCGTTTGAACATGCAGCCCTGTTCGGCTGTGCTGTCCTGACCGGCGTAGGCGCTGTGGTGAATACCGCAGGGCTCAAGGCAGGTCAGTCGGCGGTCGTGATCGGCCTTGGCGGCGTCGGTCTGGCCGCAGTTCTGGGCGCGCTGGCAGCGGGGGCCAGCCCTGTGGTGGCGGTCGATCTCAACCCCGACAAGCTGGCACTGGCGGCCACTCTGGGCGCGGTTCACACCGTTAATGCTGCCGATCCCGATGCTGTCGAGCAGGTGCGCGCCCTTACGCGTGGCGGGGCCGATTTTGCATTCGAGATGGCCGGTTCGGCCCGCGCGCTGGAGGCCGCATGGAAGATGACACGGCGCGGCGGTACCACGGTCACGGCGGGGCTGCCGCCGCCCGATGCCGTCTTGCCGGTCAATATTGTCAGTCTGGTCGCCGAGGAGCGCACGCTAAAGGGGGCCTATATCGGCACCTGCGTGCCCAGCCGCGACATCCCCCGCTATATCGGCCTGTTCAAAGACGGTCGCCTGCCCGTTGACCGCCTGTTGTCAGGCACACTGACGCTGGAACAGATCAACGGGGCGTTCGATGCTCTGGCGGACGGTATGGCCGTGCGCCAGATTGTGCATCTTTAGGCGTTCAACAGGTCCTCGACCTCTTCGCGGTCAGCCAGAGACGATTGCGCCCCTGCCCGCGTACAGGCCACTGCGCCCGCTGCACAGGCAAATTCCAGCGCATCCTGCGGGTCCATACCTTCCAGCAGGGCTACTGTAATGGCGCCGACAAAGGCATCGCCCGCCCCCACAGCATCCACCGCCCTGATGTGTGGTGGCGTGGCCCACGCCATTTGCACGCCGCGCAAATACATGGACGCGCCGCGTGCGCCCTTGGTCACCACCACACGCCCGCCGCCGTGGTGCAGGGCATCGCCATAAAACGCCGCCTCGGTCTCGTTGACCACAATCAGGTCGGCACGGCGCAACATGGCATCCGATACCGGTGCCGCAGGGGCCAGATTGACACAGACAAACTCAGTTGCGCGCCCGACCGCCGCCTCGACAGTTTCGATCGGCAGTTCCAACTGCACGATCAGCGGCGTCTCGATACGGGCCGGAAGCTGTTCGGGCATGACATTATGGTTGGCACCGGCGGCCACCGTGATCTGGTTCTCGCCATCGGCATCGACCGAAATCAGGGCCACACCCGTCGGGGCATCGGCATCGGTGACCACACCGCCCAGATCAACGCCATAGGTGTCCAGCAAGGCTGTTGCCGGAAGCGCCATCTCGTCATCGCCGACACGGCCGATCATGCAGACATCTGCGCCCAGCTTGCGCGCTGCCAGAGCCTGATTGGCCCCCTTGCCGCCCGGATGGCGGGCCAGTGTGGCCCCTGTCACCGTCTCACCCGCTCGCGGCAGGCTGGCACAGGTCGCCACATAGTCGAGATTGATCGACCCTACGACAGTGATCCTCATGTTTTTGCTCCCGCAAGGGTTTCGCCAATCAGATCGAATATACCTTCGGCATCGGCTTTCACGGCCCACAGATGACGGGCCTCCAGCACGTCACCGCGCATCTCTACCGCCGTATGGCCGCGCGTCAGATCACTTTGCGCCTCGATACGGATCTCGGCAGGACGCAGACGGAACAGTTCGGGGGCCATCACATAGGCGACCGTACACGGATCATGCAACGGTGCCGCATCCCACCCGACAATCGTCCGCTCTATGCGTTGCGAGAAGCGCAGCATGGAGGCCACGGCGTCAGACGAGGCATTGCCGATCGCCTCGATGGTGCGGATACGCTCTTCGGTGGCGCGCACCTGATGGGTGGCGTCCAGTCCGATCAGCACCACCGGCACAGGGCTGTGCATCACTTCGTGCGCCGCGTCGGGATCGGCCCAGATATTGAACTCGGCACTGGCAGTAATATTGCCACCCTCGCTGCGGGCACCGCCCATCGCCACCACCTGCCGCAAATGATCGGCCAGCGACTGCTCACGACGCAGGGCCAGCGCCAGATTGGTCATCGGACCCATCACCACCAGATCAACCGTACCCGCCGGACGTTCCATCACCAGACGGACAATAGCATCGGCAGCATGTTCGGCCTCGACGCCCTTGGCGGTGTCGAACGGGGCCATATCGCCCAGCCCTTCCTCGCCATGGAACTCGCCCGCCCCCGCAGGCTCGCGCACCAGCGGACGATCGGCACCGGCAAACACCGGCACATGCTCGCAGGCAGCAATCTGGCGCAGGATACAGGCGTTTCTGGCCGTGCGGCTGGCAGGGACATTTCCCCCTACCGTGGTCACCGCCAACAGGTCGATATTCGAGGCCGCAAAGGCCATCAACAGTCCGGTGGCGTCATCCACCCCCGGGTCGCAATCAATGATCAGGGTCGTATTCACTCCCCTTCACTGGCCTGTACAACCCCACATGGCAACCCGTTCCAGAACAGCTTTTGGGGACATCTAAAATCGGGGTTTGAAAAAACACATATTTCAATGCAACCCCAAGGAACCTTCCCGAAGAACGCCAGTTTACAAGACAGAACCCACCGGATTTTCCCCCACCCCCCAATCCGGTAGGTTCCTGCGGCCCGGTCAACACGCCCCCCGACTGAGAAACCGGGCCGCCCCCTCTTTCCCCCATTCAAATCTGTTTCGCGTGATGCGAACTTTGTTCGTCGCAGACCCTTGCGCAGGCCAGGCGGGCGTCCATATGGTTTGCAACATCATCTGTTTCAGAAGACGCACGCCATGACCGACAAAGCCCCCCTGAAGATCGACTTTGTGTCCGATGTCATGTGCCCGTGGTGCGTGATCGGTTTTGGCAGCCTCAATCAGGCGCTGGACAAGCTGAAGGCCGAAGGGATTTCAGCCGACATCACCTGTCAGCCTTTCCAACTGAACCCGCAAATTGCCCTCGAGGGCGAAAACCTCGGCGAGCATATCCAGCGCAAATACGGCTCTACGCCCGAACAATCGGCGGCCAACCGCGCCATGATCCGTGATCGCGCCGCAGAGGTCGGCTTTGACATGCAGATGTCCGAGAAGAGCCGTATCTGGAATACGTTCGACGCCCACCGCCTGCTGCACTGGGCGCACGAGGTCGCACCTGACCGCCAGCAGGCGCTGAAAATGGCGCTGTTCGAAGCCCATTTTACCGATGGCCGTAATATCTCCGACGCCGGTATCCTGACCGAGGTGGCCCAAAGCGCTGGTTTCGACCGTGCCGAAGCCGCCGAGATCTTGGCCTCCAGCCGCTATGTGACCGAGGTGCGCTCTGCCGAACAGTTGTGGCAGTCGCGCGGTATCACCTCGGTTCCCGCCGTGGTCATCAACGACCAGTATCTGATCTCGGGCGGACAACCGGCTGCGGTGTTCGAAAATGCCCTGCGCCAGATCAGCGGCGAAATCGCCCAAGCTTGAGCATCTGGCCCCTTCGGGCGCGAGTGTTTAAAGACAGGGCATGACCACTGCCCCCCTGCCCGATGCCACCCATGACAACTGGGTTGACCGCTATGCCCCGCAAAAGCTGAAGCCTTGGCTGAAGCTGGGGCGCTTCGACCGCCCGATCGGCACATGGCTTTTGCTGTTGCCGGGCTGGCAGGGGATCATGCTGGCCCTGCTGGAAACAGGACGCGGCTTTGGCTGGTACGAGACATGGCTGATTTTCGGCTTTGCCCTCGGTGCCGCCCTGATGCGCGGTGCAGGCTGTGCCGTGAACGACATTGTCGACCGCGATTTTGATGCACAGGTCGCCCGCACCGCCAGCCGCCCTATTCCATCTGGCCAGATCAGCCCCAAACAGGCCGCCGCCTTTGTGATCGGCATCTGTCTGGTCAGCCTGTCTATTCTGCTGACCATGAACCTGATGGCGGTTCTGCTGGGCTTCCTCAGCCTGTTTCTGGTCGCTGCCTATCCGTTTATGAAGCGCATCACATGGTGGCCGCAGGCGTGGCTGGGCCTGACCTTTAACTGGGGTGCTGTGCTGGGCTTTGCGGGGGCCAGTGTGGCCGCGCCGCTGGCCATGACCGGTTTTGTCAGCCCCGCGGCGCTGGTGCTTTATGCCGGTGGCCTGTTCTGGACGCTGGGCTATGACACCATCTACGCGCTTCAGGACATCGAGGACGATGTCATGGCGGGGGTAAAATCCTCTGCCCGCCGTCTGGGCTCCAAGGTGCGCGAGGGCGTGGCTATTTTCTATGTGCTGGCCTTTGTGCTGGCCGGTGTCGCCGGATGGCTGGCCAAGGCCGGTCCCTTGTTCTGGGTTTTCCTCGGCTTTTACGGCCTGCACTTTGTCTGGCAGATCACCAGACTGCGCGTCGATAATCCGGCACTGGCCCTCAAACTTTTCAAATCCAATCGCGAGGCCGGATTGATCCTTCTGGCTGCTATAGCGTTAAGCCAGATCAGTTTCTGATTCTCTTTCGGGTGGACGACCACATGAAAATCACGCGCACTTTCCGCTACATGCTCGTATGCAGCTCCATTGCCCTCAGCGTAGCCGCCTGTGATCGCGGCCAGAAGGGCAATGAGACGGAAAAGCCCGCCGCCTCGGCCGAGGCCGACGGGCCGTTGAAATATGAATCCGTCAC
Organism: Brevundimonas sp.; assembly: GCF_036659295.1. GTDB lineage: Bacteria > Pseudomonadota > Alphaproteobacteria > Caulobacterales > Caulobacteraceae > Brevundimonas. The sequence goes on along the minus strand of NZ_JAVXCU010000026.1, from coordinate 23,074 downwards.
GCCTTATGCCAAGGTCAGCCTGACCCTGCCCGAGGCCATCAAGGGCTATCCTGATCTCTACAAGCAGCTTTACGATGCAGAAGTCGGCAAGCTGAAAGACTATTCCGAAGGGGCGCAATCAGACCGTAGCGAGTTCGGCAGCGCCGACCTGCCGCCCTATGAGAAGACCATCCTCTACAGCCAGCCCGTCGAGACGGGCCGTCTGTTCAGCATGATGCGTTCGGACTTCGACTATTCGGGCGGTGCCCACTCCAATACGGTGGCCACCGGTCTTCTGTGGGACCGCACCACCAATAAACAGGTTGCCGCTGCCGATTTGTTCGCCGCCGATGCTGACAAGGCTTTGCTGGGCCGCACCCTGTGCGATGCCGTCAACGCCGCCAAGAAGGGCCGTCAGGGCTCGGTGCCGCTACAGGCCACCGGCATGTGGACCTGCCCCGATGTCAGCAAGGTAGCCGTGATGCTGGCCCCGTCCGACACGGCGGGCAAGTCCTCGGGCATTACCTTCCTGCTCAATGCCTATGATGTCGGCCCCTATGTCGAGGGTCCCTATTATCTGACCATACCGTTCGAGGCTCTGGGCAAGGCCATCAACCCGACCTATGCCGCCGAGTTCGCGGGCACAGGTCCCAAGGGCGACGTCACCCAGACCCTGCGCCCGCAATAAGCGCGCCTAGTCTGCCGACAAAAAATCATCGATCAGGGCGTTCAGACGATCCGGTTGGTCATACATGATGAAGTGGCGGCTGTTCTCGACAGCCGCCATTTTCACGTCTGGCAGGGCTGCATATTCGCGCGTCCACACGGCCGGAGCCATGGCCCCCTGACCGCCCGAATGGTCCACGGCATAGACCGCCCAGAACGGCACCGTCACCTTGCCCAGATCGGCGCGGGCATCGGCCACCATCAGCTCGGCAATCGCAGTGGCGCGGGCCTGCGGATCGGAGTTGAGCGAATCCTCGACGATGGCGGAGCGTTTGGCCTCGGTCAGCGTCATGCCCACCGCCGTTTGCGCCTGCTGGGCGCGGAACATGTCCGGCGATACGGCCAACAACATGGCCTTCATCTGGCTGGCCATCGGGGCCAAATTTTCCGCTGTCGCCTGTGGTCCCATCAGCACGCCAAAGAAGGGCAGGCTGTCGACACTCATGACCTTGGACAACAGATCGGGGTGCTGCTGGGCCAACCTCAGCCCCGCAAAGCCGCCCATCGAGTGACCGATCAGGGCCGGTTTATCCAGAGTGCCGGCATAGCGGGCCAACTCGTCCAGCGCCGGTGCCAGGAACGGCCCGTCACCATGGCTCCACGGCTGACCGGCAAAGCCCGAAAACTGCACCAGATGCACACGGTGTGTGGCCGATAAACGCTGGGCTGCCTCGCGCCAGACCTCGCGCGACGACGTATAGCCGGGCACAAAAATCACATCCGGCCCCTGCCCGATCACCTCGACCGACAGCCGGTCCGAGGCAAAGGGCGCATCCTGTGCCACGGGCACCGCCAAAACAGGGGTGCCGATCCCCACCGCAGCAACGGACAAAGTAAGGGCGGAGATAAAACGCAACGCAAACTGTCGAACCGATCGAGCGGGCTTCATGGCCGTCTCCTGAAAAGAATGGGCGTTATTCAGATGTGCGGATTGTCGAAGACCTCTTCGACGGGGCGGGCGAACAGGGCGGCGATGCGATAGGCCAGATCCAGCGAAGGATCGTGCTTGTCGCTTTCAATCGCGATAACCGCCTGTCTCGAGACACCCAGTTGCTGGCCCAGTTGTTCCTGCGTCCAGCCACGTTCCGTCCGCAGCAATTTCAGCCGGTTCTTCATTTACTGTCCCTGATAAACAGGCTGGAAACCCCCAGCAGGAACCACATCAGACAGTATCCCCACCACGCGGCCAGATGCGGCACACCGGCAAAGGTTTCGAGAAAGCCCCAGACCGTCATGATGCCAAAGGTTGCCAGACAGGACACAATCAGGCGTTTGGCCAGCAGCGTCCGCACGAACTCGTCGGCATCACGCAGATACCGCAGCGTCACCCATAACTGGCCAATGATCGCCACCCCCGGCAAGGTCGCGAGCAGATACAGCAGCGGCCCCGAAACCATCTGGCGATCTGTCAGATAGACAGCCGCCATCAGGGTCACCACATAACCGGCCATAGCGATGAAGGTGCCGCGACGATAGCGGGCATCGGGTAAAATCTCGACCATACTCATGGCTGTTCCTCCTGCAATGTAAGGAAAACCTGACACCCACAACATGTAATGTCAACCTTACAAAATGTCATGACCATATTACATATTTAAGCCTTTGATCCCGCTTGCGATTACGCCAATCCATGGCAATGTGCCGCGCATGAAATCGCGCCGCCTTGCCTGTCTGTCCCTGATTTTTGCCGCCGGTCTTGCCGCCCCCGCCCCTCTATTGGCGGCGGCTGCGTCACCCTATGATCCCGACATTGCCGGATCACGCGATGTCAGGGATTTGCCGCGTTTCGCAAATGCCCGCATCCGCGCCTATCAGTCGCGCGATAATGCCGAGATTATCGTCCCTGTTGCCGCCCTCAACACCCGCTCGGACGAAGCGGCAAACATCATAAAATTGCAGGGGGCCATCACCCATAGCGACTATGTGATCCGCCCGCTGGTTCCGGCTGCCGATGTCGATCGCCATTACGAAAACCTCCTTCGCAATGCGGGCTATGAAACCGTGTTTCGCTGCGCCGGTATCTCGGCCTGCGGATCACGCATGGGCTCGCTGATCCTCAATGACGGCAATGTCGCGCCCGCCGGTTTTGCCGATGGCGTATTCAACGACCAGATGCGGGTGCGTGTGGCACGAAAAGGGGCCACATGGGTGCTGCTGCATGTGATACAGGGGCCGGATCGCGCTCTGGTCTATCAGGCTGTCATCGAGGGCGCGCGAGAGTTGGAATAAGTGCCGCGCATCGACGATCCCGAGGCTTTCATCCTCGACAATACCCGCCTTCAGCCAGTGTCGCACACGCCGGAAATCTCGCTGTATCTGGCAGACGAGATCACCCCCATCTGGCGTCTGACCGAAGAAGAACTGGGTGAAATGGGCCTGCCACCGCCCTTCTGGGCCTTTGCGTGGGCGGGTGGTCAGGCTCTGGCCCGCTGGCTGTTGGACAATCCGCACGAATGCGCAGGCAAGTCGGTTGTCGATCTGGCCACCGGCTCGGGCCTGGTCGGCATCGCCGCCGCGCTGCGAGGCGCCAGCAGCGTGCTAGCGGCCGATATCGATCCTTTCTGCGAGGCGGCGGTCAGGGTGAATGCCCGCGCCAATGCTGTGACGCTCGATTTCACCGATACCAACCTGCTGGACAGCCCGCCGCCACAGGCGGACCTGATCTGTGCGGGCGATGTCTTTTATGATCGCGACATGGCTATGTCTGTGCTGCGCTGGCTGAAGGCGGCACGCGCTAATGGCACGCGGGTTCTGGTCGGCGATCCGGGTCGCAACCATTTCCCCAAATCGGGCCTGACCTTCCTTGCCGAATACACGGTGCCGACCACGCGCGAACTGGAAGACAACGAGGTCAAACGCTCGCGGGTCTGGGCGCTAGATTAAGGCCACGCTTACGTCCGTTTACAGCTCGTCTCTTTTGGCTTCGGGCGTAATGTGGAATAGTCCGGATCGCTGAACAAACCAGAGGGCTCGGCTGATGAAGTGGCAAGGTGGACGTCGCGGTGGCGGCATCGAAGATCGTCGCGGCATGGGCGGCGGTGCCGCAGCGGGCGGCGTCGGTATCGGCGGTCTGGTGATCGCGGGCATTCTCTATTTTGTCTTCGGTGTTGATCCCCAAACCAGCCAGCAGATTGCCGGCCAGCTCGGCGGACAACTGGGCAATGCGGGCCAGACCGAAGGTCGCCCCGGCACCCCTGCCGACGATGCCGGCCTGTTCGTCGATGTGATCGGGGCCAATATCAACGACGTCTGGACCCAGAAACTTCAGGGCTACACCCCGCCCGTAACCGTGCTTTACGAACAAGGCACCCAGACCGCCTGTGGCATGGGTCAGTCGGCTATGGGGCCGTTCTATTGTCCCGCCGACCAGAAGGTCTATCTGGATCTCGGCTTCTGGCGCGACCTGCAAAACCTTGGTGGTTCCGGTGCCGATTTCGCCAAGGCCTATGTGATTGCCCATGAATATGGCCACCACATCCAGCGCCTGACCGGTGCCACCGATCAGGTCCAGCGCGCCCAGCAAAACGCCCGCAGCCGCGCCGACGGCAACCGCTATTCGGTTGCGCTTGAACTACAGGCCGACTGCTATGCCGGTGTCTGGGCGCATAATGCCGCCCTCGTTTCCGATGGCGAGGTGACCGTCACCGATACCGACCTGATGGAAGGCATGAAGACCGCCGCCGCCATTGGTGACGATGCCCTGCAAAGCCGTGGCGGTGGCCGCGTCTCGCCTGAAAGCTTTACCCACGGTTCGTCCGAACAGCGCATGCAGTGGCTGCAACGCGGCTATCAGACGGGCGATCCCAATACCTGCAACACCTTTGCGGGCCTGTAGGCTCTAGCTGATCGTCAGGTCCAGTTGGCCTTCGACAAACAGGGCCATCCGCCCCAGATCAAGCGCCAGTTTGCGCCCTCTGAACGCCCCGATGCCCAACAAGGCGTCGGGGTAGTTGGGCAAGGGTGAATCACCAAATACGGCCACCCGTTCATTGCGGCGCATCTCGTCACCAAAGGTCAGGGTCGAAACCTCGACCCAGCGGGCCTTGGCCACCCCGCCCAGAACCAGACTTTGACCAGCCTCCTCGGCGCGACCATCCAGAATACCGGCCTCGCGTGCGGTCGCTTCGCTTAGCGACAACAGCGATGATGCCCCTGTATCCAGCACCGCCGATACCACAGCCCCCTCGACACTGACCTCGACACCCAAAGCGTCGCCCACAGGCTTGGTGGCGACAACGCGCATATCCAGATCGGCCTGCCAGTTTTGCGGGTCCAGAAAACGCACACGACGGCGCGGCAAGTCCAGCTCAACCACCGCCTCGCGCAACAGGTCGCGCCCGATAATCAGTTCCACACCCGGCCCGTCTGCATCGCGGGCCAGAGGACCAAGGTCCAGAATGGCCGTGCGCAGAGACGGCACCGTCACACCGTCCATATCCAGTGACAGGGTGGTGCCGCGCCCGACCTGTGCCTGCCCCCCCACGCCATAGGCGATCATGGGCATGTCGAAGGTCTTGCCGATATGGCCCGCCTGCGTCAGACGCTCGGCCAGTGCCTTGTCGATCACCGAATATTGCGCCCCGCTGTCGATCAGGGCCAGCACCGGCTGACCCAACACCCTCAGGCGGATCACCGGCAGGGAGGCGGCCGGTTGTTCCAGCGCAATCCAGGGGCTTTGCGCCTCGAATACCAACTGGGGTTTGCGCCACAGGACATTGTCCTTCAGCCACAAACCACCAGCAATAACCGCCGCCAGACCGGCAGCATTCAAAAGAAACGAGCGACGACGCATCCGCCACACATGAACGTTTCGCGACCCGAAATCCACACCTTGCCCGCAATGGGCATCTTCTTGCGTCAAATGCGGGAATTTTCATTCCGCGACGCAACATTTTCCATGACGCGCCTCGTTACGAAGTCTAGGAATGCAGCATTATGACTGCATCCGCCGACCGATACGTTTCGACCCGCGGCCACGCCGCCGATGAAAACTTCGCCGACGCCCTGCTGCGCGGCATCGCCCCCGATGGTGGCCTGTATATGCCCGCCGCATGGGCCACCATGCCCGCGGACATTACCCAAAAGGGACGCACCTATGCCGAGATCGGCCGCGATGTCCTGACACCCTATATCGGTGCTGCGCTACCTGCTGGTGCGGTTGAACGCGCCCTCAAACGTCTGGTTGATGGCTTCGACCACCCGCTGGTGACACCTCTGGTGGAACTGGAAGCGGGCCTGTTCGTGCTGGAACTGTTCCGTGGCCCGACTGCTGCGTTCAAAGACCTTGCCATGCCATTGGTCGCCGCCTTGTCCGACGAGGCACTGGCCGCATCGGGCGAAACCCTGACCCTTTTGACCGCCACCAGCGGCGATACAGGGGCCGCCGCCGTGCGCGCCTTTGCCGGTGCCAAGCGCATCAAGCTGATCGTTCTGCACCCGCTGGACCGCGTCTCGCCAATCCAGCGCAAACAGATGACCACAGTTCAGGCCGACAACGTGCTGAACCTTGCCGTGCGTGGTGATTTCGATGACTGCCAGCGTCTGGTAAAGATGCTGCTGGGCGATGAATCCTTGCGTGAAAAGGGCCGTCTGTCCTCGGTGAACTCGATCAACTGGGGCCGTCTGGCGGGCCAGATACCCTATTATGTCTCGGCCACGGCCCAACTGGGTCAGGCCGCGCATTTTGTGGTGCCAACCGGCAATTTCGGTGATGCCTTTGCCGGTATTGCGGCCAAGAAGATGGGCCTGCCGTTTGCGGGCATGACCGCTGCCGTCAACCAGAACGATGCCCTCGCCCGCGCCATCAATGACGGCGTTTATGACCGCCGCACCGCCGTCGAGAGTGCGAGCGTCTCTATGGATGTTCAGGCCCCGTCGAATTTCGAGCGCCTGGTGTTCGAGGCCAGTGGCCGCGATATCGACCTGACCCGCCAGTTGTTCGAGGATTTTGCCAAGAACGGCACGGTCACCCTGCCCGACAGTTTGCTGGCGTCTCTGCGCAAGGAAACCTCGGCTGTCTCGGTGGATGAAGCCACCACCGCCGAAGAAATCCGTCACGCCTATAAGGCCTGGGGTCGTATCGTGTGCCCGCACACTGCCGTCGCGCTTCATGCCGCGCGCAAGATGGACCGCAACGGCGCACCGGTCGTGGCGCTATCCACCGCTCACCCATCCAAGTTCGGCGGCTATGTCGAAAGCGTTCTAGGGATCACGCCTGAACCGGCCCCCGTGATCGCCGCTCTCGGTGACCAGCCTGAACGCCTCAGCGTGGTCGATAACGACTATGCTTCGGTGCTGGAAACCGTCAGCGGGTTCAGCGCCTAACCGCCTTATAAAACATCAGGGCCGACAGGGTAAAACCGTCCTCGATCTGTCCGTCCGCAATCAGGGCGGGCAGATCGGACAACGGCACCAACCGCATCCCTTCCGCCTCGTCATCGGGCGGCATCCGCGCCATATCGACCGAAATCTGCACCGCAAACACCGCCACGCGAGAGCGCAAAATCCCCGTATTGGCCCGCACATGGCCAATCGGCTGGAAAGCGTCGAGCGGCAGATCATAGCCCGTCTCTTCACGCAGTTCGCGGCGGGCACAGGTCACCGCATTCTCGCCCACATCGCCAAAGCCGCGCGGTATTTCCAGCGTCAGCTCCATATTCTGTGACGGTCTGCGCATTTCCAGCAGCAGCAACCTATCGCCCACCACAGGCAGGACCACCGCGCCCTCGCCCTTGGTGTTTTCCTTGATGATGTGGAAGTTGCCTTCCTTCACCACATGAAACCACGGGTTCTCGTAAACAATCATCGGATTTCGATCCCCATGGATTGGGTCAGCCTCGGATAGAGGCCAAACCAGTTCTTGCGTGTGGCCCATTTGAACGAGGTGTCCTGAAGTTTGTCCTCGACGAAACTGGCCGCTTCATCAGTCAAGAACTCGACCAGTTGTCCGGTTCCAAAGGCCGTCACCAGATCAAAGCCCTTTAGCGCATATTCGAACCATTTGCGCTGTTCACTCAGGGCCGCAGCCCCCACGCCCAGATGGAGCAAGGCGGCTGGAACCTGACCTAGAACCGGTATCCGGTCCATGACAAAGGCCTCGCTCGAAGCGACGAACAGGCCGTTATAACAGGCGTCGATCACCTCCATTTTGAAACCCGCAGCCTGCTCGCCCAGTTGTTGCTCGCTGGCGCGATACCACAATGAGCGCGACATCAGATCGGGAGCCATGACCTCCAATTCCGACAGGCACAGCTCGGGGCGCGCCTGTTTCCATTGCGCGAATTCGGGCGAAGCCAGAATGGCATCGGTCAGGGCGCGTGCATGCAGGCTGACCGGACTATAGACTGGCTTGAGACGCTTCAGTGTGCGGTCGATACCGCGCAAGTCCGATTTGAACTGCGCCAGATCCAGTTGCGACAGATCGCCTTTGCTGGACTGGAAACGGGTCAGGAAATGGTGGTCCGGCAGGTTGTCGAAATAGTCTTCCAGAGAATCCGGCGCCATCTGGCCCGGCACACGGATAACCAGTCCACCGCGCCCTTCCTTGCTGCCCTACCACAGCTTCAGCATGCTGTTTTCCAGCATCGAAGCCATGCCCGCATTATCCAGCAGCAGGTTCGGCGTCAGGATCGCGCCTTTGGACAGGGCGATCGACATGGTGAAGCGCTTTTCCAGCTCCAGCGGCGATAACCGGCGCACCGGATCGCAATTGGCCAGAAACATCTTTTCTTTGAACAACATGCCTTAACCCCATACGCACTCTATCAGTATGGGGGTCAGGCCTTATGGTCCAGCTTCAGTTGCGGGAATGGATCAGGTGGGTCTCAAGCCAGAGCCGGTGTGCGCCACCAGTCCATGCGCCGCCAGAACGGAGCCGGATCTTTCGGGGTGACGAAATGGGCCGGATCGTGGAACAGGCGGTCATGCAGGCGCGTCAGCGTAAAGCGGACCGCTGCGGCCATGCCCAGTTCGGGCAGCAGGGTTTGCTCCAGATCCGTCAACGGGCGAACCGCTTCATAGCCCTGACGGAAGGCCCTGATCGCCTCGGGATCAGCCCTGCCCTCGGTATCAAAATCCCATGCCGACAAGGCAATGGCCAGATCATAGGCCAGCGCACCGTTACAACCGAAATAGAAGTCGATCACACCACCGATGCGATCCGCGTCAAACAGCACGTTATCGGGGAAGTAATCGGCATGGATGGCCCCTTGCGGCAAAAGCGCCGGATCGAACAACCGTGCCAGATCGGGCATTAAACGCTCGATCTGGTCCAGCATTTGGCGATCCTCGCCCGTCGCACGCTCGGCACTACGAGCAGCCAATTCGCGCCAGCGTGCAGGGCCAACCGGATTGTCACGTCGGCCCGTATAGTCCCGTCCTGCCAGATGCAGTTCGGCCAGCGTGCGCCCTGCCAGATACTGGTCGGCCAATGTCGGGGCTTTGCGCCACGCGCCCGCCGCCCATTCCACCAGCGCCGCCGGACGACCTTTCAGCTCGCCCGACAGTCGTCCGTCCAGATCGGAAACTGGCGAAGGCGTGGCAAAACCCTTGGCACCAAGATGCTGCATCAGGCCCAGACAGAAGGGCAAACCCTTCTGCTCTTCCGCCCCTTCGAAAAGGGTCAGGACATAGGCCGCATCGCGTGTGCGAACACGATAGTTCGTGTTCTGAACACCTTCTGCAATCGGCGTGAATTCAATCACCTCCGACACAGGCCAGGCTTTCAGAAAAGCCTTGGCCTCGACCTCCAATACGGGCGTAAAAACAGCCATTTAGTCTTAAACCAGCTCTACCGCTGCGCGTCGTGCCCGTACGATATCGGCGACATCGGCCAGCACGCTTTCCGTGGTAGCCCAGCGTCCCGCGCCACGTCCCTTGCAGGCCCAGACACGACCGTCAGCACCAAAGACTTTGAGCGCATTACGCTCGCCGTTCAAGGACTGGAACAGGGCATCTTCAAGCGCATCGTTCAGACGCACCGAGGCGTCCAGATCACCCGCCTTGTCAAAACAGGCACCGATCTGGCGCACCGGCGACGCGCCCACCTCGGTCTGCGCCGACAGGGCATCGCACGGCACATCGCTTGGCACCTTGCCAAAGGCTTCATAGGACAGAAGCTTGACCTTGGCGGCGGCATCGCGGCCTTCCAGATCGGACGACGGATCTTCCTCGGCAAAGCCTGCGGCGCGGGCATCGGCCAGAGCATCGGCAAAGTCGGCACCTTCACCCAGACGTTGCAGCATGAAGTTGACCGTACCGTTCAGAACGGCCTCGAAACCGGCCACCGGACCTGCAGCGCGAGCCGCACGCAGCGTCTCGATCATCGGCGAGCCGCCACCGACCGAGGCCGACCATGCGACACGCGCACCATTTTCCGCCGCCAGTTGTTGCAGACCTGCCGGATCGAGGGCCACGGCCTGTTTGTTGGCGCTGACCACATCCACGCCCTGTGCCAGAGCGCGGCGGATCAGGTCGTGACCGGCCTCGCCTTCGGACAGGGCCTCGATCACCAGATCGGGTTTCTTGGCCAGCAGGGCATCGACATCATTGCTGAACAGTTCGTGCGGGGCATCGACATCGCGGCGCTTGAACGGATCGCGCACCAGAACACCGACCACTTCAAAACCGTTATCCCACAGAAGGCGGCTCAGCAGGCCACCGCCCACAACACCGCAACCTGCGACAACAACCTTGAGCGGAGCCTCGGCACCGACCGGTCCCGGAGGCGCATTGTGATGGCCGACCACCGTGCCCTCGGCGCGGCCCAGAGCGGCCACCTCGATGGAAACATCGCGGGCCTGCGCCAGATCGATGGCGTCATGCTGGACCAGTGCGCCGCCAAGCTGGCGCGCCGTCTCCCAGCTGGCACGGCGATAACGCTGCGGCGTACCCGATGCACAGGCCGGATCGCGGTCGTAAAGACCGTCCACGTCCTTCACCAGACGCACCTTGTCCAGACCCAGTTCGGCGGCCAGAACCACCGCCGACAGGTCCGAACCGCCACGGCCCAGAAGCGCCACACGGCCACAGTCACGCACAGCCCCAAAGCCCGGCACCACAACCACTTCGTGTTGCGCCAGAGCTTCACGCAGCTTGTTGTTTTTCAATGCCACAGGACGGGCATGTTGCAACGGCCCCTCGGCCGAAATCCCCAGTTGCTGCACCGACAGACCCACAGCATCCAGCCCCACACGATCACAGGCAATCGCCACCAGAGCCGCTGCACGCTCCTCGCCCAGAACCACATAGGCCGGCAGCAGTTCGTTGTCGTGATCCAGACCCAGCAGGCGCGCTTCCGACAGCAGTTTGTCCGTCTCGCCGGCAAGTGCCGAAACCACGGCCACCACTTTGCGGCCACGGCGCACATGGCTGTAGATCTCGCTGGCCACGGCAGGCGCATCGGCAGGGCTTTTCAGCACCGAGGAGCCAAACTTCAACACCACAACCTCGGCATCGAGCTGGACTTGCGGTTTCTGGTTTTCTGCGACGAGGGCGAGAGAGGCGGACATGGGTTTTTCCTGTGGTCGGGGAGTGCGTGGAGAGGGTGGAGGTTAGGATCGGGACATAAAAAAACCCGCCTCGGGTGACCGGGCGGGGTGATCGGGTTTCTTGCTTTTCGCCTGATTTGGCGCGCGTCAACCTGTCCCCGCCCTGGTGGGCATGGTGGTGGTACCGGTAGTGATAATGGTGGTCATGGACGTGCCGAAGCCCATCGCCGTTGCGGCGACGAGGATCAGTTCAGTGCTGTCGATGCGTTGCATCACGGCGTACATCCAGGGTTTGTTCAAGTTGGCCTTAGGGTGAGCGACGATGCTGCATCGCGTCAACCCCTTATTCGAATAATTTTTCAAAAAGACGCTTCAGGGGATCATATTCGTCGCGCGAACGCTGATCACCCTTCAAATGAGGTGAAATTTTCCACTTGACCCGCGCTCCTGCAAACATCAGTTTGGTTTCACTCATCAAGACCAGCCGAGGGATTAGGCCCTTTGACGCTGGGGCAACCATCGGGTTCCGCCCGAAACGGTGCCAACTCCTGCGGGGTTCTGAAAGGGACCGCGAGAGATGGGTGGAGCGTCGGTAAGGCGACGCGCCACAGGTCTGTCACTGCACGGGTTTCGGGAATGAGCCGGAACTTTTGATTGCGTGACGAGACCCATGACCTTGGCCCTGATCCAGACCGACGAAACCGCTGCCGACCCTTCGTGTCGTCCTGCGTCCGCACGCCGCCCGTCGGCCCTGCTGCAACGCGAGGGTGCTCACGACGTCTATGTTCCGATCCCTGACGATTTCGAACTCGATTTCGGCGGCAAGCTGACCCAGAAACAGGTCGTAGGCCGCCTGCATGGCAAGCCCAATGCGCCATTGGTTGTGGTGGCAGGCGGCATTTCCGCCGACCGTTATGTCCACCGCACCGAAACCAAGGGTCTGGGCTGGTGGTCGGGAGCTGTCGGCGTTCGCGCCCCGATCGACCTAACCCGTTATCGCGTTCTAGCCTTTGATTTCGCACCTGAATTTGGCGAAGGCATCAGCCAGCCCCAATCCCCCCTGACCATCACCACCCAGGACCATGCCCGCCTTCTGGCGCTGTTGCTGGACCATCTCGGCGTGGAAAAGGTCGCCGCCTTTATCGGCTGTTCCTATGGCGGCATGATCGCGCTGGCCTTTGGTGAGATCTATCCCGACTGGGCCCAACAACTGGTGGTCGTGTCTGCCGCCCACCGCCCGCACCCGCTGGCGACGGCATGGCGCGGTATCCAGCGCCGCATTCTGGAACTGGGTCTGGAAACCGGACGTGTGGATCAGGCCATCGGTCTGGCCCGCGAACTGGCCATGACCACCTATCGCACCCCCGAAGAATTCGACGCCCGCTTCGATAACGAAGCCCCCAGCCATGCGGGACAGGCCTATCCGGTGTGCGACTATCTGAAGTCGCGCGGCAAGGCCTATCGCGACCGCACCACGCCGCAACGCTGGCTGACCTTGTCGGATTCCATCGACCGTCACCGCGTCGAGCCGGAGGCCATCACCGCCCCCGTCACCCTGATCGGCTTTAACAGCGACCGTCTGTGTCCCATCGAGGACATGAAGGAGCTGGCCGCGCGCCTGCCGAACCTTTGGCGGTTCGTACAAGCCGATTCCCTTTACGGCCACGACGCCTTCCTGAAGGAAGACAAGTTCGTGGGCGATATCCTGACCTCAGTTCTGAAGGACGTAGACCAATGACCCGCGCCCGTACCGCCGATCCCCGCACCATTGCCGCCCGTCACGGCGTCGATACGGACACGGCGCACGGCTCGGTCATGCCGCCGCTATATCTGTCGTCCAACTACTCGTTCGCGGGCTTCGACCAGAAGCGCCAGTACGACTATTCACGCTCGGGCAACCCCACCCGCGATGTGCTGGCCGAAACCCTTGCCGAACTGGAAGGCGGCGCAGGGGCCGTCATCACCGCCACCGGCATGGCCGCCGTTGACCTGCCGCTCAGCCTGCTGTCGCCGGATGATCTGCTGATTGCGCCGCATGACTGTTATGGCGGCACGCACCGCCTGCTGTCGGCCCGCGCCCGCAAGGGTCATTTCCGCGTCGCCTTTGTTGACCAGAATGACGGGGCCGCCCTGGATGCAGCCCTTACCGACGGGGCCAAGCTGGTTCTGGTCGAAACCCCGTCCAACCCGCTTTTGCGTGTCAGCGACATCGCCGATATCAGCCGCCGCGCCCATGCGGTCGGGGCCAAGGTGGTCGCCGACAACACCTTCCTGTCGCCCGCCCTGCAAAACCCGCTGGCTCTGGGCGCAGACATCGTCGTCCACTCGACCACCAAATACATCAATGGCCATTCGGACGTCGTCGGCGGCGCGGTGATTTCCGCCGATACCGAGGTGCATCAGGAACTGGCATGGTGGGCAAACTGCCTAGGCATTACCGGCTCGCCGTTTGATGCCTATCAGACGCTGCGCGGCCTACGGACCCTGTTTGCCCGTATCGAACGCCAGCAGGCCACAGCCACCAAGCTTGCCGCCATTCTGGAAGCCCACCCCGCCGTTGCCGCCGTCCACTATCCGGGTCTGAAATCGCATGCCGGCCATGAGCTTGCAGCCCGCCAGCAGCGCGGCTTCGGGGCCATGCTCAGCTTTGAAGTGGTGGGCGGGACCGATGCGGTCTGCACCATCATCAACCATGTCGACATCTTCACTCTGGCGGAATCGCTGGGCGGTGTCGAAAGCCTGATCGCCCATCCGGCCACCATGACCCACGCCGCCATGACACCGGAGGCCCGCGTCACAGCCGGTATCACCGACGGCCTGATCCGCGTCTCTGTAGGGCTGGAACACGAGGACGACATCATCGCCGATCTGGTCCCCGCACTGGATGCCCTTCTGGTCAGTCAGGCGGCCTGATACCCCGCCCAAAACAGAAAAAGCCCCCGACCTTACGGACGGGGGCTTTTTTCATGGGCGACTGGCCGGTCAGGCGGCAGCGGCCATATCCAGCAAACGCTGGCGGCTGATTTCAAACTGGCGCATCAGGCGATCCAGTTCGACCGCATCCTGAGCCAGAGAGCGGCTGGCCGCAGTCGATTCCTCGACCATGGCCGCATTCTGCTGGGTGACCTGATCCATCTGGCTTACCGCCATATTGACCTCGGCCAGACCCGTCGCCTGTTCCTTGGAGGAACCTTCGATCTCGACCACAATATGGGTCAGGCGTCCGATTTGGTCGGCAATACGCTGCAACGCCTCGCCAGTCTGGTTGACCAGAGTAACCCCCTGCCCCACCTGCTGGCCCGATGCCGAGATCAGGGTTTTGATTTCCTTGGCCGCATCTGCTGAACGCTGGGCCAGTGCGCGTACCTCGGAGGCCACCACGGCAAAGCCGCGACCGGCATCACCCGCGCGGGCCGCTTCAACACCGGCGTTCAAAGCCAGAAGGTTGGTCTGGAAAGCGATTTCGTCGATCACACCGATGATGTCTCCGATCTTGCGCGACGAGGCCTCGATCTGGTCCATAGCGGCAACAGCACGGTTCACCACCTGCTGGCCGTCCGTCGCCTGATCGTGCGACAGGCGTACCATGGTGCCCGCCTCGTGGGCCCCGTCAGCCGAGCGGGCGACCGTGGCTGTGATCTCCTCGACCGCCGCAGCGGTTTCTTCCAGCGAAGCGGCCTGTTGTTCGGTTCGGCGCGACAGGTCGTCCGAGGCTTCGCTGATCTGCTGGGCGGCGGCACCGATAGCGGCGGCACGATCCATAATCACGGCCACAGCCGATTCCAGTTTTTCGGCAGCACGGTTGAAGTCGCCCTTCAGCCCCTGCGCCTGCTCGTTGAACTCGGCAGTAATCCGGTGCGTCAGATCGCCATTGGCCAGTGCGGTCAGGCCCACGGCCAAGGCACCGATCGCCACAGCATCCTCGGCGTCCGACTTGGCTTTTTCAGCCTCGTTACGCTCGCGCTCTTCGTCGGCCATACGACGGGCCATGGCCGCATCCTCGGCCAGGCGCTTGTTCTCGATGCCCTGCTCACGGAAGGTCACAACCGCATCGGCCATGGCCCCGATCTCGTCGCGACGACCGACCGCAGGAACCACCACATCCAGATCACCATGTGCCAGACGGTCCATAGCACGGGTCATGTCCACAACCGGTTTGGACAAGACCGCAATCAGCCACAGAGCCGCCGTCATGGCGATCGCCAGAGCCAGCAGGCCGCCAACGACAAATGCGATATAGACGTGGGTGAACGCCTTGTTGCGCGCTGCAAGACTGGCCGTATGCATGGCATCCAGACGCTTGACGACACCTTGCCCTACCTGACGCACGCCGCTGATGCGGCCCTTTTCGGCCACGCTGGCGACGACGGCGGCGTGAAGCGCGGGATCTTCGGCCTCGGCCATCATCTGGCGGGCTTCGGCGGTAAAGGCCTCACCGGCTTGGGCAAAGCCTTTTTGCTCTTCGAGGAAGGCACTATCGCTGTCCGCAGCGGCCAGGTCGGTCAATGCGCCCGTATAGGCCACAGCATATTCGTCAAAGCTCTTTTTGAACTCGGGGTTCAGAGAGGCCACATAGCCCCGCATGCTGAGCTGCTGGTTCAGGATCGCGGATTCAATCTCGCTCACCGCCGCGAGCAAACCCTGTGTTGTCGCTTCCTGATGGTCTGCCCGCTGAATGGCCAGAACGGAGAACAATACCAGCAGGGTTGCCGAACCACAGGCGGCTATAATCGCCGCATAGGACAGAACCAATTTCTTGGGAACGGACAGATTTTGAAACACAGGGGGTACTCGGTAAGCACAATGTTAATTGTGCCGCTTTTAGCCCTACAAGGGTTTACAAAACTTAGCCGTTCGCTGCGTAATTCTACGCAAAACGCGCTCAAACCAGCGCTTTTATGACCACCAGCGCCGCCGTCACCAACAGATAGACAGCAAAGGCGCGGCGCAGCATTTTACGGTCCAGCCGGTGCGCCAGACGTGCGCCATAGGGCGCTGTCCATGCCGTCAGCAAACCCATAATGATGGCCGCCGGAACATTGACATAGCCCAGTGTCAGGGGCGGAACCCCCGTCTTGCCCAGACCGAAAATGACATAACCGAACGAAGCGGCCGCCCCGATGGCCAGACCAAAACCCGAAGAGGTCGCCACAGCCTGATGGATCGGACGCCCGCACAGGGTCATGACCATGCCGCCAAAACTGCCGCCGCCAACCCCCATCATGGCGCTGAGCGTACCGATGATGCTGGCCGTGATCCGTCTGCCCCACCCGGTCGGCAGGTCTTTGCGGATCGTCACCCGCTCTGGCAACAAGCCCATCTGGGCGGCGATGAACAACAGGCAGAAACCGTAAACAATCGCCAGTGCCGACATGGGCGAACCACCGGCAATGAACGCTCCGACCAGACCGCCAAACGCCACCCACGGCGTCCATGTTTTCAGGACCACCTCATCGACAGCACCATGCTGGCGATGTGTGGCCAGAGAACGCAGAGAGGTTGCGACAATAGTCAGAAGGCTGGTGCCGATGGCGACGTGCAGATTGCTCTCGCCGCCAACACCCAGCACGGAAAACGCATAAAACAGGGCGGGCACCAGAACCGTGCCACCGCCCACACCGAACAGGCCCCCGATCACACCCGCAACGGCTCCGGCCCCCACAAGGGCCACCAGCATCATCACTAGTTCGGAAACCGGTACGCCGCTCACGCCGCGTCTTCGTTCTGATCAGCGTCCTGCTGGAATCGCGCTTCGGCTTCGCGCACGGCGTCGATAGCGCGCTCCAGCACTTCCACACCTGCGCCCGCCTTTACGCCCTCGACCGTCAAGATACGGCGGAAGGCCCGCGCGCCGGGGCGACCATGCATGGAGCCCAGCAGATGGCGCGTGATACCGGCCAGATTGAGCCCCCGCTCCAACTGACCAGCGATATAGGGCTTATAGGACTCTAGTGCATCAAAGATGTCGGTGTCAGTGGTATCGTCTTCATAGATCAGGCGGTCGGCCTGCCCCAGCAGCGACGGCTCGTGATAGGCCGCGCGGCCAATCATCACGCCATCCAGCGCCACCCCGTCATAGGGTTGCAGCAGTTCCAGCGCCTGTTCCAGCGAGGCAATGCCGCCATTGATGCCGATGGTCAGATGCGGGCGCTCTTTTTTGAGGCGCTTGACCAGATCATAGTCCAGCGGAGGAATGTCGCGGTTTTCCTTGGGCGACAGACCCTTCAACCACGCCTTGCGGGCATGGACGGTAAAGTCGGTAATGCCCACGGCGGCACAGGCATCGACCGTGGCGAACAGGCTCTCGAACGGATCCTGATCGTCCACGCCGATACGGCATTTGACGGTGGCGGGTACCGAGACGGCTTCCTTGATGGCGGCCATGCACTCGGCCACCAGTTCCGGCTCCTTCATCAGGCAGGCCCCGAAGCGACCCGACTGAACGCGGTCGGACGGGCAGCCAACGTTCAAATTGATCTCGTCATAGCCGTAACGCTCGCCCACCTTGGCAGCTTCAGCCAGCTGTTTCGGGTCAGAGCCGCCCAGTTGCAGCGAGATCGGATGTTCTGCATCCGAGAAGCCCAGCAGATAGTCCTGATCGCCATGCAGCACAGCCGGCGCCGTCACCATCTCGGTATAGAGCAGGGTCCGGCGCGACAGGGTGCGGTGGAACGCACGGCAGTGGCGGTCGGTCCAGTCCATCATCGGGGCAACGGACAGTCTGTGGGCGGGATGTTTCATCAGGCTCGGCAAAAGGCAGAAAGGTTACGGCGACCCTATACGCGACAGGGCCGCCGCAACCAAGTCAGGCCTTAGGTTTGGGCCTTAGGCAGGTTCTTTCACCGCCATGTAGAGATCGCCACCGTCACGGTACTTGGCTGACATCTCGGCCATACCGTCCTTGGCCCTGGCGGAATCGCGGATGTCGTGGCTGATCTTCATCGAGCAGAATTTCGGCCCGCACATCGAACAGAAATGCGCCACCTTGTGCGCTTCCTTGGGCAGGGTCTGGTCGTGATAGGAACGGGCCGTTTCCGGGTCCAGCGACAGGTTGAACTGGTCCTCCCAGCGGAACTCGAAACGGGCGCGCGACAGGGCATCATCACGCACCTTGGCCGCAGGGTGGCCCTTGGCAAGGTCGGCGGCGTGGGCAGCGATCTTGTAGGTGATGACCCCCACCTTCACATCGTCGCGGTCGGGCAGACCTAAGTGTTCCTTGGGCGTCACATAGCAAAGCATGGCCGTACCGAACCAGCCGATCATGGCCGCGCCGATGCCCGAGGTGATGTGGTCATAGCCCGGCGCGATGTCGGTCGTCAGTGGGCCAAGCGTATAGAAGGGGGCTTCGCCGCAAACCTCCAACTGCTTGTCCATGTTCTCCTTGATCTTGTGCATGGGCACATGGCCCGGCCCTTCGATCATCACCTGACAGTCGTGCTTCCACGCCACTTGCGTCAGTTCGCCCAGTGTTTCCAACTCGGCGAACTGGGCCGCATCATTGGCGTCGGCAATCGAGCCGGGGCGCAGGCCATCGCCCAGCGAGAACGACACGTCATAGGCACGCATGATCTCGCAGATTTCCTCGAAATGCTCGTAGAGGAAGCTCTCGCGGTGATGATGCAGGCACCACTTGGCCATGATCGAGCCACCGCGCGAAACAATGCCGGTGACGCGGTTGGCGGTCAGGTGGATATATTTGAGACGCACCCCCGCATGGATGGTGAAATAGTCCACGCCCTGCTCGGCCTGTTCGATCAGGGTGTCGCGGAACACCTCCCACGTCAGGTCCTCGGCGATGCCGTTGACCTTTTCCAGCGCCTGATACAGCGGCACCGTACCGATCGGCACCGCCGCGTTACGGATGATCCATTCGCGGATATTGTGGATGTTGCGTCCGGTGGACAGGTCCATCACCGTGTCTGCACCCCAACGGGTGGACCAGACCAGTTTCTCGACCTCCTCGGCCATGGTCGAGGTAACCGCCGAGTTGCCGATATTGGCGTTGATCTTGACCAGGAAGTTGCGGCCGATGGCCATCGGCTCAAGTTCAGGGTGGTTGATATTGGCGGGGATGATGGCGCGGCCACGGGCGATCTCGTCGCGCACAAACTCCGGTGTCACATAGTCGGGTACCGACGCGCCAAAGCTTTCGCCGTCACGGACCAGTGCCTCGTGCGCCTGCTGGCGGCCAAGGTTTTCGCGGATCGCCACGAACTCCATTTCCGGCGTGATGATACCGGCGCGGGCATAGGCCAACTGGCTGACCGCCTTGCCGCCTGTGGCACGGCGCGGCGTGTTCTTGACCGGAAACTCCGGCGTCATTTTTTCCGGCGAGACAAAGCCGTTATCGGCGGGCTGTACCTCGCGGCCTTCATAAAGCTCGCTGTCGCCACGCGCTTCGATCCAGCTTGTGCGAAGACGTGGCAGGCCGCGTTCAATGGCAATCTCTACGCCGGGGTCCGAATAGGGACCGGAGGCATCATAGACAGTGACCGGCGGCTCGTTGGCGGTGGGGTGCACCGAGATTTCGCGCATCGGCACGCGGATATGCGGGTGGATCACCCCCGCCTTGAACACTTTTTCGGACGCCGGAAGCGGTCCCGTCGTGACGGTGAGTTTAGGGGTAGCAGACATGTCAGGCTCCTTGCCCGAAGGCGTTGGAGACCCAGCACGAAGGGTAAGGGGAATGGTGGCCAGACGGATTCCACCCGCAAGGGTGACGCGCAAAGGCAACCGCACCGTCCCTACGCCAGTGTGAACTGGATCAGGTTCATAGGGTCACTGCGCTGGCTTGCGGCCTAGCAGAATCTCAGCCCCTTGCGGGACCCCCCTGGTGAGACCTTGGTCTTGGGATGGGCCGCGACCTTTGTCAACCAATGGTTGCCTGATCAGGAGACGCCGCTCAGGTGACGCGGCGTTTTTCCAGTTTTCGCGCCAGCGTGCGTCTGTGCATGCCCAGACGCCGTGCGGCCTCGGAAATATTGAAATCCGTTTCCGCCAAAGTCTCGTGGATGCGCTCCCACTCCAGCGTCTTGATGGAGGTCGGACGCGCCGTGATCTGCGCGTCGGGATCACCGTCGCCCTTGTGGAAGGCCGCCTCGATTTCATCGGTGCCCGCAGGCTTGGCCAGATAGTGCCGCGCCCCCAGCTTGATCGCCTCGACCGCCGTAGCAATGCTGGCAAAACCGGTCAGCACCACAATGATCATGTCGGGATCGAATGCATGCAGGGTCTGCACGCAGGTCAGGCCCGACGAGGTGCCCAGCTTCAGGTCCACCACAGCATATTGCGGACGGTGATGGTCCAGCACCAAGGCCATGTCTTCAGGGGAGCGCGCCGACATGACCTGATAGCCCCGTCGCTCGAACGAACGGCGCAGAGTGCGGGCAAAGGATTCGTCATCCTCGACGATCAGCAGCGTGGGGGACGCATCGGGCATGTCTGTCATTTCGGTGCCAAGGCCTCTCTGGGCAAGCGTAACCTGATCTGTGTGCCACCCTGTTTCAGGTTCTGGGCCTGCACCTCGCCGCCCAGTGTCCGCATGACATTGACCAGCAGGAAAAGACCCAGACCCGATCCGGCCTTGCCCTTGGTGGACTGATAGGGCTGACCCAGATGTTTCAGAATGTCCTCGGGCATACCCGGTCCGTTATCGGTGCAGGTCAGGATCAGGACTTCCTGATCGGCGACAGCATCCAGTACCACCTCTGACGCACCGGCCTCTGCGGCATTATCCATCAGGGCGCTCAACACCTGTTTCAGGGCTGGATCGGCAATAATGGACGGATTGAGCGGCGACGGGCCATGCAAATGGATGTTGAAATCATGACCCACACGTTCGCGCCATTCGTCCACCACCTCGTGCAGGAAGTCGGACAGGCGGCGGATAACCGGCGACTCTCCGCGCGCCGCACCGGCCGCCATCAGAATATTGGTGACGATGGTTTTACAGCGCTCGACCTCGGCCTGCATCTGTTCGACATCGGCCAGAAGCTCGCTGTCGGCACGGATGGTCTTGTCGTGTTTCCAGTCGCCAAGGATCACGCTGAGCGAAGCCAGAGGCGTTCCCAGTTCGTGCGCGGCGCCCGAGGCCAGCAGCCCCATACGCACAATATGTTCGTGCTCGGCCGCCTGCTGGCGCGTTTCGGCCAGCCATGCATCGCGGGCCTGTACGTTGCGGATGGTGCGGCTGGCAAAGGCCGCCAGCAGCACCGCGATCAGAATGAAATTAATCAGCGAGCCCTGAGCCAACAGCCCCAGTCGGGCATCGGCTCCGTCCGGCAATGGCATGGGCCGGTGAAACAGGGTCAGAAAGGCCAGAACCGCGCTGGTCCCCAGCACAAAGGTCCACACATAGCGACGCTTGAGCAGGACTGCCGCCAGCACGATCTGCATCACAAACAGGGCCGAGAACGGGTTGGTGGCCCCGCCGCTGAAATACAGCAGCCATGCCAGTGCCGCAGCATCACTGCACAGGGAGATGAAAATCTCGCCGTCCGACACCGAGCGACGGCGCAAGACCAGAGGCAGGCTGACCAGATTGAGGATCACCAGTGCCAGCGGCGCCAGCAACAGCCAGCCCAGCGGCAGGGCAATGCCGAACCCCCAATGCACAACGGCAATGGTCAGCGCCTGTCCCACCACGGCGAACCAGCGCAGCTGGATCAGCAGCAGCATATTGCGCCGCCCAGCCGCACCGGGGGCAAGGGTGTTTTCGTCGGCCTGACCTGTCAGCAGGTCAAACAGCGATCCTTTTTTCATTTCTCCGGCCTGCTTTCTTACGCGCTGCGTCCGTGTCGACGGCGCTCGCGCAGAACCAGTACCATGCCGAACAGGCTACCCGCTGCAAGGCCAAACCACGTCAGGGCATAAACCAGATGGCTGTTGGCAAAACGCACAACCGTCAGCCCCGCACGCGGGAAGGCATCGGGGGCGCTGTTTGCGTCAGGCTGGGCGTCGATGAAATAGGATACGACATCGCCGCTCACCCCGCGTGCAGCCAAAATCGCTTTGACCTCGCGGGCATACCAGTTGTTCCCGGCCGGATCATTGTCGCGCATGAAACCGCTATGGCCTTCGTCAAGGCGCAGCAAGCCCGTTACGGTCACCTGTTCGGGGGCCTTGGGGCGGGTGTCCGGGGACTTCATATCCGCAGGTACAAAGCCGCGATTGACCAGCACCGTAAAGCCCCGATCGGTTTCCAGCGGTGTCATGATCCACCAGCCCGGTCCCAGATCGCTGACGGCCTTTACAGGCGTTTCAAGATCGTGCCGGAAACGGCCCGAAGCCTTTACGCGCAGATATTCGTGATCGTCACGCGTGATGGTGACATCGGGGGCCGGAGCCTCGACAGGGGCCGCATGGATGCGGTTGTCGACCCGCTCGATCAGGGCGGTTTTCCACGCCAGACGCTGTACCTGCCAGATGCCCAGCCCCATGAAGCCGGCAAACAGAAACAGGAAGACCGTCACAACCATAATGCGCCAAAGGCGGCCACCTTTCGGATGACCGCCTTCTAATTGCGCGGACGGGATGCGTGAGCCTTCCGTCATGTCATGATCCTCAGCCCATACCCTGCATGGTGTGGACCGGCATCATATTGGTGTTCAGGTGCCACATGACCCAGATCGAGCCGGCCACCGCGATCACCACGATAATCAGCGTGAAGATCAGGGCCAGCATGTTCCAGCCACCTTCCGACTTGGAGTTCATGTGCAGGAAATAGACCATGTGCACCACCATCTGGATGGCCGCAAAGGCCACAATGATGATGGCCGTGGCCTGAACCGGCAGAACGCCCGTCATCACCAGTGCAAACGGAATAGCCGTCAGCACAACCGAGGCGATGAAGCCGATCAGATAGTCCCGATAGGAACCATGAT
>NZ_JAVXCU010000025.1:1091-33138 GCF_036659295.1 Brevundimonas sp. | reverse complement strand
GATGCTGGCCGTATCGCCGACCTTGAGCGTGGTTGCCGGTGTGCGCAGGCGCAAGGACTGGCCGTCTTTTTCCAGTGTCAGTTCACAGAAGGTGCCGCCAAAGGCGATGGCTGTAACCTTGGCCCCTTCACGGGCGGGCGAGGTATGGATGGTTTCGGGGCGGGCCATCAGCCAGCCTGTGCCATCGGCCAGATTGCAGGGAATGGAGCCGAAGGCGGTGGTGGCGCTACCGTTTTGGATACGGGCTTTCAGCACCTCGGCCTCGCCCAGCAGGCGGGCGGCAGAAATGGATGACGGGTGCTTGTAGCAGTCCTGCGGGCTGCCTGCTTGCAGGATAACGCCCTTGTCCATCAGCACCAGATCGTCGGCCATCATCAAGGCTTCTTCGGCGTCGTGGGTGACGATCAGGACGGTTGTGCCAGACGCTCGCAAGGTGTCGATCAGACTGCGGCGGACCTCGGACTTCAGGTGGCGATCCAGACCGCTGAACGGCTCGTCCAGCAGGATGGCGCGGGGCTTGCGGGCCAGCGCGCGCACCAGTGCCACGCGCTGCTGCTCGCCGCCGGACAGCATGTGCGGCCAGCTATCGGCACGATCAGCCAGTTTGACATGGGCCAGCCATTCAATCGCCTGTGCGCGGCGATCCTTTTTTGATCCCTTCAGGCCAAAGGCGACATTGTCGGCCACCGACAGATGAGGGAACAGGGCATAGTCCTGAAACACCAGACCGATATCGCGATGCTCTGGCGGAACCGATGAACGGGTATCGGCCAGCAGAGTCTCGCCCGCATGAAGCGAGCCGCCATCCAGAGGCTCCAAGCCCGCAATCATGCGCAGGATGGTGGATTTTCCGCTGCCGGACGGGCCAAGCAGGGCGGTGATCCGTCCAGCTTTGAGTGTCAGCGAGGCATCGCTGACCGCCACGCGGCCATTATAGCTGCGGCGGGCATTGGACAGGCGGATGGTGGTGTGTTCGCTCAACAGGCTTACTCTTCAATCGTGCGGGCGCGGCCCGTCTTGGTCACCTGACGGGTCAGCCAGATCACACCCGGCAGGGCCAGTGCGATAATCAGCAGCGACGGCCATCCGGCCTGTGCCAACCGTTCGTCCAGTGCATAGTTGGAGGCTAGAACCGCAAGGGTGTCAAAATCGAACGGGCGCAAGATCAGCGTCGCCGGAAGCTCTTTCAGAACATCGACAAACACGATCAGACCGGCAGTCAAAAGCGCGCCCTTGGCGATGGGTAATTGCACACGGCTGGCGGTGGAAAGCTCGCTGTGGCCCAGACTGCGGGCGGCAAAACCCATGGCGGGGGTGACCTTGGACAGGCCCGCTTCGATCGGCTCCAAGGCGGCGGCCATCAGGCGGGCGGCATAGGCATAGACCAGCAGAGCCACGCCGACGCCTGCGCCGCTGATGGTGCTGGGCGCGATGGTCCAAAGGACGGTTGCGGGGCCTAACAGACCGATGGCCATGACGGCACCGGGGGTGGCATAGCCGAGGCTGGCAATGCGGGTGACGACTGGCATGTGCCGCGCACCCAGCGCCAGAAGCGTAGCTAGAACGACGGTGGCGGTGGCCCCGATCAGGCCCATGGACAGAGTGCGGCCCGTTGCGGACCACAGACGCGTCCAGTCGGGCGTGACCTCAAGCGAGCGCCACAAAAGATAACCAACCGGCAGCAACAGGCCGAGCGTCAGGATCAACAGGCAGAATAGCGTCGCGCCCCATGCCTTGAGGCCGGACAGGGCGACGGGTTCCAGCGTGCGCTGTTGTCCGCGTGTCGTCTCGAACCTGCGACCCTGACGCCCCCAGCGTTCCAGCGCAAACAGGGCAGCCGCCGTCACCAGCAGGGGCAGGGCAAACCGCGCCGCCGAGGCTGGCGACCCGTAAACTGACCATGCCCGTACCACGCCGGTGGTCAGGGTCTGGACACTGAGGAACTGGAGCGCGCCATAGTCGGCTAATGTTTCCATGACCGCCAACGCCATGCCCGCCGCCAGCGCAGGGCGGGCCAGCGGCAGGGCGGTACGGCGAAACGCTTCGCCGACCGAACAGCCCAGCATACGGGCGGACTCTACGGGGTGGACTGACTGGCTGACAAACGCCGCCCGCATGGCCAGAAACACATAGGGATAGAAGGCGCAGCTGAGGACGAAAATGGCCCCCGGAATGGAGCGCATCTGGAGCGGAATATCAAAGCCCATTGCGGGCCGCAGCCACATGCGGAACAGGCCGCCGACATCGAAAATCTGCGAATAGGAATAGGCCAGCGCAAAGGCTGGCACCGCCAGCGGCAGGGCCAGCGCCCATGCAAACACACCGCGCATCGGGAAACGATGCAGCGCCACCAGCCAAGCGGCCGCCGTACCGACCACGCCTGTAACAAGGGCGACCCCGAGGGCGACAATGCCGGATGTGGCGGCGTAACGGGCGACATCCTTGAAGGCGATATCGGCCCGTCCCGTTTGCAGGGCGACAAAGATCACGCCCAGTAGCGGTAGCAGGGCGACAATTGCCGCTGCCCAGCCCAGAACATGCAAAGGCGAAAGCCCGCCGCGACGTGCGCGGCGGGCCTGTTTGTCACGCGATGGGGTGAGGGGGCTTATCGCCAGCCCGCCGCGCTGATCATCGACTGAGCCTTGGCCTGATTGATGCCATAGCGCGAGACGTTCATCGGGTGGGCGGTGAAGTTGGCATAGGGCGCAACCGCTGCTGCCGGAGCCGCACCGTTCGCTGCCGGATACTCGAAGTTCAGCTCGGTGACGATCTGTTGCGCTTCGGGCGAGGCGAGGAATTCGAGGAATTTGACCGCGTTTTCCTTGTTCGGCGCATTGGCGGCGACACCACCACCCGAGATGTTCACGTGCGGGCCTTTACCGTCCAGCGACGGGAAGCCGAGGCGCAGCTTGGACGCGATCTCGCGGTCAGCGGCATCCTCGCCATTGGCCATGCGGATGAAATAATAGCTGTTGGTCAGGGCCACTTCACAGACACCGGCCGCAACGGCGCGGATCTGGTCGCGGTCACCACCTTCGGGCGGACGGGCAAAGTTCTGGGTGACACCTTCAACCCATGCCTTGGCCTTGTCCTCGCCCCAAGCCTCGATCAGGGCACCGACCAGCGACAGGTTATAGACGTTGTCACCCGAGCGGGCGCAGATCTTGCCCTTGAAGCGCGGGGTGGCCAGTTGCGCATAGTCGGCGATTTCGTTCGGCTGCACCTTGGCCGGATCATAGGCCACGACACGGGCACGGCGCGAAAAGCCGTAATACTGGCCCGACGGTTCGCGCAGGTTTTCCGGAATCGCGGCGTTCAGCGCGTCGGAGTTCACGGTTTGCAGCAGGCCTGCATCTTGTGCGCGCCACAGGGCACCCGCATCGGCGGCCACGAACACGTCGGCGGGGCTGTTGGCACCCTCGGCCTTCATGCGGGCGATCAGTTCGTCGGGGCGACCCTCGATGCGCTTGACCTCGATACCGGTCTTTTCCTCGAACAGATCGTACAGCTTCTGGTCTGCATCATAGTGACGGGCGGTGTACAGGTTCAGAACCTTGGACGACGCGCCATCGGCGGCATTTTCCGACGACTGGCCACAGGCGGCGAGGGTCAGGGCAGCCGCGGCAGCAGCAAGGGCAGTAAGACGGCGCATACGGAAACTCCGGATCGGGTCAGTGAGGCTTGAGGCTTTAATGCGAATGGCTCGCAAAATCATTGAGGCATTCTGACGCACAGGGCTCAGCGCACGATCTCAATGATGTCGAGCTGGGATTCCTGTTTGGGGAAGGGGATGACCAGACGCCAGCGCTGGTCGCCAATCCGTTCCAGAACGCCCGACTGGTCCCGCTCGGGTTGTTGGCCATATGCGGGGAAGCCCTTTTCGTCGCCCCAGCTTTGGGTTCCGACATAGACCAGACGGCGCTCGCTATCGGGATACAGCAGGCCCCTGATGCGCTGACTGCCGGTGGTTTTTTCGAGGATCAGATCGCCACCGGGTGTCAGTTCCACACGACAGGCAAAATAGGGATAGGCGACAAAGCCCACACCCACATCACCGCGCACTCCGAGCTTGAGTGTACGACAGCGATAGTTTCCGGGTGCGGGCTGTAGTCTCCCGCTCTGTCCGGCATCCGGCACAACCAGTGCGCCCAGCGCCTTCAGTTCTTGCGCGTAACCGTCGCGACGGGCTCTGGTCAGGGCCGTCTTCCATGCCTCGTCCAACCGGCCCAGCAGGGCGGTATCGGTCGCGGACACAACCTTGTGCCAGTCATCGGTGCCGCCCTGTTCGCCCTGTGGCTGTTCGCCTTGGGATGGAGAGGCGGAAGCTGCGGGCACAGTAGGCTGGGGTGTGGGTTCACCCGTGAGGCCGTCGGGCATCTCGCCCTGAGCCGCTGGCTCGTTCTTTGCCGCAGCTTCCGGCTGTCGGTCACAAGCGCCGATGAACAGCACCAGTGCGGATGTGGGGACGCTAAGGACTGAACGCAGCTTCATGGTCTGGCTCCTGTTAAGTCAGAATAACGGGGGGCGCGGCGTAAGGTTCGCTATATCCGGTGAACAGTTTCTCAGCGGGGCCACAGCGCTTTGAGGACGAAGCGTATCCCGAAGAACAGACTGGCCGAGTAACCCAGCAACAGCAGTAGGGAGAGGCCCCAGAACATCAGGTCCGCACGGGGGCTGAGGTCCCCATAGGTGTGGCCAATCAGCAGCGCGAGCGAGATGAAGGCCAGCACTGCGAATACGAGAGACACCACCCAGAATACGAGCAATGCCCCAAAGATGCGCAAAAGGCCGGAGGCATTCTTGGAAGGTTGCATGGCGAAATCTCGTCATAGGCTCTGTGACCGAGGAACGGAGCATTTCAATGCTTGATAGCCCCACACGCTAAGGCAATAAAAACTGCGAGCAAGTTTTTACGATTGCAGAGCTCTGCGGCTAGTGCAGGGAAGGAAACATTAGACTTCAGGAATGTCTGTTAAGGGTGGGAAGCGGACATGCGTGGTAAAGATGACTCCTAGGCTCAGGACTCAGAACGTTAGCGGCGAGGGCTATGGCGGAGAGGAAGACCTTCGGGCACCGGTCATATCGCGTGGCAACGCGTCTCCAATCATTCAACCGCCCGAACATGATCTCGATGCGGTTGCGCCGTTTATAGCGGCGCTTATCGTACCTAGGAGAATACTTGATGCTTTTAGAATTACTCATAGCTTCCGTGGTCCACAGCTCCACCTATTCCATACCAGTTGAGCCAAGTCCAACTCCTCAAAACTCCACTCAAAGATGGCCTACCGATGACAAGTCGCCTGCTCGATGGGCCTTATACCCCCCCACTTGGAAAACGTCCGTTTCTCGTTATTAATTCCACTAGTTGGGGCCACGACGTCGCAGTCAGATATGAATTCAACCACGACGGAGAAGCCGGTAACCGCGGCTATTATGTAGCAATTCGTCAAACATCGGCCGGATTGGAAGAAGCCGATTCTCGGGACTGCAACTTTGCAGCCAGCCTTCAAGATTTAAGGTCGATACCCATTCCTGAGTTAATCGTTCCTGGTTCTCTTCCTCTTCAGCAATGGGCCTATCCAATTATTGCTCATGGAAACAGTTCGATCACTATCTGGAACACCAAGCAGGAAGATGGGGCCCCGGCTGAACTATCCATGTCATCTCCTGATGGAGCGATCGCTGCTTGGGTCCAGACCTTTTACCAGCGAACTCACGAATGCTGGAAACCAATGACTTGAACGGCGCATCGAGTTAGCTCAGGACTCATAACCAAAAGAGCAAGGTAGCGGCGAGGGCTATGGCGGAGAGGAAGACCTTCGGACATCGGTCATATCGCGTGGCAACGCGTCTCCAATCCTTCAACCGCCCGAACATGATCTCGATACGGTTGCGCCGTTTATAGCGGCGCTTATCGTATCCAACGGACTCGGTGCGGGTTTTACGTCCGGGGATGCAAGGCGTGATCCCTTTGGCTTCCAAGGCGTGCCTGAACCAGTCCGCATCATAGCCCCCTATCGCCCAGCAACCACTGGGCTCGAGGTAGATTATCCAGAAGAGCCGCTGCTCCGGTGTAGTCGCTGACCTGACCAGCCGTCACAAACAAGCTGATCGGGCGTCCATTCATATCTGTCACGGCGTGCAATTTGATGTTTACTCCGCCTTTCGTGCGTCCGATCAGTCGCCCAAGGCCCCATTTTTAACCCGCAAGCTCGAAGCCGAGCGGTTGGCCTCCTTTGGGGCGAGACTGTCGCCCAAGCCTATGTGGATT
Organism: Brevundimonas sp.; assembly: GCF_036659295.1. Lineage (GTDB taxonomy): Bacteria > Pseudomonadota > Alphaproteobacteria > Caulobacterales > Caulobacteraceae > Brevundimonas. Next base: position 26,867 of record NZ_JAVXCU010000025.1, on the reverse strand, counting down.
GGCTCTTCAGCACAGCAAAGGCTGAAGGCTATTCATGGCGAGACGTTGGTTTTGCCAACTGGGTAGAAGCTGATAGCAACGCTCTGGAAGCAGCGAGAACAGATGGCTCGCTTCTGGTTGTCCGCGTTGGAGAGATGCCTGATTTCGGCAGCCTCGCGATGAGATTAAAACGTACGCAACGGGTCGCGAAGCGGAAATGGGTGAGAAAGCCGCATTCGGACATTGATCGCTGACACGTCCGCTTCATTTGACCCCTCCGCCGTTCAATGCGACAGCCGCCTGAGCAGCAGTTCAGGAGCGCATCATGGCCATCACTCTTTTCGGTATCAAAGCCTGTGACACGATGAAGAAGGCTCGTGTCTGGTTGGACGAAAACGGCGTGGTCTATGATTTTCACGACTACAAGGTGAAGGGCGCGGACAAGGCCGAGCTGGAAAAATGGGTGGCCGAGCATGGCTGGGAGAAGGTGCTGAACAAGGCGGGCACGACCTTCCGCAAGCTGCCGGATGACGCCAAGGCCGACATTGATGCCGCCAAGGCCATTGCCCTGATGATGGAGCAGCCGTCGATGATTAAACGTCCGGTGCTGGATCTGGGCAATGGCAAGACCGTTCTGGGCTTCAAGCCGGAAATCTATCAGGCGACCCTAAAAGGCTGATCTAACCTTCGACACCGGTGAGCGGGCGGTCATGGCCGTCCGCGCGTTCGGTGATCCATTCGCCTTCGGCGTTCTGGTACTCGATACAGGCATTCTCATCGGGCACTTTCTGTTCGCGGGCGACGTGGCGCGCGGCAGCGGCGGCGCTGTCGTGGTCGGGATAGGTTTCCGAATAGGTTTCGCCCAGACGGTAGGCCCAGCCGCCGTCATGTTGTTCGATGCGATAGGTGACAAGTGCCATGCGGCAAGCTCCGTTTGTTGCTGTCACCAGAGGTAACGCACAGGCCGCCTGCCAAGCTTCCGTCCAGCCTTACAAAGATTTCATGCATTTACCTGCATCTGTGGGGCTAGTTGGATGCCTCATACATCCGAAGGCCCCGTTTCGCGGGCCGATCGGAAGGAGATATTCATGGAAGACCTGACAGGCCTGTTTGCCGTTATCGGTACCTTTGGCAGCTTGACCGCCATCTGCACCATTCCGCCGTATCTGAAGCATCGCAGCAACCGCGAGATGCAAAAAACGGTGCGGGCTGCGATCGCCGAGGGGCAAAGCCTGCCTGCCGAACTGATCGAGGTTATGACCCGTGACGTGAAGAAGGGTCTGCCGTCCCGTTCGCGTGATATTCGCCGTGGCGTTCTGTGGATCGCCGCCGGTATCGGCATCGCGCTGCTGGGCTTGTTTGGTAATGTCGAGTTCGGCGATACGCGCTGGATCGGCATGGGCACGATGGGTGTGGCCAGTATCCCGTTCGTCTTTGGTATCGCATATCTGGTATTGTCGTTCTTCAACAAGATTCCGGATTGAGAACGACCGGATTATGATCCGTACACAACCCTTATCGGCCATGCACGATGTCGAGTTGGCCGCCCTTTCGGCGGCGGGCGGGCGTCGTGAATATGGAGAGTTGGTACGACGGCATTCGCCGTTCGTGCGGGCCTTGCTGCGTCGCATGGGGGCGCAATATGCGCTGGCCGATGATCTGGCGCAGGACGCTTTCATGCGGGCCTACGAGAAATGTATGGATTTTCGCGGGCAGGGGAGTTTCGGCTCCTGGGTCGGGCGGATCGCGGCGCGGCTTTATTTGCGCCAGATCCGCCACGATGCCCGCTATGCCGATCTGGAACTGCTGGGCGACGAGGACTGGCAAAGTCTGGAGATGGACCCGATTGGACGGTTCGATCTGGACAAGGCCCTGAATGCGCTGAGTGATTCCGAGCGTCTGTGTGTGTCCCTGTGCCACGGTGCAGGCCTGACGCACGAAGAGATCGGCAAGTCGCTGAATCTGCCGCTGGGGACGGTGAAATCACATGTTAAACGCGGGCTACAGAAGCTGAGGGGGCATCTACGGCCTGTGCAAACTGCTGGAACGAGGTTGGACCGTGTCGGCTGATGAATTCGATCCCGCTATCGAGCGGGCCTATCGCGTAACGCCCGAGTTTGCCGATTCGGCGCTTTTTGATGCCGAGGTGGCTGTCAGGCTGGAAAACCGTTGGAAATGGCGGCGGGCCATCATGATGGTGCTGGCTGTGGGTGCGGCCTTTGTGTTCTTGCGACAATTCGTAAGCGTGCAGATGAAAAACGTCCTGCAAGGCGATCTGGGAGACGGCTCTCTGGCGACGATTCTGCATCAGAGCGAGGCCAGTTCCGTGTTCTCGCCCTTGCGCGACGCCGCTCAGCAACTGGGTTTGACGGGCATTTCGCTGGGTTCGATCTCGGGCGCACAGATTCTGATGATGTCGGGGATCATTCTGACGTTGGCACTGGTCGCCAGTGCGATCCGGTTGGCCAATTCTCTGTAAGATCGCCGTTTTACAGCCTTGATCCGCCTTTAATCGCGAAAAAGAACCCGACTATCGCACAGGCTGCGTTGCGGGCAGCGTCGGGACACTTTAGGGTCGCGACGAATTTGCCACCCGTGTTTTCAACGGCTTTTGGGGCGACTGTCTTGGTTGATGTCTTCGAACAGGTCGAAGAGGAGCTTCGCTCCGAACGTTATAAGCGTCTTGCGCGTACCTGGCTGCCGATTGGTGCCGGTGTCGGTGCGATTGCGCTGATCAGTGCCTTGGGCTGGTGGGGATACCAGAGCTGGCAAACCAGCGAGGCCGACAAGGCTTCGGTGGCTTATCAGCGCGGTATCGAAGCTTTTGCTTCCGGCAATATGGATCAGGCCAATACCGCCTTTGGCGAGGCCGCCGATACCGCTTCGCGCGGTTATAAGGCGCTGGCCCTGATGCAACAGGCCGGTATTGCCGTCGAGCAAGGCAAGAACGACGAGGCTGTGCGTCTGTTTGACGAAGCCGCCAAGGCTGGTCGTGACCCGATCATCGCCGATGGTGCTGCGCTCAAGGCGGCCTATCTGCTGGTGGACAAGGGTTCGCTGGAAGATATGACCAAGCGCCTGGAGCCGCTGACGGGCGAGAAGCGTCCGTACCGTGCGCTGGCTCAGGAAGCTCTGGCGACCGTGCAGCTGCTGAACAACAAAACTGTCGAAGCGCGTGAAACCTTTGTCCAGTTGCAACTGGGCCAGGACGTGCCGCAAACGGTTCGCCAGCGTGCCGTGGTTGCGGTCCAGCTGATCGATTCCGGTACGCATGGCGCGGTCCGCAAAATCGTTGACGAAGCGGCCAAGCTGCCTGCCCAGCCGCAAGCGGTTGCACCGGCTGCTGCGCCTGCTGCTCCGGCCGAAGCTGCACCCGCGGCTCCTGCCCAAGCCCAACCTGCCCAAGCCCAGTAATCCTCACGAGAAGCCCGAGATGAATCGTTCGCTTAAAATCGTCTTGATGTGCGGTCTGGCCGCGACCGTGGCTTCTTGCGGCACGGTCAAGCGCGTCCTTCCTTTCACGAACAAGGATGATGGCCCCAAGGCGGTTGCCACGCAGGGCGAGCGTATCTCGATCCTGGAGTTCGAACAGCAGCTGGCTCCGTCGCCAGCGCTGTCGGGCCGTGACTTCTTCGTACCGGGACCGCAAGCGGTTACCGCATGGCCCCAACCGGGCAGGAACGCTGAATCCGAGGTTGGCCACGTTATTGCGGCTCCGGAATTCACGATTGCATGGCGTCGCGACATCGGCGCATCGTCGGACCGTATGGCTCAGGTCATGGCTCCGCCGGTCGCGGCAGATGGCCGTATCTTTGTGATGGATGGCGAAGCTGCTGTTTCGGCTGTGGATGCCGCCAGCGGCTCGGTCATCTGGAAAAAGACCGTCGGCATCGGCGAGCGTGATGCCGGTCGTCGTCGCTTTGGTATCTCGCTGGGCGGTGGTTCTTCGGGCGGTGGTTTCGGTGGCGGCGTGGCCGTGGCCGACAACAAGGTGTTTGTGGCGTCGGGCTATCGCTCGGTAACGGCACTGAACGCTGCGACCGGCGAAGTGGTCTGGACGCATGAAACCGAACTGCCGATCCATAACGCACCGACCGTTTCGGGTGGCCGCGTCTATGTGATCGACGTCGATAACCAGCTTATTGCGCTGGATATGGCGACGGGAACCCAAAGCTGGACCTATCGCGGTATCACCGAACCGGCCCGCATCATGCGCGCCACCAGCGTGACCGTCAGTGGCGATACGGTGGTTGCTCCGTTCTCGTCGGGTCAGGTTGTGGCCTTGCGCGCCACCAATGGCCAGCCGGTCTGGGAAGAAGTGCTGTCGCGTACCAGCCGCACCAACGCCCTGTCGGAACTGCGCGATATTGCCGGTCGTCCGGTGATCAGCCGTGGCTTCGTTTATGCGATCAGCCAGTCCGGCGTGATGCAGTCGCTGGATATTCGTACCGGCGCGCCGCGCTGGGAGCTGCCGATTGGTGGCGTGAATGCGCCGCTGCCGGTGGGTGATGTGGTCTATATCGTCTCCAAAACGGGCGAACTGACTGTCGTGAACCGTGACTCGGGCCAGATCTACTGGACCCGTGACCTCAACGATGGTCGTATCCGTACCGAAGGTGGCTGGTTCTTTGGCATGGGCAAGCGTACAGTGCGCCCGTCCTGGTCTGGTCCGGTACTGGCTTCGAACCGTCTGGTTCTGGTCAATTCCGAAGGCGAGATGGTGGCTTTTGATCCGAAAACCGGACAACAGACCGCCAGCCTTAATCTGGGCTCGCCCGCCTATATTGCGCCCGCCGCCTATAATGGCGCGCTCTATGTAGTGACGGATGATGCCCGTCTGATCAGCATCCGCTGATTTTGTTCTGAAATTGCGTTAGAAGGCCGACATGGCTCTGAAGATCGCCATCGTCGGCCGGCCCAATGTGGGCAAGTCGACACTGTTTAACCGCCTCGTTGGCAAGCGCCTTGCGCTGGTCGATGATCGCCCAGGTGTGACCCGTGACCGTCGCTATGCCGACGGGAATATCGGGGACATGGACCTGACCCTGATCGACACTGCGGGTTATGAGGATGTCAGCGATGACACCCTTGAATCTCGTATGCGCGAACAGACCGAGGCGGCCATCGAGGATGCGGACGTCATCCTGTTCACCATGGATGCCCGTGACGGCGTCACCCAGCTGGATCGCATCTTTGCGGACCGGATACGCGGTGTGCACAAGCCGGTCATCCTTTTGGCCAACAAGTCCGAAAGCCGCGAAAGCATGGGCGGCGTGGGCGAAGCCTACGGCCTCGGTTTTGGCGAGCCTGTGCCCATCTCTGCCGAACACGGCGAGGGCATGGCCGATCTTTATCAGGCGCTGGTGCGCGCTTCCGAGAATGTTTTCATCGAGGAAGTGGACGAACCGGAAAAGCCGATCCGTATTGCTGTCATCGGCCGCCCGAATGCGGGCAAGTCGACGCTTATCAACCGTTTGATCGGTGATGACCGTCTGCTGACCGGCCCCGAGGCAGGCATTACGCGCGACTCCATTTCGGTGGATTGGGAATACGAAGGTCAGAACATCCGTCTGATCGACACTGCCGGTATGCGCCGCAAGGCACGCGTCAACGAAAAGCTGGAAAAGCTGTCGGTTGCCGACACCATCCGCGCCATCACCTTTGCCGAGGTGGTCGTGCTGGTGATGGACAAGGACGACGCCTTTGACATGCAGGACCTGCAACTGGCCGATCTGGTCGAGCGGGAAGGGCGTGCGCTGGTCTATGTGGCCTCCAAGTGGGACCTCGAAGAAGATCCGCAGGCCCGTCTTGCCAAGCTGAAAGCTATGGCGGACGACAAGCTGCCGCAGCTGAGAGGCTCGGAGTTCGTCGCTCTGTCGTCGTTCAATGGCCGTGGTGTTGACCGTCTGATGCCGGCCATCCTCAAGGCCTATGAGACATGGTCCGTTAAGGTGAAAACCAAGGACCTGAACGACTGGCTGTCTATGGCCACGCAGAGGCATCCGCCCCCCGCCGTGGACGGCAAGCGCATCAAGCCGAAATATATCTCTCAGATCAAAGCCCGTCCTCCGACGTTTGTTCTGATGGCGACGCGCGCCGACTCGATGCCGGAGCATTACAAACGCTATCTGGTGAACTCGATCCGCGAGTCCTTCGATCTGAAGGGCACGCCGATGCGTCTGAACGTCAAGTCCAGCTCGGATAACCCGTATGCTGCGGGTGGTGCCAAGTCGGGTCCTGAACGCTTCAAGGGGGCTGCCAAGACTGCACCTCGCAAGGTGCTGAAGGCCGAGAAGGAAGAGAAGTTCTCGAACCTTCCGGGCAAGGCGCTGGAGCAAAAGGCCAAGGCTGGTATCAAGCCCAAGGTCAAACCTCTGGGTGGCCTGAAGGCCAGTGCGTCCAAGAAGTCGGGCACCAATGCCATTATCGGCAAGGGTGCACGCGGCGGAGCCCGTCAGGTTTCCCGCTCGGGTCGTATCCGTACAGGCCAAAAGGGCGGCGCAAAGCGTTAAGCTGCTCGCAGGCAAAAAATCAGGGCGATCCGTTTACGGGTCGCCCTTTTCTTATGCGGAAAATACGGGAATATTCAGCGATAGGGGACGGGGAAACACATTATGAAATTGGCGGCGATACTCTTGCTTGTGGCCGGACAAACTGGGCCGGAACAGCCTGTGGCAGACTGCCGTGTGCCGCAGGTTCCTGCGGTCGCGCGTTTTACGAAGCCTGTTCGGCCGAACGTGCCGGCTTGCATAGACGAAGCGCGAAACCGTCATAACTGCCGTGCGGCTGTGATTACGACCTATAACGGGCAGATGGAAAAATACGGTCGCGATTTCGACCGCTATGTCACCGAGATGAACGACTATGTCGGTGCGTTGAACCGATATGTGGATGAAGCGAGTCGATACTCCGTCTGTGAACGTGATGCTGCGGGCATTGTGAGCGGTGTCATCACGGGCTGAGTAGGTTTTGGGCCACGCCCGTATCGGTGGATGTGCTCCACCCGCGGCGTGATCAGTATTGGGGAGATTTGGGATGACGGTATTTGTAGCTTTGTTGGGGGCGCTCAGCCTTGATGTGACGGCTGTTCAGGATGAGCCAGACGTCGATTGCAGCAATCCGACCACAACGCTTGAAATGAACCACTGTGCGGCGCGCCAGCAGGAAGAGGTCGAGACGCAGCTCAAAACCTATCTGGATGCGGCCTATGCCAAGCTGCGGGCCGAGGCCGAGGAGCCAGAGGCGGTGATTGCCGGCATTCAGGACAGCCAGCGTAAATGGGAAACCTATGCTGATAGCGCCTGCGAGGCCGTCTATACCCATTGGCAGGGCGGCACGATCCTCAACCTGATGGCGGCCAGTTGCCGGATGGAACTGATGCGCGAACGGTCGCACCATATCTGGCGCGAATATCTGGCCGGTAATGACGACGATCCGGACGCGTATCCCGAGCCACAGCGCGCAGTTTACAAAAGCGCCGAAGAGCACAGCCACTGAATAAAAAAAGGCCGCTTCCGATGAGGAAAGCGGCCTTTGATTTTAGTGCGCCTGAGCGGCTTTCCACTCGGCAAAACTGGTGAACAGGGGCGGCTCCTTGTCGCCGCGGGCCAGATCCACCATCAGCGGGGTGATTTCCTGCGGGTGGGCGAGGATCAGCGGGTCTTCGCCGGGGAAGGCCTGGGCGCGAAGGCCGGTACGCATCCGGCCCGGATCGACGATAGCGACGCGGATCGGCATGGATTCGATTTCGTCAGCCCAGCAACGCATCAGGTTCTCTGCACCGGCCTTGGTGGCGGCATACGGCCCCCAGAAGGCACGCGGGGAGGCGGCGACACTGGTGGTCAGGTGAATGACGCGCGCGGCAGTGGAGGCCTTCAGCAGCGGCTCCAGCGAGCGGATCAGGCGATAGACGCCCGTGAAGTTGACCTTCTCGATCTTGGCAAAGCCGCGCGGGTCGGCGTGGCTGACGGGGGTCAGGCCTTCGGCACCCATGGTGGCGGCGGCCTGAACCCAGATGTCCAGCTTGCCGTAACGCTCGAACAGCGCACCCCCCAGACGGTCGATGGCACCGCCGTCGATCATGTCGAACGGGATGAGGGTCGCGTGTTTGCCGGTGGCGGCATAAATCTCGTCGTCCAGCTCTTCCAGCCCGCCTTGCGTGCGGGCGGCGGCGACAACATGGGCACCGGCCTTGGCCAGTGCCAGTGCGGTTTCACGACCGATGCCGCGCGAGGCACCGACGACCAGAGCGATACGGTCTTGAAGCGGAAGGGTTTGGGTCTCGGACATGCCCGCTGATAGCGCGGCTCGCTGAATGAAGAAAGGGCCGCCGGATGATCCGGCGGCCCTTTTGTTCAGGCATTCACGGTAAGAATGGAAACCTTCTTACCGAGGATGTCGCGACCGCCTTCTTCGGCTTCGCGATCCAGCAGGCGGGTGGGGTATTCACCGGTGAAATAGTGGTCGGTAAACTGGGGCGCGTTGTTGTCACGCGGACCGGCACCGGTCGCCTCGTAAAGGCCGTCGATCGACAGGAAGCCCAGCGAATCCACTTCGAGAATGGCGCGCATTTCTTCCATGGTGTGGGTGGCAGCCATCAGTTGCGAACGCTCCGGCATGTCGATGCCGTAGAAGTCCGGATACAGGATTTGCGGGCTGGCCGAGCGCAGGTGGACTTCCTTGGCACCGGCGGCGCGGACGGCGCGGACCAGTTTCAGCGAGGTCGTGCCGCGCACGATCGAATCGTCGATCAGGACAACGCGCTTGCCTTCCAGAACCGCCTTGTTCGGGCTGTGCTTCATACGAACGCCCTTCTGGCGCGAGGCCTGCGAGGGCTGGATGAAGGTGCGGCCCAGATAGTGGCTGCGGATAATGCCCATTTCAAACGGGATGCCTGCAGCCTGAGCATAGCCCAGAGCCGCGGGAACGCCCGAATCGGGAACCGGCACCACGATGTCGGCTTCGATGTCGAACTCTTGGGCCAGACGGCGGCCCATTTCCTTGCGGACTTCATAGACCGAACGGCCGTTCACAACGGAGTCGGGACGGGCGAAGTAGACATATTCGAACAGGCAGGGACGGGCAGCTTGCTGGCCGAAAGGCTTGATGGAGGTCAGGCCTTCCTCGTCGATGACGACAACTTCGCCATGTTCCACGTCGCGGATGAAGGTCGCGCCCATGGTGTCCAGTGCGCAGGTTTCCGAAGCCAGAACCCAGGCCTCGCCCAGCTTGCCCAGTACCAGTGGGCGGATACCCAGCGGGTCACGCGCACCGATCATCTTGTAGCGGGTTTGGGCGACGAGGGCGTAACCGCCCTCGATGCGGCCCAGCGCGTCGATGAAACGCTCGACGATCTTGGCTTTGCGGCTGCGGGCGATCAGGTGAAGGATCGCTTCGGAATCCGAGGTGGACTGGAAGATCGCGCCTTCGGAAACCAGCTGGGCATGGATGTGCTTGAAGTTGGTCAGGTTGCCGTTGTGGGCAATGGCGATACCGCCCTGATCCAGATCGGCGAACATCGGCTGGACATTGCGCAGGAAGCTGCCGCCAGCAGTAGAATAGCGGGTGTGGCCGACCGCAGCACAGCCCGGAAGGCGGTTGGTCAGGTCGGCATTGCCGAAGGCCTCGCCAACCAGACCCATATGGCGCTCGGTAAAGAAACGCTCGGAGTTCAGGACGCTGGCAATACCGCAAGCTTCCTGCCCGCGATGCTGCAGGGCGTGAAGGCCCAGTGCAACGATGGAGGACGCTTCGTTTTCCGGAGCCCCCCATACACCGCACACACCACATTCCAGTCGCAACTGGTCGTCGTCCGGTTCGCGCCAATGTTCACGGTGAACGACGGGATCGGCGATATGGTGGGGCATCGTGTAACTCCGATGACCGTAAGGTCGGTATGGCCCGCCACCTAGTCCTCATGCGGACAGAGTTCAAGGGTCATTGATCGCTTTGATCCGAAAAGCCCTCGGTTACCGACTTTTGGACCACAGGTGTCAGGGCATCTGCGCCCTTGGCCATAGCCGGAAGTGTGAGCTGGATGGCGGCGGCGGACAGGGTGCTGACGGGCAGGGTTTTGGCTGTGACGAACCAGCGGGGCGGGTTGTCACCGACAACGCCCATCAAAATCAGGTGGACCGCACCGACCAGCGCCAGAGCGCGCACTATGCCGAGAGCGACACCGGCAATCTGGTCCAGCGCACCCAGCGCATTGCCGCGCAGGCCCTTGGACAAGGCCCCTGTCGTCCAGCGGATAACGAAATACAGGGCCACAAACACCACGCCGACAGTCAGGATCGAGCCTGCCCAGTCGGGTTCGACCAGTCCGCGCCCGAACGGAGCCGTCCATGGCAGGGTGATCAGCGAGATCAGGCCCGCAATGAAGAAACTGAACAGCGAAGTCAGTTCGCGCAACGCGCCACGAAACCATCCTGCTGTCGCCGACAGCAGGATCGCCAGAATGACAAAGACATCAAAACCGGTCATGGACTGTGGCTAACACGGCAAGGGCGGTTTTTCCGAGGCCTTAGAATTTGTTTTGCGCGATGCGGTCCACCGCCTCGGCCAGACGCGCCACGACGGTCATTTTGACATCGGCGGTCTTGCCCTTGCCAAGGCCTGGCGAAAGGGCCCGCTCGAAGCCCAGCTTGGCGGCTTCGCGCAGACGGGCTTCGGCACGGCCAACTGCGCGCACCTCGCCCGACAGGCCGATTTCGCCAAACACCACGCAGCCCTTGGGAAGCGGTTTGTCGAGCGCCGACGAGATAAGCGCGGCGGCGGCGGCAAGGTCGGCAGCCGGCTCGTTGATGCGCATACCGCCCGCGACGTTCAGATAGACATCCTTGTCGCCAAAGGTGATGCCGCACCGCGCCTCCAGCACCGCCAGCAGCATGGCGAGCCGCCCTGAATCCCAGCCGACAACAGCGCGGCGCGGCGTGCCATAGGCCGACGGGGCCACCAGCGCCTGTATTTCCACCAGCACGGGGCGCGAGCCTTCGATACCGGCAAACACAGCTGCCCCCGGTGCGCCTTCCTTGCCTTCGCCAAGGAAGAGGGCGGACGGGTTGGTCACTTCGCGCAAACCTGAATCGCCCATTTCGAAGACGCCGATCTCGTCGGTGGCCCCGAAGCGGTTCTTGCCCGCGCGCAGGATACGGAACGGATAGCCGCGTTCGCCCTCGAAACTGAGAACGGCATCGACCATGTGTTCGACGACGCGGGGACCGGCGATCTGGCCGTCCTTGGTGACGTGACCGACGAGGATGATGGAAGGGCCATCATCCTTGGCCATCCGGACCAGTTCGGCGGCACAGGCACGGACTTGGGTAATGGAACCGGGACCGGCCTCGTGGGCGTCGGACCACAGGGTCTGGATAGAATCGATGACGACAATATCGAACTTGTCGCGTTTCAGCGTCGTCAGGATATCCCGCAGCGACGTCGCCGAAGCCAGAGCCACAGGCGCATCGGCCACGCCCATGCGCTTGGCACGGGCACGGATTTGTTCGATGGCTTCTTCGCCGGAAATATAGGCGACGCGCGCACCGCCTCGTGCGGCCTTGGCGGTGACTTCCAGCAACAGGGTGGACTTGCCCACACCCGGATCACCGCCCAGCAGAATGGCCGAAGAGGGGACCACACCGCCACCACACACGCGGTCGAACTCGGCCACACCCGTCTTGATACGGGGTGGATCGGGTGTGTCGGACACCAGCGTCTCGAAGGTAATGCCGCGACCGCGCGCCGTCGCCGTGGGCTTCATGGCCCCCGGAGGTGCGGATTTGGATTCCTCGACGAGGGTATTCCATTCCTGACACCCCGTGCATTGGCCGGTCCATTTGGAATGGACGGCACCACAGGGTTTGCAAACAAAGAGAGACGAGTCACGAGCCATGCGTGAAGCCTAGCAGAGAAACAGAACAAGAACAGATGCTGCCTTCTTCATGCGTCCGTTTTTGACGCCCGCGGCCGCCCTATAAGTTTTTGTAAGGTTGACGACGGGTCATGGTCGCAAAGGCCAGCTTGGATTATGAAGGCAAGAGTTTCATGGAGGGGCAGATGACTGCTGAAAACCCGCCTGTGTTTGATCCCGGTCTGGTTGACCGCGTCAAAGGCATTCTGCTGCGCCCGAAATACGAGTGGCCGATCATTGCTGCCGAACAGACGACGGTAAAGTCGCTGTTCCGGCGTTATGCCATGATCCTTGCCGCCATCGGCCCTGTCGCCACGGTCGTCAGCGATCTGGTCTTTGACGACAAGGGTATTTTGTCAGTGCTGCTCTATGGGTTCGTCTCCTACGGACTGAACCTGCTGGCGGCCTATATACTGGGCATTGTCATTGACGGGGTGGCGCACAATTTCGGTTCGGAAAAGAACACCCTCCAGTCAATGAAGCTGGCGGTTTATGCGATGACGCCGTTCTGGCTTCTGGGCATTCTGAACCTGATCCAGGGCGATGCTCCGGCAGTGATTTCGCTGCTGGTGGGCCTCTACGGGGCGTATCTGGTCTATTGCGGGCTGGGTCCGCTGAAGCAGACCCCGCAGGACAAGCAACTGGTTTATACGATTGTGCTGGTCATCGTCTGGGGCTTGCTGACCATGGTGGTCGCAGGCCTGATCATGGCGGTATTCATGGCGTTTTCGGTAATCGGCGAAGGGGCTATGGCCTTCGCCATCGACTAAATGGAAAGGGCCCCGAAAGGGGCCCTTTTTGTATCCGGTTCAGCCGACGTACAGTCGCGGCACGCGCGGGGTGATCGAGGTCAGCAACTCGTAGCTGATCGTGCCCGCAGCGGCGGCAACATTGTCGATCAGGCGATTGTTGCCGAATATCTCGACACTGTCGCCCGCCTTAACATCAAGGCCGGTCACGTCCACGGCAAGTACGTCCATCGAGACACGGCCGATGATGGGGCGTAGCTCGCCATTGATCCAGACCTGTCCTTTGGGGGAATAGGAACGCAGCACGCCGTCGGCATAGCCTGCGCCACAGGTCGCGACGGTGACGGGGTGTTCGGGGCGGAAGCCTTGCGAATAGCCGACGGTTTCGCCGACCGGCACATCACGCACCTGCATGATCTGGGCGTTCAGCGTGGCGACAGGGGCGATCTTGTCGTGCGGCTTGCCTTCCGGCCCGCTGCCGTAAAGGCAGATACCGGGACGCACGACGTCAAAGGCAAAGTCAGGACCAAGGAAGCAGCCGCCGGAATTGGCAAAGCTACGGGTCACGCCGGGGTATTTTTCGACCACACCGGCATAGGCGTCGCGTTGCTGGCGGTTCAGCGGGTTTGACGGCTCGTCGGCGCAGGCGAGGTGAGTCATCACCAGCTCCAGACCCGCAAACGGTTCTGGCGCATTCTCGACGCGATAACCGAGGCGATTCATCGCCGTGTCGATTTGCAGACCACAGGCACCGCCACCCGAGGACAGCCAGTTTTCAAGCTGTACAGGCTGGTTCAGCACAGGGCGCAGATTGGAGGCGCGGATCAGCGGGATGTTCTCGCCGTGGGCCCCGTCCAGCACATAGATGGTTGGCTCGGCCCCAAGACCTTCGCGCAGCAGAACCCCTTCGGCAGCACGCGCGACAAAGAAGGTGCGCGCGCCCTCGGCCATCAGGCGTTTGGCGACCGCGACGGCTCCGAGGCCATAGCCGTCAGCCTTCACAACCGGATTGACGGGACGGCCCGTCACCTCCTGAAGGGTGTGGAAATTACGCGCCAGAGCGCCAAGATCAACGGTAAGGGAAGCGGGCAGGGAGGTCATAGCGGGGATGTTTACGCCCCTGAACCTGTTCCTGCCAGCCCATTTGCGGAAGGATTTTCCTTATTCGGGAATATCCGCATAGGCGCTGCCATAGCGGCCATCCTGCGCCAGATTGCCAAAGCGGGTGGTGTTGGAATCGAAGGCCAGTTTCACGATGCCGATCGGGCCGTGACGCTGCTTGCCGATGACCACTTCGGCCTGATGCTGCAGGCGGTCCATGTCTTCCTGCCACTTCAGGTGTTCTTCGGAGCCTTCGCGCGGTTCGGCGCGGCCCAGATAATAGCTCTCGCGGTAAACGAACATCACGCAGTCGGCGTCTTGCTCGATCGAGCCGGATTCACGAAGGTCGGACAGTTGCGGACGTTTGTCCTCGCGTTGTTCGACCTGACGCGACAACTGCGACAGGGCGATGATGGGAACGTTCAGTTCCTTAGCCAGCGCCTTCAGGCCGCCGGTGATTTCCGACACTTCCTGCACGCGGTTCTTCTGGCTGCTGCCTTCGCCCACCGTCACAAGCTGGAGGTAGTCGACCACGATGAGGTCAAGGCCGTGATCCATACGGGCAAGACGGCGCGCACGGGCGGCCAGCTTGGCCATGGAGAGGCCACCGGTCGCATCGATATAGAGCGGGCTCTCGCCGATTTCGATGGCGGCATCGCGCAGCTTGCCAAAGTCCGAAGCGTCGATCTCGCCCTTACGCAGCTTGTCCGAGGACACCCCCGACGCATCGGCCAGAATACGCATGGCCAACTGTTCGGCGCTCATTTCCAGCGAGTAGAAGGCCACGACGCCGCCGTCCACGGTCTTGCGACCGCCATCGGGGGTGGGCTCCCACTTGTAGTTGCGCGCGACGTTAAAGGCGATGTTGGTGGCAAGTGCGGTCTTACCCATCGACGGACGACCGGCAAGGATCAGCAAGTCGGAGGGGTGCAGGCCACCCAGCTTTTGGTCAAGATCATCAAGACGGGTGGCGAGGCCTGCCAGCTTGCCTTCACGCTGATAGGCTTCGCCCGCCATTTCCACGGCACCGGCGATGGCGTGCGAGAAGGCCACAAAGCCCGAGGACGGCTTGCCGGTTTCGGCCAGCGAATACAGGGTCTGTTCGGCCTGTTCTATCTGGTCTTCGGCGGCGCGTTCGGGATCGGGCGCGTCCTTGGCGATCTGGCCGCCGATGCGGATCAGTTCGCGGCGCAGGGCCAGATCATAGATGACGCGCGCATAGTCCGGCGCATTGGCGGCGGGCGGGGCGCGGTCCACAAGATCGGCGAGGTAGCGCAGGCCACCGAACTCGGCAAAGGCCGGATCTTGCTTGAAGCGCTCCATCAAAATGGTCGGTTCGGCCAGCAGACCCTGACGGATGTGCTCTTCGATGGCCTTGAACAGACGCTGGTGAAAGGGCTCGTAAAAATGGACGTCGCGCAGGCGGTCGCTGAGGCGCTCGAACACGCCATTGTCGAACATCAATGCCCCGAGCAGTGCTTGTTCCGCTTCCAGATTGTGCGGCATGGCCGTCACATTGACATTGGAACCTTGGTCGTAGGGCATTGGAGCGAGCGCGTTCATGGTACCGATAAAAACAGAATGGCCTCCATCATGGGATGATGGAGACCCGTAGAAAGAAGCTTATCCAGCGGTGAGGTTATCCACACCCTGTGAAGTCTGGGGATGACGCTTAGACGATTCTAGGCGCGGCAGGGATAGCGTTCGCTCATCCAGTCACGCACCGCCTGTGTCACCGTAACATTGCGGCGGGTGGCGGGCATGCCTTCAAAGCGGGCAACCAGAGTTTCAGGGGTGATACCCGTGCCCGACGAAGGGATGCAGTGGTTGGGGCGGCGACCGGCGCGCTCGGCAGCGGCCTGTTCTGATTTCACCTGACTGACGGCACCGGTCGCAACGCGGACCAGGCGGCGCGTATCGGAACGCAGCATGGCGGCAGCGCGGTTACGCGGAATGTCCCGACCGGCTTCCAGAAACTGGGCCACAGTCATCTGGGCCTGTGCCAGAGCCGGAGTGGCCACAGCTGAAACGGTCAGGGCGGCACAAAGGCCGATGGCTGCCATTGAGGACAGGTTTGATTTCATGGCGGCTGGGGGCTCCGGAGAAAATCGGCACGCGGACGTTATGTATCCAAGCTTTGATCCTAGTTCTAGCGCCTGAACGGGGTCTGAATAAGGAAAAAGGCGGACGTAAAATACGTCCGCCTCCAAACCATTGCACGATCAGTGGCTTACCACTTCAAGCTGATACGCCCGTAAACATAGCGGCCGTTGAAGCCATAGGGCGAGAAGTTCGAGAACGGGAAGGCCCCCGTGGTGTTGTTCTCGCGCAGGCTCTGGCGCGGGTACTGGTCCAGAATATTGTCGGCACCAATGGCCAGCGTTACTTTGTCGGTAAAGCGGTAACGGGCCTCGGCATCGACAACCAGAGCATCGCCCAGTTGCAGGTCGGTGGCTTCGGTTGCCCCTGCGGCCAGCACATCGCCATAGCCGCTGACACGCAAGGTGCCGCCCAGTTTCTCGGCCTCCCAGTCGGTCTGGAACACGACCTTCCACGGCGGGGTACCTTCCTGGAAGCGATACACAGCCTGACGCCCGAACAGAGTGGTCGGAACCGGCAGGACGCCGCTTTCGGTCACAGGCGTCTTGGTGACTTTGAAGTCGTTGACGTTACCGGCCAGCGTGAAGTCCAGACGGTGGCCGGCGGAGGTTTGCGCACGATAGCGGGCGACCACATCCAGACCTGTGGTTTCGGTATCCACGCCATTGATGAAGAAGCGGGCGGCCGAGGCACCATAGGGCGCCAGCAGGTCAAAGATGGTGCGGGCATTGGTGCCCACAGCAGCGGTGGCGCTGCCCGTCAGGGTTTCCGACAGGATGATGCGATCCGAGATGTCGATGCGATAGGCATCGGCGGTGAACTCGAACGGGCCGTTACGCGCTACAAAACCCAGCGAGTAGTTGACCGATTCCTCGGCTTGAAGATCGGTGCCGCCGAGGGCCAGACCCACTTCGCTGACCGACGGATAGGTGCCGGTCTCGTAGGGGACGTTGCTGATATAGAGGACCGAGGTCTGGGTGTAATATTGCTGTTGCAGGCTCGGCGCGCGGAAGCCGGTCGATACGGCACCACGGATGGCAAAGTGCGGATTGAAGTCGTAACGGGCAGCAAACTTGCCCGAGACATTGTCGCCGAAGTCCGAATAGTTTTCATAGCGCACGGCACCCGACAGGGTCAGGCCGTCGATCACTTCACCTTCGAGGTCCAGATAGACGCCGACATTGCTGCGATCCTCGTCCACCTCGTTATTCGGGGTAAAGCCGGTAAAGCCGCGCGAACCGAAGGTCAGGGTGTTGCCACCTGCCACAAGGATGGGGCCACGGGCATAGGAGGCCTCTTCGCCAGCGCCGATTTGGTAGTTCTCGCGGCGGGCCTCAAGGCCTACGGCCACGTTCAGCGGCCCGTGCCAGCCCAGATCATATTCACGGCTGGCATCCACGCCCAGCACCAGTTGGCTGTATTCCAGCGAACCGGCATCGAAGCTGGTCGGGCCATTCAGGCCATAGGTCGGGTTCATGGTGTTTTCGGCACCGAACTCGATCTTGTTGACCCCGTAGCCGAGATTGATGTCCACGCCCCATTCGCCAACATTGCCGCGAATACCGCCCGCTGCGGTCCAGTCGGTGGTCTCGGTCAGGATATAGGGCAGGTAGCCGTCAGGATATTTGCGGCCCGAACCATAATCGGGGTTCTGGGTATTATCGGTCGGGGTGCGATAGAAGGCGGCCGCCGAGGCGTCACGCTTTTGATAGCCGGCCCAGCCATAGGCTTCCCAGCCGTCGGCCAGAGGCAAGCCTGCGTTCAGATAGGCCGACAGGTCTTCAACCTGTGCATCGCCTTGGCCACCGGTGATGCGGCCCAGCGTCGGGTTGATATCCGAGCGGTTGGTGCGATCGCGATCGCGGTATTCCACCGAGGCGGTCAGGAAGCCTTCTTCGCCAAGGGCAAAGCCCTGCCAGCCGGAAACGGTCAGGGTGTCGCCGTCGCGGATTTTGTCATCACGGCCATAAAAGCCGGTAAAGTCGGTGATGTACTGGCCGTAGGTCACATTCGCACCGCCGCCCTCGCGGGCTTCGCGCAGGCGCAGGTTCAGCACACCGGCAATGGCGTCCGAGCCATATTGGGCGGCTGCGCCGTCACGCAGGACCTCGATACGATCAACCGCCGAGGACGGGATGGCGTTTAGATCCACAGCCGAGGAGCCACGGCCAACCGAACCGTTCAGGTTCACAAGGGCTGTCTGGTGACGACGTACACCATTGACCAGAACCAGTGTCTGGTCCGGTCCCTGACCACGCAGGGTGGCCGGACGGATGGAGTCAGTGCCATCGGTGGCCGAAGGGCGCGGGAAGTTCAGGGCCGGAACACTGGCAGCCAATTGGGCGGCCAATTCGGTCGAGCCGCGCTGTTCGAGGGTTTCGGCGGTCACCACATCGATAGGCGCAACCGTATCAAGACGCGAGCGGTTGGCGACACGGGTGCCGGTGACAACAATATCGTCAACGGCTGTGGTCTGGTCATTGCTCTGGGCTTGAACGGCGCCAGCCATCAACAGGGCGGAGCCGGATGCAGCGGCAAACAGTGCCGCGCGGGAAGTGAAAGTACGGATCTTCACGATAAAACTTTCTGTGGCAGTGTCGAAGTTCTGGCCGGGTTCAATGAGGCCGGAAGACATACGGGAAATCTTGGAAACCGTGCCTGCGCGCCGCCGGAGCGGGGGAGGCACGCATGCTGTCAGGAGGGGAGAGACGCGCAGAGCACCGGCGGGTGCCAACAGCGGTTAAGCCGGAGAGTGTCGTGCGATTTCATCCGTCGGATCATGTATTCCCCCTTGTGATTTTCCGCCCCTGCACAGGGCAACGCTGAGGGAATGGCATCGACCGGAGCAGAGGGCGCAGCAGGCAGAAGGGCGTTGAGCTGTCCGTCCGCTAAGCTGAGGCCCCCATATTGCGCCGCAAAAAAGCCATTCGCATACCGAGAATATTTATAGGTACATGAAGAAAATCTAAAGATTGCAGGCAAAGAAAAAGGGCACCAGCCGAAGCTGATGCCCTGATCCTTGAAGTCCGGTGAGGAAGCTTACGCTTCGTCGCCGAAATCTTCTTGTTGGCCTGCGCCGCCTTCGATGAGCTCTTGAGCAGCTTGTTCAGCAGCATCACGCTCTTCGTTGAACTGAGCGCGGATGACATCCTCGCCCTTCGCTTGACGCTCGGCTTCTTCAGCCGAACGTGCGATGTTCATCTTGACGGTGGCCGACACTTCAGCGTGCAGGCGAACCAGCACTTCGTGTACGCCCAGGGTCTTGATGGCGGTGTTCAGAACGACCTGCGAACGGGTGACGTTTGCACCCGAAGCGCGGACGACTTCAGCCACGTCGCGACCAGCGACCGAACCGTACAGTTGGCCGGTTTCGCCAGCTTGACGGATCATGACGTAGGTTTCGCCATCGATCTTGTCAGCGATGACTTGAGCGTCAGCCTTGTTCTTGTCGTTACGTGCTTCAATAGCAGCACGTTCGATTTCGAAGGCCTTCAGGTTCTTCTCGGTCGCGCGGCGAGCCTTGTCGCGCGGCAGCAGGAAGTTACGAGCGAAGCCGTCCTTAACGGTGACGACGTCGCCGATGGCGCCGAGGTTCTCGACGCGTTCAAGCAGAACGACCTTCATCTTACTTCACCACGTACGGCAGCAGAGCCAGGTAGCGAGCGCGCTTGATGGCCTTGGCCAGTTCGCGTTGCTTCTTGGCGGAAACGGCGGTGATGCGCGAAGGCACGATCTTGCCGCGTTCGGAAACGTAACGCTGCAGCAGCTTCACGTCTTTGTAGTCAATCTTCGGCGCGTTGGCACCCGAGAACGGGCAAACCTTGCGGCGACGATAGAACGGACGACGGGCCGGGCCGGAGCCAGCCGGAGCGCCCGGGATCGGAGCTTTGGTATCGGTCATATATCCGGTTCCTTATTCCGAAGCCGCAGCGTCGTCGTTGCGGTTGCTAGGAGCGCTACGATCGCGTTCGCGTTCGCGGCGAGCCAGCAGCGGCGACAGTTCCAGGTCGAGCTCTTCGACGCGGATGGTCAGCCAACGCAGCACGTCTTCGTTGATCGACAGTTGGCGCTCGACTTCGGCCATAGCAGCCGGAGGTGCGTCAACGGCGAGCAGGGAATAGTGAGCCTTGCGGTTCTTCTTCACGCGGTAGGTAAGGTTGCGCAGACCCCAGTACTCGATCTTTGCAACGGAACCGCCGCCTTCTTCGATCAGAGCCTTGATGGTGTCGTTCAGCGCTTCGGCCTGTTGCGCCGAGATATCTTGGCGCGTCATGACCGTGTGCTCGTATAGAGCCATGCGGTGTTCTCCCTTGGTGGACATCGGCGCAGGCGAACCGGGTAGTTCGTCTACGATGGCTCCTGCAGTGGCGGACGGGAGTTTCCCGACCCTTTGACATTCCACGACAGGACCGAAGCCCTGGAAAGGTGGGGCGTATAGGCGAAAAGCGCCGAAAGGGCAAGGATGCTGGCCCTCACCGGACAGGCGGGCGAGTTATAATGGCTATCTAGGCAGGTACCCCACCCCTGATTGCACAGAAGCGGGGCTGCCGGACGGGCTACAAAGGTGGTTAGTCCTTGAAGTCTTTCTCGGGATTGGTGCCGTCCCAGTTTGCAAACACATGCATGAAGCCCGGTACGGTATCGGTGCGGTTCCAGTCACGTTGCAGTTCGCAATAGAGTTGGGTCTTGCTGATCAGTTGGCCACCGGCCTGTTCGATGCGGCGCAGAGCCGCTTCGTGGGCCGCCAGAGAGGTGCCGCCGACGGCATCGGCAACCACATAGACCTCGTAACCTTCCTTGAGAGCGTCCAGAGCAGGGAAGGCAAGGCAGGCTTCCGTCCACAGCGCTGTCATAACCAGCTTTTTGCGGCCGGTCGCCTTAACGGCGGCCTTGAACTCGACATCCTCCCAACTGTTGATGGTGGTGCGGTCAATGGTCGGCAAATGGCCGAGAACGTCCTGAATTTCCTGAATGGGCGGCTTGTTGAAACCGGTCTGGACGTTCACCGTCGAATGAACAATCGGCAGATTGTAATTGACCGCAGCCTTGGCGGTGCTGACGATGTTGAACACCAGTTCCTTCTTGTCGATCGAGCGGATCGAGGACACCTGGATCGGCTGGTAGTCGATGATGATAAAGGCGCAATTTTCGGGCGTCAGCAGATGGTCGGCGAGTGGGTCGCGGCGAGTTTCACTGGTCATGACTTCAATCCAAGAGCGGTTTTAGGGGGCAAGAGCGGTCTTAGGGCGCGCGTGGTGCTCTCGAATAAAAGCTCCGGCATGTACCGGTAGGTTCCAGCGGGGCTTTATTTCGTGTGCAAATTACCCCTGTTTTCGTTTGGGGAACTGTCGGGAGGCGGAAGCTTGGCGTTGAAAGAGCAGAAGAGCGAGCGTCCTGCGCGCACCAAATGGTCGCTGATCGGGCCGGGGATTGTGGTTGCGGCGACGGGCGTAGGGGCGGGCGATCTGGTCGCCACCCTGATCGCGGGTTCGAAATTCGGTTACGCCCTGCTGTGGGCGGCGATCATTGGCACCCTGCTCAAGATTGCGCTGGCCGAGGCGGTGGGGCGCTGGACGCTGGCGGGCGAGAAGACGATTTTTGACGGCTGGTCCAGTCTGGGCAAGGGGCTGTTTGGCTCGCGCGTGAACTGGGCGGGGCTGTATTTCGGTATCTATGTCGTGATCTGGGGCTTTGTGTACGGGGCCGCCGCCATGACCTCGTCGGCACTGCCTCTGGCGGCGCTGTTTCCGGTTCTGGACCTGAAGGTCTGGGGTGTTCTCAGCGGTCTGGCTGGACTGACCTTTGTCTGGTTCGGCGGCTATGGACTGTTTGAAAAGGTCATGACCTTTGCCGTGGGGGTGATGTTTGTCACCGTCATCGGACTGGCCTTTATTGTGGCCCCAGATATTCCGCGATTGCTGACAGGGCTGTGGCCGACACTGCCCGAAGGTTCGGCCTTCTATACTATGGGCCTGATCGGCGGGGTCGGGGGCACCATCACTATGGCGGCCTATGGCTATTGGCTGAATGCCAAGGGCTGGCGCGGGCCGTCATGGATGGCGACGATGCGGCTGGACAACAAGGTCGCCTATGCGGTGACGGGTGTGTTCGTGGTGGCGATGCTGATCGTCGGGGCCGAACTGCTCCATGCCGCAGGGATTGCGTTGCAAGGCGGGGATCGCGGTCTGCTGGACCTTTCCTCGGTACTTGAGGACAGGTTCGGGCGTCCGGTTTCCATCCTGTTTCTGGTGGGCTTCTGGGCGACAAGTTTCTCGTCGCTCCTGGGCGTCTGGCAAGGCGTCAGCCTGATGTTCGCTGATTTCGTCGCCCATGTGCGCGGCAAGAGCGATGATCCGGCACAGCGCGGCGACAAGTCGCGGGCGTTTAAACTGTATGCCCTGTGGCTGACATTCCCGCCGATTGCCCTGTTGTTTATGGAGCGTCCGTTCGGGCTTATCGTGGCCTATGGCGTGCTGGGCAGCCTGTTCATGCCCTTCCTTGCGGGCACGCTTTTGTGGCTGTTGAACAGCAAGCGCCTGCCCGAGCAATGGCGCAGCGGCTGGCTGTCGAACACGATGCTGGGGGCGGCGACGGTGCTGTTTTGTGTGTTGGCGGCAAAAGAGCTGATCGGCCTGTTCTGACGCTTTTGTCCGTATCCGTCGGGTTTGTCGCAAACCTGTCGGTAAAGCGGTGAGGGGTTGTCGTAAATCCCACGTTTTAGCGTTGCAGAGCGGGCTTATGCGACGGACATCGCTTTCTCGTCAGGGAACTGAGAATATGAAGCCCTCGCTTGCTCTTCTTGCTGCTGTCGGCCTGATGGTCGCCACGCCGGTTTCGGCACAGATCGTGGCTCCGCCGGACCCCGATCCGACCCCGCCGCCGCTGCATGCACCGAACGGGCGCTGGGCGGCCAAGACCTGGGCGGACCGTATCGTGCTGACACCTGCGGCCGATGCATCGCGCGGGGCGGCTGTGGCATGGCGCACCAGCACCGACCAGACGACCGCCGAAGCCGAAATCTCGCAAGAGATCGACGGCCCACTGCTGGGCTTTGATGCCATCAAGGTGTCGGGCAATACCTCGCCGATCAGCAACGAGAACGGCACGGCCCATTACCATCAGGTGCGCTTTGACAATCTGAAGCCGTCCACGCGCTATGTGTATCGCGTAAAGGCGTCCGATGGCTGGAGCGAGTGGATACCGTTCCGCACGGCCACTGCCGGTTTCGAGCCGTTCCGCTTTATCTATCTGGGCGACACCCAGAACGATATTCTGGAAATCGGTTCGCGCGTGATCCGTTCGGCCTTCAAGGAAGCCGGTCCGGCCTCGCTGGTGCTGCACGCCGGTGATCTGGTGGCCCAGCGCGAGGTCAAGGTTCACGACGACGAGTGGGGCGAATGGACCGAGGCCGGTGGCCGTGCCTTTGCCATGACCCAACAGCTTCCGGCATCGGGCAACCACGAATATGTCGACCACATCCTGCCGGATGGTTCGGAATCGCGCGTGCTTGGCCCGCACTGGACGCGTCAGTTCGCCCTGCCGGACAATGGTGCCGAGGGCGTTAAAGACACGACCTATTTCGTCGATTTCCAGGGCGTGCGTTTCATCATTCTGGACGGCACATCGGGACTGGATCTGGGCGGTCTGGGCAGCCAGACGGCGTGGCTGGACAATGCACTGGCCACCAGCACGGCCAAGTGGAACGTCGCTGTGTTCCACCAGCCGATCTATACCTGCGCACGTCCCGAAGACACCGAGGAGCTGAAGGCGGCATGGAAGCCGATCTTCGATGCCCGCAATATCGATCTGGTGCTGCAAGGCCATGACCACTGCTATGGCCGTGTCTCGAACCCCGCCGGTGCAGAAGCCTCGCGTGCCAACTCGGATGCCGGTCTGCCGCAAGGTCCGGTCTATGTGGTCTCGGTCACAGGCTCCAAGATGTATGGCTTGAATGATCGCGCCGACACCCAGCCTGTGCGTGCCGCCGAGAATACCGAGCTGTACCAGTTGATCGACGTGCAGGAACGCCAACTGGAGTTCCGCGCCTATACGGCCACGGGCCAGTTGTACGATGCCTTTACCCTGACCAAGGGTGACGACAACCGTAACCGCCTGACTGAAAGCACTGAAAGCCTGCTGGCGATCCGTCGTTGTGACGGTGCGGCGGGGCCGGATAACCGTCCCTGTACCGCCGAGATCAAGGACTAGACCGCGATCAAACCGCGAGGCCGTTTGCGGCCCGTATTATCAACAGCGGCTTGCCGTAGGGGAGGGTTTGTCTTACCCCTCGCGGCCAGTTTAACAATAATACGGACGAAACGCAGATGAGCCTCGCGCTTCTCTTTCCCGGTCAAGGCAGCCAGGCTGTCGGTATGGGCGTGGCCCTGTCGGACGCCTTTGCCAGTGCACGTGAAGTCTTTGCCGAAGTCGATGACGCGCTGAACCAGAAGCTGTCGGCCTTGATGAAGGACGGTCCCGAGGACCAGCTGACCCTGACCGAGAACGCCCAGCCTGCGCTGATGGCCGTATCGGTGGCGACGGCCCGTGTGTTGAAGGTGGAGTTCGGCTTTGATGTTTCGAGCGCCGATTTCGTCGCCGGTCACTCGCTGGGCGAATATTCGGCTCTGGCCGCATCGGGCGCGATCTCGCTGTCCGACACGGCCCGTCTTCTGAAACTGCGCGGTCAGGCCATGCAGCGCGCTGTGCCGGTGGGCAAGGGCGCGATGGCGTCGCTGATCGGCCCGAAAACCGATCTGGCTCTGGCCGAAGAAGCCGCCAAGGCAGGTTCGGCTGTGGGTGTCTGCGTTGTCGCCAATGACAACAACAAGGGCAATGTCGTCATTTCGGGCGACAAGGCCGCTGTTGATCTGGCTATCGAAAAGGCCAAGGAACTGGGCGCACGCGCCATTCCGCTGAACGTTTCTGCCCCGTTCCACTGTCCGCTGATGCAACCGGCGGCTGACGAAATGGCGGCGGCTCTGGCCGAAGCCACGATCCACGCCCCGTCGGCGACCTTGATCGCCAACATCACCGCCCGTCCGGAAATCGATCCGGAAACCATCCGTCGTCTGCTGGTCGAACAAGTGACCGGCCGCGTCCGCTGGCGCGAAAGCATGGAGTGGATGGCGACTGAAGGTGGCGTGACCCGCTTCGTCGAAATCGGCTCGGGCAAGGTTCTGACCGGCATGGCCAAGCGCATCGCCTCCGAAACCGAGGCACTGGCACTGAACACGCCGGAAGACATCGAAGCGTTCGCCAAGTCTTTGTGATTTTGGTCATCGATTGAAATGAAAAGGGCGCTGACCAATCCGGTCAGCGCCTTTTTTTAAATCAGCTTGCGCCCTGCTGCGGTCGCGGGATCGCCGGTATTGGGTGTTCCGCTGGGCTCGATCAGCAGCACATGCGCCTCTTCCTTGGCGAAGGGGCGATGCTCGACGCCCTTGGGGACGACGAACAACTCACCGGCCTTCAGTGAGACTGTGCGATCGCGCAGGCGGATATCGACTTCTCCTTTGAGGACCAGAAACAGGTCGTCGGTATCGGCATGGGAATGCCAGACGAACTCGCCCAGAAACTTGGCCACCATGATGTCGTGACCATTGAAGGTCGCAACCGTGCGCGGTGACCATGTTTCGTCAAACTGGCCCAGCTTGTCTTCCAGATTGACCGCATCGACCATTTCAAAACCTCCAAGGGTTGAATGGTGAGTGTGCGCGCACGCTTCGGGTCCGGCAAGATGGCGGCGGTTTAGACGGTTTAGTCGCGCGTGATACCCAAATCGGCGTCGATAGCGGCGCGTAGGGGCGACAGCACATCGATGCTGCGATAGGGCAGGGCCTGCATCATCAGGACGGCGGCGAAGTCGTGGGCGGGGTCGATCCACGCCTGCGTCGAGGCATTGCCGCTCCAGCCGAACTCACCGGCGCGTTTGTGACCTTC
>NZ_JAVXCU010000025.1:0-1081 GCF_036659295.1 Brevundimonas sp. | reverse complement strand
CCGAGCGCATCAGTTGCGCGGTTTCCGGCTTCATAATGCGGCGACGCCCTGCCGAGCCGTCATTCAGCAGCATGCCAATGAAGTCGAGATAGTCCGAAGCCTTGGACAGCAGGCCCGATCCTGCCAGATGCAGGGTAACAGGGCGGCTGAGTACCTCGGCCGAAGCCTCGGCAACAGGGCGGCGCGGGCCGGTGCCGTTGGCACCGTAATTGTATATGGCGGCCAGACGGTCGGCATCACCATCGCGCAGGCTCCAGATCGTGTCTTGCATCGACAACGGATCAAGGATGCGCCTTTGCACAAAATCGGCATAGGACATGCCGGATGTACGCTCGATGACGATCGCCAGAACATCGACCGATACGCCGTACTCGTAGCGTGTGCCCGGTTCGAACATCAGCGGAATCTTGGCCAGACGCTCGACCAGTTCGTCATACGTCGCTGGCGGCGGGGTTGAGCCTCTGGTCGCACTGGTGGCCATAGCAATGCCTTCGCGACCATAGGCGCGTTGCACGACATTATTGCCGGCATGGGCATAGGTAAAGCCCGATGTGTGGGTCAGCAGATGACGGATGGTCATCGTTTTCTGCGCCTTGCGGGCGTTCAGGTTGCGGGCCGGATTGGTAGCAACCTTCAGGTCGGCAAATTCGGGAATGATGTCGGCGACGGGCGTATCCAGCCCGAACTTGCCTTCCTCGATCAAAAGAGCGGTCGCAGCGCCGGTAATCAGCTTGGTCATCGAATAGATTCGGAACAGCGTGTCGCGATCTACGCGCGTGAAAGAGCCGAAATCGAGCGTTCCGGCCTGCACAAATGCCTTGCTGCCATCAGGAAATTGCACGCCCGCGCATAGTCCGGGCAACCGTCCCTGAGCGACAAAGCGGTTCAGAACATCCTGCGTCATCGGCAGGCGATCTATGCCCCGAACCTCGATGCCATCAGGATTAAGCGATGCGTTACAGGCGCTTAAGGCGGGAACCAAACCAAGAGCTCCCGCTCCCAAAAGCAGGCGGCGACGGTCGAACAGGGCGCTTTGGCGTATCATTGAAACTTTCCGTTGCGTTACCTTCCTCTGGCGAAG
>NZ_JAVXCU010000024.1:0-33487 GCF_036659295.1 Brevundimonas sp. | reverse complement strand
CAATTTCGGGGCTGGTATCGACCATATTGATGTCGATGCGGCAGCGGCGCGAAAGATTATTGTCTCCAACACGCCGGGGGTTCTGACCGAAGATACTGCCGACATCGCCATGTCGCTGATCCTGTCGGTCAGCCGCCGTGTCGTCGAGGGGGCCAATGTGGTCACCAATGGCCAGTTCAAGGGCTGGACCCCGACATGGATGTGCGGGCGCAAACTGTATGGCAAGCGTCTGGGCATTGTCGGCATGGGCCGCATCGGTCAGGCACTGGCCCGCCGCGCCAAGGCGTTTGGCATGCAGGTCCACTATCATAACCGCAAACCTATTCCCGACATGCTGGCCGAAGAACTGGGCGCGACATGGTGGGATGATCTGGACCAGATGCTGGCGCGGATGGACGTCATCAGCCTGAACTGTCCGGCGACCAAAGACACTCATCACCTGCTGTCGGCCCAGCGCCTGACCCTGCTGCAGCCCCATGCCATTGTCATCAACACGGCCCGTGGCGAACTGATCGACGAGGAAGCTCTGGCCGAAGCCCTGAAATCAAAGGCGCTCTTCGGTGTCGGTCTGGATGTGTTCGAACAGGAACCTGTGGTGCATCCCGGTCTGATCGGCCTGCCCAATGTGGTGCTGCTGCCGCATCTCGGCTCGGCCACGATCGAGGCCCGTCAGGATATGGGCGACCGCGTGATCGCCAACATCATGACCTACCAGAACGGCCACAGACCGCCTGATCGCGTCATTCCGGCCATGCTGTAAGGCTTAATGGCCGCCGCACACCGGACATTGCGGATCGGCGGCCAGTTTGGCGACACGCGTGGTGGCGGCAAGGCCGTCATAGATCAGAAGGCGGCTTTCCAGCGGCTGGCCTGCGCCGGTGATGACCTTGAGGGCTTCCAGCGCTGTCATGGTGCCGATGACACCGGCAAGGGCACCTATAATACCGACACGGGCGCAGGTTTCGGCCTCGGGCGGGACTTCGGGCACAAGGCACTGATAGCAGGGCTGGCCGGTAAAGACCCCAACCTGACCGGTCCAGCGGCCAAGGGCACCTGACACCAGCGGCTTGTAATCGGCCACGCAGGCGGCATTGACGCAGAAGCGGGTGTCGAAATCGTCGGTGCCGTCCAGAACCACATCATATTGGCGGATCAAGTCACGGGCATTGTCCGGCGTAATGCGCTGGTTGAACATCTCGACCGACGTATGAGGGTTAAGGGCATTCAGGCGAGCCTTGGCCGCTTCGATCTTGGGCTTGCCGATATCGTCGGAGCCAAAGATCACCTGTCTTTGTAGGTTCGATAGCGACACCACATCGTCGTCGATCAGGCCCAATGTGCCGACGCCTGCCGCCGCCAGATAGAGCGCCGCCGGATTGCCGATACCGCCCATCCCGACCACCAGTACCCGCGCCTTTTTCAGAGCCTGCTGGCCCGGTCCGCCCACTTCGGACAGGATCAGGTGGCGGGCATAGCGTTCGACTTCATCGTCGGCAAAGCGGACAGGTGTCTGGTTCATTGTGTCGCTGTAGCATTTTCAAAGCCGCTTGGCGCTTGCGGTAAAGCGCGACGCTCGCCACATCCGGTTTATGACGCAGCACGCTCCCTCATTCCCCGACTGGCACGGCACCACTATTCTGGCTGTGCGCAAGAATGGCCAGACCATCATCGCCGGTGACGGTCAGGTCTCGATGGGCAACACCATTGTCAAAGGCTCGGCGCGCAAGGTGCGCAAACTGGCCGGTGGCAAGGTGATTGCCGGTTTCGCCGGTGCGACCGCCGACGCCCTGACCCTGATCGAGCGTCTGGAGGCCAAGCTGGAACAGTATCCGGACCAGTTGGCCCGCGCCTGTGTGGATCTGGCCAAGGACTGGCGCACGGACCGTTATCTTCGCAAGCTGGAAGCCATGCTTCTGGTGGCCGACAAGAACACCATCCTGACCGTGACCGGTGTGGGTGATGTGCTGGAGCCGGAACAGGGCGTAGCCGCTGTCGGTTCGGGCGGTAACTATGCGCTGTCGGCTGCGCTCGCCCTGATCGACGAAGACACGCCGCTGGATGCCGAGGCCATCGCCCGCAAGGCCATGAAGATCGCCGCCAGCATCGATGTATTTACCAACGGCAACCTCACCATCGAGAGTCTTGAAGGTTGAAGCTTGCCGCGCCTGAAAGGGCGCTCAAGGAGTGAGCCGCCGCGCGGCGAACGTTAGTGCCCTTGGAGGCAAAGAGTAAAATGACTGATCTATCGCCACGCGAAATCGTATCGGAGCTGGACCGCTATATTGTCGGTCAGCAGGACGCCAAGCGGGCTGTGGCCGTGGCCTTGCGTAACCGTTGGCGCCGCAAGCGTGTGGGCGATGACCTGCGCGACGAGGTGACGCCGAAAAACATCCTGATGATCGGCCCGACGGGCGTGGGCAAGACCGAGATTGCGCGTCGTCTGGCCAAGCTGGCCGGCTCGCCCTTCCTCAAGGTCGAGGCCACCAAATTTACCGAGGTCGGCTATGTGGGCCGCGACGTGGACCAGATCATGCGCGATCTGGTGGAGGCCGCCATCGGCATGGTGCGCGAAAAGCGCCGCGTCGAGGTTCAGGCCAAGGCCGAGGCGGCGGCCGAAGAGCGGCTGCTGGATGCGCTGGTCGGGCCGGGTTCGGGCCAGCCGACCCGCGATGCCTTCCGCAAGAAGCTGCGCGCGGGCGAACTGGACGACAAGGAAGTCGAGCTGACGCTGGCCGATAATGCCTCGCCGTTACAGGGCATGGACATGCCTGGTGGCAATGTCGGCATTCTCAACCTGACGGACATGCTGGGTAAACTGGGCGGCGGTCGCACCAAGAGCGTACGAATGACCGTGAAAGACGCGACCCAGCCGCTGATCTCCGAGGAAGGCGACAAGCTGCTGGATCAGGACAGCCTGACCCGCGAGGCGGTGTCTCTGGCCGAAAACGAAGGCATCGTCTTCCTTGATGAAATCGACAAGGTCGCGGCAGGCAAGGACCGTGGCGGGGCCGATGTTTCGCGCGAAGGTGTGCAGCGTGACCTGCTGCCGCTGATCGAGGGCACGACGGTTTCGACCAAATATGGTCCGGTTAAAACCGACCATGTGCTGTTTATCGCCTCGGGGGCTTTCCATGTGGCCAAGCCGTCGGACCTGTTGCCGGAACTGCAAGGTCGCTTGCCGATCCGTGTGGAGTTGAAGGCGCTGACCCGCGATGATTTCAAGCGCATCCTGACCGAGCCGGAAGCCAACCTGATCCGCCAAAATCAAGCTCTGCTGGCGACTGAGAACGTCACCGTCACCTTTACCGATGATGCGGTGGAAGCGATGGCCGATGCGGCGGTGACTGCCAACTCGACCATCGAGAATATCGGCGCGCGTCGTCTGCAAACTGTGCTGGAACACGTGCTGGAAGAGACCAGCTATCACGCCACCGATCTGTCGGGTCAGGCCATCGCGTTCACTGGCGAAGTGGTGCGCGAAAAGCTGAGCGAACTGACCGGAAATGTGGACCTCAGCCGCTATATTCTCTGATAGCGACTGAAGCCGGATTTAAGGGGCCGTTGCAGTTTAGGCTGCGACGGCCTTTCTCATTTGCTCCACCGCATCGACCAGTCGGGCCAGTTCGTGCGGCTTGGACAGGCGGTGGTCGCCATCCTTGATGACATCCAGACGCACATCGCCGCCCTCGTGTTTCTCCAGCAGGCGTAGCTGCATCTGCCACGGCACGCTTTCGTCCAGCTTGCCTTGCAGGATGTGGGTCGGGGCGGGGATCACGACGGGGCCGTCCAGTAACAGCCAGTTTCTGGCCTCGTCGAACATGTTCTTCGTCAGATGATAGTCACCAAGGCCCGGATCGGTGATCAGGGCTTCTCCGTCGCGCATAATGGCCTGACGGATATGGTCGGGCAGGGTGGGCCACATCAGGGCTTCGGTAAAATCCTGCGCCGGATTGACCAGAACCAGACCGGCCACAGCCTTGGGGCGCGCGACAGCCGCCAGCAGCGACACCCAGCCGCCCATCGATGATCCGACCAGAATGACAGGACGGTTGAGGTGGTCGATCAGGGCGATACAGTCCTCGCGCCAACGGCCGATGGTGGCCTGTTTCCAGTCACCCGAGGAAACGCCGTGCGCGAAATGGTCATAGCGCACATAGGCCCAGCCGTTTTCTTCGGCGGCTTCATCCAGCGCCAGCGCCTTGGTGCCTTCCATATCCGAGCGGAAACCGCCGACCCACACCACAATAGGGCCGTCGCCTTCGACCTGTTTATAGGCGAGGGTTTCGCCATCGGGGCGGGCAAGGTGCTGGATGTCGGTCATGGTGTCCTCAAGGTGTCTCGCGCAAGGCTTAGCAAACTGGTAGCTGATGAGGGACTGTGAAGTGAAGGCCAAGCCCGCGTGACCCAAACCGATTTGAACACCACCCCTGCCTCCAACGCACGTCCACGCGTGTTGTTTATCAGCCCCAACCGTATTGGTGACAGCGTGATCGCATCCGGCATTGTCCGCGAGATCGATCGCCAATGGCCCAATGCCAGTATTACGGTGGTTGTATCGGGTATGGCCGCGCCTTTTTATCGGGCTGCGCCGAACGTTGAAAAGATCATCGTAGTCAATAAAGACAAGCGCGGTGGCCACTGGCTCAAGCTGTGGAAGGCCGTGCGTGCAACACGTTGGGATGTGGCCATTGATACGCGCGGTTCGGCCACTACCTTCCTGATCCCGACGAAAAAGCGCTTCGTCTACAGCAGCAAACTGGAAACAGGCGGCCCCAAGGTCGAGGTCATTACTCGCCTTTTACAAGCGCCCAACTTGCTTGAGCCGGAAATATATCTCGATAATCGTGCGCGTATCGAGGCGGGTGTTAGTATTGACCCGCAATTGGCCAGAGGTTCCGGCCATGGTCCCATCATCGCGCTGGCTCCCATTGCCCACCAGAAGGGCAAGAGCTGGCCCGCCGATCGCTGGGCGGCGCTGGTCGAGAAGATGAAGGCGGAACCGCGCTTTGACGGCTGGCGCTTTATGCTGGTCGGTGGTCCGGGGGACCATGCACCGGCAGCACCGGCTCTGGCGGCGGCCGGTGATCGTGGCATCGATTTTGTCGGCAAGGGCGACATTCTGGCCTCGGCGGCAGCGATTTCTCGTGCCACCTTGTTTGTCGGCAATGACAGTGGCCTGATGCACGTTTCGGCCGCGGCAGGCACGCCGACTTTGGGCCTGTTCGGCCCGACCGAATGGTGGCTGTACGGGCCGCGCGGGGCCAAGACCATGACGGTGGCATCCAACAACACACGCGGCCAGTTTGCGCCTATCGAAGACCTGACAGTGGATGCCGTCTTTGCCGCGACGATCAAGCTTTACGACACCTATGCAGGGACTCCATGAGCCAGAAAAAGCCGCAGGTCCTGTTCATCAGTGCCGACCGCATCGGTGACGCCATCATGTCGATCGGCGCGATCCGCGAAATCGGTCGCCAGATCCCCGATGCCGAAATCACCGTGGCGGTCGGGCCGTCTGCTGCGGCTCTGTTCCGCGCCGCGCCGCAGGTGGTGAAGGTCATCCCCTGGAAGAAGCAAAAAATGTCCGGTCACTGGCGCACCCTGTGGCGTCAGGCGGTGGGTACGCACTGGGCCATGGTGGCCGATGTGCGTGGTTCGGCGATGTCGTTTTTCCTCAAGGCCGATCAGCGCCGCCTCTATAGCCGCAAGCTGGAGAAGGGCGAGATGAAGGTCGTCACCTTCTCCAATATGATGAAGGCCGCCAAAGTCGCCGAGCCGGAGATATTTCTGGACGATAAGGCCCGCGCCGATGCTGCAGTCATCATCGGCAGTGATCCGGCGCCCCTCTTGGCTATGGCCCCCATTTCAACAGCAACCGACAGAAGCTGGCCCGCCGACCGTTGGGCCGAACTGACGCAAAAGCTGATGAACGAGCCACGCTTTGACGGCTGGCGCTTTATGCCCGTCGGTGGTCCGGGGGATCATGATGCGGCGGCTCCGGCACTGGCTGTGGCCGGTGATCGCGGTATCGATGCCGTGGGCAAATGCGATATCCTGGGCTCTGCGGCCCTGCTTCAGCGGGCGACGCTGTTTGTCGGCAATGACAGCGGACTGATGCATGTCAGCGCGGCTGCCGGCACACCGACCCTTGGCCTGTTTGGACCCAGCGAGTGGTGGCACAAGGCACCCTATGGACCCAAGGGCCGCGTTCTTGCCGCGGCGCCTGTTCGGGGCGAGTTTGCGCCGATTACGGCCTTGAGCGTCGATCAGGTGTTTGCGGAAGTGTTGGCGCTTTACGACACCTTTGCGCGTTCTGGACGTTGATTGCAGCGCAAGCTTGAATTTTCGGGCTTTCATCGCCATATTCGCGCCGCTGGCACACCTCTGGGAGCGCAGAGGTTCCGGCAAAGCTTTTTGACCACACAAGGAAACGACGCCCATTCGCCGTCCCATGCAAGCGCCGCCCGTTAAGGACGGCCCGCCGATGAACCAAGATATCCGTGCCCCCCGTGTTCTGCTCATTGACCAGAACGGCGAGAAGCAAGGCATTATGCCCTTGTCTGCTGCGCTGGAGGCTGCGGAAGAAGCTGGTCTGGATCTGGTTCAGATCGTGAACAATCCGGACGCTCCGGTTTGTAAAATTCTGGACTACGGCAAGCATCGCTTCCAAGAGCAGAAAAAGAAGGCCGAGGCCCGCAAGCGCCAGAAGGTCGTCGAGCTCAAAGAAATCAAGCTGCGTCCGAACATCGACAGCCACGATTACGAAGTGAAGGCCAAGTCCATGCGCCGCTTCTTCGAAGAGGGCGACAAGGTCAAGGTGACCCTGCGCTTCCGTGGCCGTGAAATGGCACACCCGGAACTGGGTATGAAGCTGATGCACAAGGTGCAGGCAGACTTCGACGAAGTCGCAAAAGTCGAGTTCGCGCCCAAGATGGAAGGCCGCCAGATGATTATGATCCTCGCCCCGCGTTAAGCGACGAGATCACATCCAAGGTTTTACGAACGCCCCGATCGCCAGATCGGGGCGTTTGCTTTTGGAGTGCCGACAAGTCTTTGGTTTTGAGTCACTTGTCTTATCAAAGGGGATGGCGTAAAAGCCGCCCCTTCGTATCTACGGACCGTCGGGCGAATAGGCATGCCTGGGCGGTTCTGAAAACGGACGCTGTGTGAAATCCCCTAGGGTTTTCAAATGGCGTGCCCTCAATCAGAGAGAGTTAAAATGCCGAAGTTGAAGACAAAGTCGGGCGCCAAGAAGCGCTTCAAATTCACTGCCACTGGCAAGGTTAAGTCGGGCGTCGCTGGTAAGCGTCACCGTCTGATCAGCCACAAGTCGAAGTACATTCGCCAAAACCGCGGTACCAAGGTTATGGCCGACGCCGACGCCAAGAAGATCAAGAGCTACATGCCGTACGCCTAATCGGCGCACGCAACTCTCTTTCTACTTCTCGCATCTGAATTTGAACTCCAGCCCGTTAGCTGCCCCCCTTCTTATCGAAGGTTGAGGCGCTAAGGGCCCCCCAAAAGGGAAAACAATATGGCTCGCGTCACTCGGGGCGTTACGTCCCACGCCAAGCACAAGAAGGTCCTGAAGCAAGCCAAGGGCTTCTACGGCCGTCGCAAGAATACCATCCGCACCGCCAAGGCTGCCGTTGACCGTGCTGGTCAATACGCCTACCGCGACCGTCGCAACAAAAAGCGTAGCTTCCGCGCTCTGTGGATCCAGCGCATCAACGCTGCTGCCCGCATTGAAGGCTTCACCTACTCGCAGTTCGTGCACGGCCTGGACAAGGCTGGCATCGTACTCGACCGTAAGGTTCTGGCGGCTATCGCTGCCGACGAAGCTGGCTTCAAAGCCATCGCTGACAAGGTCCGCGCTGCTCTCGCCTAAGATTTTGGCCTGAGAGACAGTTCGATCCGAACAAAAAGCGCCCGTTCCGGTCACCGGAGCGGGCGTTTTTGCATCTAGGCTGCCCCTCTGCGTCGCAGTCTCTGCTAAAAGCGTGACGAACGGGCGTAGGCCCGATAAAGCACAGCACAAATGACCGATCTCGCCCAACTCGAAACCGAACTCATCAACGCCATTGGCGCGGCAGAGACTGTCGCTGCCCTTGAAGAGGTGCGCGTTAGCGCCCTCGGCAAGTCCGGCTCCATTTCACTCCTGCTGAAAGGCATGGGCCAGCTTAGCCCCGACGAGCGCCGCGAGCGCGGTCCGGTGCTGAATGGCCTGCGTGACCGTGTGACCACGGCGCTCAATGCCCGCAAGGCCGATCTGGAAGCCTCAGAGCTGAACGCCCGCCTGCTGGCCGAGCGTGTGGACCTGACCCTGCCGTCGCGCCCGCGCCGCAAGGGCGGGGTCCATCCCACCATGCAGGTGATGGACGAGATGATCGCCATCTTTGCCGAGATGGGCTTTGCCGTGGCCGAAGGTCCGGACATCGAGGACGACTTCCATAATTTCACCGCGCTGAACTTCCCGCCGAAGCATCCCGCGCGTGAAATGCACGACACCTTCTTCCTGAAGCCGGATGCCGAGACGGGCGAGCGCAAGGTTCTGCGCACCCACACATCGCCGGTTCAGGTGCGCACGATGATGTCGCAAAAACCGCCGATCCGTATCATCGCGCCGGGCCGTACCTTCCGTAAGGATTCGGACGCCACCCACACGCCGATGTTCCACCAGATCGAAGGTCTGGTCATCGATCGCGACGTCAATATGGGTCACCTGAAGACGACGCTGGAAACCTTTATGGCGCGCTTCTTCGAACTGGACGATGTGCAGGCCCGCTTCCGCCCGCACCACTTCCCGTTCACCGAACCGTCGGCTGAAATGGACATCCGCTGCGATCGTTCGGGTGGCAAGCTGGTACTGAATACCGGCGAGGACTGGCTGGAGATTCTGGGCTGCGGCATGGTTCATCCAAACGTGCTGATCGCCTGCGGTCTGGACCCCGATGAGTATCAGGGCTTTGCCTTCGGCATGGGCGTGGATCGTCTGGCCATGCTGAAATACGGCGTCTCGGACCTGCGTCCGATGTTCGATGCCGATACCCGCTGGCTGGCCCATTACGGCTTTAACGCTTTCCAAGCTTCCAATCCGGCCTCGGGCCTGAGCTGAGGTACAGATTATGACTGACAATACCGACATCACTATTGCCGCTATCGGTGCAGGCCCTGAATTCGAGGGCATCAACATCTGGCTTCCGGCTCTGGCTATCGAGGCTGCGCGTCGTGGCGAGAACGCCATCGAGGGCAAGACCTTCCGCAACTGCATGATCGAAGGTCCGGCTGTTTTGCTGCCGATCGGTGCCTGCAATTTTGACGGCTGCAATATGGGTGATGCGCAGGGCGATATCCGCAATCTGCTGCTGCAACCCATGGGCCCGCAAAAGGTCACCGGCACGGTCGCCTTCAAGGACTGCCAGTTCATCAACTGCCAGTTCATCCGCGTCGGCTTTACCGGCACGCCCGATTTTCTGGGCCAGATCCAGCAGGTGCTGACCGGAGGCGTGCAATGAAGTTCACGCTTTCGTGGCTGAAAGATCATCTTGAAACCTCGGCGGATGTGAACGCCGTGGCCGAAGCCATGACCATGGCGGGCCTCGAGGTCGAAGAGGTCAATGATCCGGTCGCCAAGCTGGCGGCGTTCAGTGTGGCCAAGATCGTCTCGGCCGAGCGCCACCCCAATGCCGACCGTCTTCAGGTCTGTCAGGTCGATACCGTCGACGGCATGAAGGAAATCGTCTGCGGTGCGCCCAATGCACGCCCCGGTCTGACCACCATCTATGCGCCGATCGGGGCCTATGTTCCGGGTCTGGACTTGACGCTGGTCGAAAAGCCGGTGCGCGGTATCGTGTCGAACGGCATGCTGTGCTCGGGTGGCGAACTGCAACTGCCGGACGAGAATGACGGCATTCTGGAACTGTCGGATGATCTGGCGGTCGGTACGAGCGCTGCTCAAGTGTTCGGTCTTGAGCCGGTCATCGATTTCGAAGTGACCCCGAACCGTCCCGACTGGCTGGGTGTTGCCGGTATTGCCCGCGATCTGGCTGCGGCTGGCCTTGGCACGCTAAAGACCCCTGCAATTGAAGCGGTTGCCGGCAAGGGTGCATCCAGCATTTCGGTGCGTATCGAAGCGGCTGATCTGTGCCCGACCTTTGGTGGTCGTGTGATCCGTGGCGTCAAGAACGGCCCGTCGCCCAAATGGCTGCAGGAACGTCTGACGGCTATCGGTCTGCGTCCGATCAATGCGCTGGTGGATGTCACCAATCTGATCTCCTATGACCGCGCCCGTCCGCTGCATGTCTATGACATCTCCAAGCTGGAAGGCTCCGAGATCGTCGTGCGCGCCGGTCAGGGCGAAGAAACCGTGCTGGCACTCGACGGCAAGGAATATGCGCCCAAGGCTGCCGACTGTGTGATCGCCGACAACGGTGGCGCACGCGCCATCGGTCTGGGTGGCGTCATGGGTGGCGAAAGCACCGGCTGTTCGGACGACACCGTCGATGTCTTCGTCGAAAGCGCATGGTTCACCCCGCTGGTGACCGCCCAGACGGGCCGCTCGCTGGGCATCAACTCGGATGCGCAATATCGCTTTGCCCGTGGGGTCGATACCCATTCGGTCGTTCCGGGTCTGGAACTGGCCACCAAGCTGATCCTCGAGCTGTGTGGTGGCGAGGCCTCGGAAATCGTGGTGGCGGGTCAAGCGCCTGCAGCCCCCGAAGGTTTTGCCTTTGATCCGGCCCATGTGACGCGCCTTACGGGTATGGACCTGTCGGATGACCGTATTGCCGATATCCTGACCGCGCTCGACTTCAAGGTCGAACGGGGTGCCTTGTGGACCGTGACGCCCCCGACGGCGCGCCGCGATGCCCACGGCCCGGCTGATCTGGTCGAGGAAGTGGCCCGCATCGAAGGCTTTGCCTCGCTGCCGTCGACGCCGCTTCCGGTTGTGGCACCGACGGCTGGTGGCATCCTCAGCGCCCGTCAGTCGCGTGTGCGCACGGCGCGTCGCGCTCTGGCCTCGATGGGTTATGCCGAGGCTGTCACATGGTCCTTCACCAAACAGGCCAAGGCGGTTCTGTTCGGTGGCGGTGATGACAAACTGGTGCTGGAAAATCCGATTGCCTCGGACCTCGACTGCATGCGTCCATCGGCGCTGCCGAACCTGATCGAGGCGGCTGCCCGCAATGCGGCGCGCGGTCATGCCGATGCGGCACTGTTCGAAATCGGCCCGATCTATCTGGGGGATGGTCCCAAAGACCAGCGCACCACGATCACCGGCCTGGTGGCTCCGCATGCGGACCGTCATTGGCAAGGTGCAGGCGATGATGCCCTGTTCACCCTCAAGGGCGATCTGGTCGAGTTGCTGGAACTGATCGGTGCGCCGGTTGGCTCGTTGCAACTGGTACAGGGCCAGAACCGCGAATGGTGGCACCCGGGTCGTTCGGCCCGTCTGCAACTGGGGCCCAAGAACATCATTGTCGAGTTCGGTGCCCTGCATCCGTCGGTCCTCAAGACTCTGGATGCCGATGGTCCGATGCTGGCCTTTGAAATCATCCTCGACAATGTGCCGGAACCCAAGGGCAAAGGTGGCAAGGCACGCGGTGCGGCCAACCTGCCAAACCTGATGCCGCTGTCGCGCGACTTTGCTTTCGTGCTGGACGAGGACAAGGCCGTAGGCGATCTGGTCAAGGCCGTCTCGGGGGCCGACAAGGCGCTGATCACCGAGGTTCGCGTCTTTGACGTCTATCGTGGCAAGGGCGTGCCGGAAGGCCAGAAGTCCATCGCTATCGAGGTCGAGATCCAGCCGCGCGAAGCGACCCTGACCGATGTCGAGATCGAGGCCCTGATGGCCAAGGTTGTTGCCGCCGCCACCAAGGCTGGCGCGGTGCTGCGGAGCTAGGATGGCCGAGAAAAAACCCTGGGCCGAGACAGCGTTCGAGCGCAGCCTGTTCCGCGCCCGCTGGCTGATGGCCCCCTTCTATCTGGGTCTGGTGCTGGCCCTGATCATGCTGTTGTCGGTCTTTGTGCAGGAAGTGGCCTACTACCTGCCCAAGGCCTTCGTCTTTGGCGAAGGGCGGATGACGGCAGATCAGGCCATTTTGGCCCTGCTGACGCTTGTGGATCTGTCGCTGGCGGGGAACCTGCTGCTGATCGTTCTGTATTCAGGCTACGAGAATTTTGTCTCCAAGCTGGATCTGGACGAGAACCATGTGGACCGCCCGCCGTGGATGGGCAGCGTGGATTTCTCGGGCCTGAAGATGAAGCTGATTGCCTCGATCGTGGCAATCTCGGCCATCTACTTGCTGAAGTCCTTTATGAACATCGGTAAGCCCGGCTATGTCGTCGATGAGGCGGCCATGTTGTGGGGCGTGCTGATCCACCTGACCTTTGTGGCCTCGGGTGTGTTGCTGGCGCTGATGGACTGGGTCGCGTCCAAGACCGACAAACATTAGGTCACCGACAGGTGTCCGCCAGAGGGTTGGAGGCGCAGGCTTCCGACCCCTTTTTCTTTGGGTTTCAGGCCAGTTTTCTGCAATGGCAATGATTGGTTAACCCTAAAGCCCCAAGTCTGCCGCAAAAGGCCGTGACGGTATATTTCTCGCCCGGGACGTCGGGCAACCGCCATGCCGATGGGAGTTTACCATGCACCGCCGCCAACTGATCCGTACCAGCCTGGGCCTTGCTGCCGCCAGCGCCCTTCCGGTGGGCCTGGGTGCCTGTGCCACGCGTGGCCAACCGGCCAATCCGAGCTATCCGATTGCGGCAGACCAGACCGCCCAGACCTATACGTTTGACGAACTGGTGGCCGCGGGTTCGCGCGAGATGGGCATTGCCTCCGAGGCTATCGGTGGCGCGATCGAGCGTATCTTTGCCGATCAGGGCGGTGCCCCGACGGCCTATATCGCGGGCGAGGAAGCCGCCGGTGCGGTTGTCGCCGGTCTGCGCTATGGCCGTGGTGCGTTGCACATGAAGGACCTGTCGGCTTCGCAGGAAGTCTTCTGGCAGGGCGCATCCATTGGCTGGGACTGGGGTGGCAATGCCAGCCGCGTGTTCACGCTGGTTTACGGCCTTTATCACCCCGATATGCTTTACCGCCGCTATCCGGGCGTTGAAGGATCGGCCTATGCGATTGCCGGTCTGGGCGTGAACTATCAGCGTGCGGACGGGATTGTTCTGGCACCGGTGCGCACTGGCGTTGGCCTGCGTCTGGGCGCCAATGTCGGCACGATGAGCTATAGCCGCCAGCGCAACATCCTGCCGTTCTAACCGGCGAGCGGGATAAAAGATCAAAGGCCGCAGCATCATGCTGCGGCCTTTTTCTATTTTAAGTTCGGGATCAGGCTTTCCAGCCCTTCGCGATAGCTGGGATAGCGGGGTCTCCAGCCCAGTTCGGCCTTGGCCCGTGCATTGGAAACGCGCTTGTTGTCGCGATAAAAGCGCCGCATGCCGTCGCTGACTGACGGATGATCCAGGGGCACCTCGGCGGGGAGTTCCATACCGATCCTGCGGGCGGCCCAAACAACCACGTCCTCGGCCGGAGAAGGGGTGTCGTCGCACAGATTATAGATGCCGCCCGGATGTGGTCTCGCCATCGAGGCAAACAGGCCGGAAATTACATCGTCGATATGGATGCGGTTGAATACCTGATCGGGCTTGCGAACGAGGGCGGCCTTACCGGCGCGCAGCCTCTGGAAGATGTTTTGATCTGGACCATAGAAAGCAGGCAGGCGGAAAATCTGCACCGTCAAACCCATGCCGTGTCCGGTATCCAGCCAGTCGCGCTCGGCCTTGGCGCGTCGCGCTCCTTCGAGGGTGGCGGCATTCAGGGCATCCCCCTCGAACGCCCAGCCTCCCGCGCGATCGCCATAGACGCTGGTCGAGGAGATATAGCCGATCCAGTCCGGCCATGCCTCGCCCGTGGGCAGGGCAGACAGGGCGCGAAAAGCCGGACAGCCTTTGGCGTCGGGCGGGGCGGTGACCAAAATGGCGGTTGCGGCCATACCAGCTCTGGCCAGATCATCCGGATTTTCGGGATCGACAGGTTTCCAGCCACGCGCCTCGAAAGTGGCCCTGCGATCCGGCTGGCGCGATGTGACGGCAACGTCCCATCCCTTGGCGCTGGCGGCCTGTGCCACAGCTTCGCCGAGATAGCCGCCGCCAAAGATCAGCAGGGAAGGAGAGGAAGGCGTTCTCATGGTTTCGCGCGCAACTTTCTTGGAGGCCAAGGCTCAGCTCTGGTGGTGCAGCGCCTGTGCGCGGCTGTTGTTCCATGCAGAAACGCAAGGGATTTTCGTAAGGTCACAGCGGTCGGCATAGCGGCGGGCAATGCCGGTCACTTCGTTCATTAAGCCCGATTCGAGCGTGATGGGGTTCAGTCCTAATGCCCGGAAGCCGTCATTGGTGACGACCAGTTCGTTTTCATCGGCTTCCTGACGCGGATTGGGCAGGTTGGCGATGTCCACACCGGTCATACCGGCGACCATTTGGGCCAGATCGCGCACGCGGTGGCTTTCGGTCATCTGGTTGAGGATTTTGACGCGCTCGCCCTTTTGCGGCGGGCTGTCCAGCGCCAGTTCAACACAGCGCACCGTGTCCTGAATATGGATAAAGGCCCGCGTCTGGCCGCCCGATCCGTGGACCGTCAGAGGATAGCCGACCGCCGCCTGCATCAGGAAACGGTTCAGGACTGTGCCATAGTCGCCATCATAGTCGAAGCGGTTGACCAGTCGCTCGTCCAGCTTGGTCTGTTCGGTCTGGGCTCCCCAGACAATGCCCTGATGCAGGTCGGTAATGCGAAGATGATCGTTCTTGGCATAGAACTGGAACAGCAGCGCATCCTGCGTCTTGGTCATGTGATAGATGCTGCCGGGGTTTGGCGGGAACAGGATTTCCTGCTCGGTCGGCCCGAAATCGGTATCGACCGTGACGGTCAGATAGCCCTCGGGGATTTTCAGCCCTGCGGTCGTATAGCCATAGACGCCCATGGTGCCGAGGTGCGCCAGATGGATATCGTGTCCGCTTTCAACCATGGCCGCCAGCAGGTGGCTGGTAGCGTTCAGATTATTGTCGACTGTATAGATCTTGTGTCGCGCCGATTTCATCGAATAGGGCGCGGCCCGCTGTTCGGCGAAATGGACGATGCTGTCCGGCTTCCAGTCTCTCAAAAGGCTGACCAGCCGTTCGAAATCCTTGCCGATCGTCAGGTTTTCAAACGCGATCGTGTGACCTGAAACCTCGTGCCATGCCTTGATGCGATCATGGATCGAGGTGATGGGGGTCAAGGACTGTACCCCCAACTCGTTGTCGATGTTCCGCCGGCTGAGGTTGTCGACGATCATCACGTCCCAACCGTTTGCTGACAAATGCAGGGCCGTGGGCCAGCCGCAAAAGCCGTCTCCGCCGAGGATCATTACGCGCATTGTACCGTCCTGATAAACATCGTCTCTGCCTATGACTAACCCAGACAGCACGGCGATCAAGGCGTCATGCTGTCTCGGCTGAGCCCTGCCATTGCATGACGATCAGAGGATAGGGGCGTCCGGCATCGTCGGTTTCCTGACGCTCGATCGCCGTGAAACCGATATGTTTGTAGAAACCTACCGCAGACGGATTGCCCTCATTGACCTTGAGGCGGTTCGCGCCCTTTTGCAGGGCAAAGGCAATGGCCTGACGTCCCAGACCCTGCCCGTGCAAATCAGGATCAATGAAGAGGGCGGCGATCTCGTCCTCGACCAAGCCTAAAAAACCGACAGGCTTTTGGGCGTGTTCCAGCGTCCATAGCGGCATGTCGGAGGCCAGATACTCACGCACCTCGGGCTCTATCTGGTCAATCTCGGCAGGCGAGAGGAAGGCGTGCGTCGCCTCGACGGCACGCCGCCATACCCGCAAAAGCGGAGCTTGATCGGCGGCAACAAGAGGCCGGATAATCACAGCAGGGCCTCGATGGCCGCGCGGGCCTTGGCCCCGAGGTCGGGACGTTTGAGTGCCAGCGCCACATTGGCCTTGAGCAGGCCGATCTTGTCGCCGCAGTCGTGGGTGATGCCTTCATACTCATAGGCGGTAAAGGCTTGCTGGCCCATCAGGCGGGCCATAGCGTCGGTCAACTGGATCTCGCCACCGGCACCGGCGGCCTGAGTTTCCAGCAGGTCAAAAATTTCTGGCTGCAAGATGTAGCGGCCCGAGATCGACATATTCGACGGGGCGGTGCCCTGTGCGGGTTTTTCGACCATACCCTTCATGGCATAGCGGCGGCCCTCATGGGTGGCGGGGTCGATAATGCCGTATTTGTGGGTTTCGCTGTCCGGCACCTGTTCGACGCCGATGACATTGCCGCCGACCTCGGCATAGACCTCGGCCAGTTGCTTGAGAGCGCCCGGCTGGCTGTCGACGATCACGTCGGGCAGGATGACGGCGAACGGTTCGTGGCCGATAATGTCGCGGGCGCACCAGATGGCATGGCCCAGCCCCTTGGGCTTCATCTGGCGGGTGAAACTCATTTCACCGGCGCGGGCCAGTTCGGCATTCATGATATCCAGAATGTCGGTCTTGCCCTTGGCCAGCAGCTGGGCTTCCAGTTCGATCTGGTGATCGAAATAGTCCTCGATGGCTTCCTTGGCGCGGCCCGTCACAAAGACGATGTGCTCGATACCGGCTTCGCGCGCCTCTTCGACGATGTAGGACAGGATGGGCCTGTCCACGACGTTGAGAAGTTCTTTCGGCGTTGTCTTGGTGCCGGGCAGGACGCGGGTGCCAAGGCCAGCAACAGGAAAGACGGCCTTGCGAAGGCGCACGGGGGACGTGGACATTGAGGATCCGGAAAAGCCTATGATGGCCCTGTCATAGGCATATTTCCGGATACATCCAACGACTGTTGTCTGATGCCTTGGTTACTCGACGGTGACAGACTTGGCGAGATTGCGTGGCTGGTCGACATCGGTGCCTTTTTGAACGGCGGTATAATAGGATACCAGCTGCATCGGCACGGCATAGACCAACGGGGTGGCAATCGGGTGGGCATCCGGTGCGTGGACGCGGCGGATGCCAGCGCCATGGGGATCGGGCGCATTTTCAGGCGCGATCATGATCACCGGACCACCGCGAGCCGCCACTTCTTGCAGGTTGGAAGAGGTTTTCTCGAACAGGTCGTCCATCGGCGCGAGGGCTATGGTCGGGGTGTATTCGTCGATCAGGGCGATCGGGCCGTGTTTCAGCTCGCCAGCGGCATAGCCCTCGGCGTGGATATAGCTGATCTCTTTCAGCTTCAGCGCGCCTTCCATAGCCAGCGGATACATGGGACCGCGACCAAGGAACAGCACGTCACGCGCCTTGGCCAGATCCTGCACAAGATTGCGGATCGGAGCATCCATACGCAGGGCTTCGGAAATCAGGCGCGGGGCCTCGAATAGGGCCTTGACCAGTTCGGCTTCCTTGGCGGCATCGATCTTGCCACGGGCGACACCGGCGGCAATGGCCAGCGACAGAAGCGCGGCGACCTGTGCGGTAAAGGCCTTGGTGGAGGCGACGCCGATTTCGGGACCGGCATGGGTCGGCCACAAGATCTCGGCCTCGCGCGCCATAGATGAGGTGTGGACATTGACGACAGCGGCGGTCTTCAGGCCTTGGGCCTTGCACCAGCTCAGACCGGCCAGTGTGTCGGCGGTCTCGCCCGACTGGCTGACGGCGACGGCCAGTGTTCCTTTGCTTAAGGCAGGATCGCGGTAGCGGAATTCCGAGGCGATTTCGACATCGCACGGCAGGTCCGCATATTTTTCAAATGCGTATCGG
Organism: Brevundimonas sp.; assembly: GCF_036659295.1. Classification (GTDB taxonomy): domain Bacteria; phylum Pseudomonadota; class Alphaproteobacteria; order Caulobacterales; family Caulobacteraceae; genus Brevundimonas. Next base: position 15,700 of record NZ_JAVXCU010000024.1, on the reverse strand, counting down.
CCGATTTGGCCCGCATAGAAGGCGGTGCCACAGGCAATGATCTGGATGCGATCAATAGCGGCAAAGTCCACCACAGCCGGCTTGGCCTTGGCGGAAACCAGATCGAGATATTCCGACAGGGTGTGCTGGACACTGTCCGGTTGCTCATGGATTTCCTTTTCCATGAAGTGGCGATACTCGCCCTTTTCGACGAGGGCGCTGGAGGCGGCGACCTTGACGATGGCGCGTTCTGCAGGCACGCCCGCAGCGTTGAAGATGCGCGCATCGGTGCGCGTCATGGCGACGTAATCGCCTTCTTCCAGATAGGAGATGTGCTGCGTGAACGGGCCGACCGCCAGAGCGTCCGAGCCGAGATACATCTCGCCCTCACCCCAGCCGACCACCAGCGGGCTGCCGCGACGGGCCCCCAGGATCAGTTCGCTTTCACCCTCGATCAGTACTGCCAGTGCATAGGCACCGGTCAGACGGTCCAGCGTAGCCTTGAAGGCGTCCAGCGGCACCATACCTTCCGACAGGTTGTGGTCCAGCAGATGGGCCACGACCTCGGTATCGGTCTGGCTTTCGAACACGCGCCCTTCGGCTTCCAGTTCGGCCTTCAGTTCGGCGAAGTTCTCGATGATGCCGTTATGGACCAGACAAACGCGGCCAGCCTTGTGCGGATGGGCATTGGCCTGTGTCGGCGCGCCATGGGTCGCCCAGCGGGTGTGGCCGATACCGACATTCCCTTTGATGGGATCTTCAGCCAGCACAGCTTCCAGATTGCGGATCTTGCCCTTGGCACGGCGGCGGCGGATTCCGGTCTCGTCCTGCACGGCGATGCCTGCGGAATCGTAGCCGCGATATTCCAGCCGTTTCAGGCTGTCGACCAGACGGGGGACAACAGGACCGTTGCCGGTGACGCCGATAATACCGCACATGAAACTAACTCCGGCGAAGGCGGGGGTCGCATTTTTTGCGTCCGCACCCGCAATTGAGGTAAGCGAAAGGGTTCAGCCTTACATATAGGGCGCATCTAGGCATAGTGCGGCCTTCGAGCATCAAACAATGGGTTTCGGAAGATTTCCGAGCAAACCCAGCCAGTTCAAGGATCACGCCTTTGGGCGAGAGAAAATATTTCGGTACTGACGGCATCCGTGGCCGCGCCAATACCCATCCAATGACCGCAGAGGTCGCCTTGCGCGTGGGGCTTGCTGCCGGTCGCCTGTTCCGTACCGATGATGACCGCCGTCATCTGGTGGTGATCGGCAAGGATACGCGCCTGTCGGGCTATATGATCGAACCGGCTCTGGTGGCGGGTCTGGCGGCCGTGGGTATGGATGTGCGCACCTTTGGTCCGCTGCCGACACCGGGCGTGGCCATGATGACCCGCTCCATGCGGGCGGATCTGGGCATCATGATCTCGGCCTCGCACAACGACTATGCCGATAACGGCATCAAGTTGTTCGGTCCGGACGGCTATAAGCTGTCGGACGAAATCGAGTTGAAGATCGAGGCCATGATGGATGCGGCGCTGGACATGGATCTGGCGGAATCCAACAAGCTGGGCCGCGTCAAACGCATCGACGATGCCCCGCCGCGCTATATCGAGATTGCCAAATCGGCCTTCCCCAAACGTCTCAGCCTGAAGGGTCTGCGGATCGCCATCGACTGCGCCAATGGTGCGGGCTATCGCGTGGCACCGACGACCCTATATGAACTGGGCGCAGAAGTGTTTCCGGTGGGCGTTGAGCCGAACGGCACGAATATCAATGCCGAATGTGGTTCAACCCACCCCGAGGCGGTGTCCGAGGCGGTCAAACGTTATCGCTGCGACATCGGGATTGCGCTGGATGGCGACGCCGATCGCGTGATTATCTGCGACGAAAAGGGCCATGTGGTCGATGGCGACCAGATCATGGCCCTGATCGGTCTGGACTGGGCCAAGCGCGGTCGCCTGAACGGTGGCGGTGTGGTGGCCACGGTCATGTCCAACCTCGGACTTGAGCGCCGCCTGAAGGCCGAGGGCCTGACGCTGGAGCGCACCAAGGTGGGCGACCGCTATGTCATGGAGCGCATGCGTGCGGGCGGCTTCAATATTGGCGGCGAACAGTCGGGCCACATTATCCTGAAGGATCACGCTACGACCGGCGACGGCCTGATGGCGGCGCTGCAAGTGCTGGCGGTTCTGGTCGAGGCGGGGGTGCCGATGAGCGAACTGGCCCGCCAGTTTGATCCGGTGCCGCAACTGCTGAAAAACGTCCGCTATACGTCGGAGGCTCCTCTGGACGCGGACACCGTCAAGGCGGCGATGGCCGAGGCGGAACACGCGCTGAACGGCTCGGGCCGTTTGCTGGTGCGTAAGTCGGGCACGGAGAAACTGATCCGTGTCATGGCCGAGGGCGATGACGAGGCGCTGGTGACGCGCGTCGTCAACGAAGTCGCCGACGCGGTGGCCAAGGCCTAAAAGATCAAAAGGCGGTCCAGATGGGCCGCCTTTTTCTTATTGGGCCAGAAGATCGCTCAGGGCCTCGATGCGCTGGCGAATATCAGGCACGGCGGTGCTTTCCCAATAGGCGGCGCGCGTGGGTGGGCCAAGCGCAAACAGGGTGGGTTCGGCCTCGCCGTTACTGTTCACAAGTCGCCCGTCGCTATCGAGGTCCAGACCCTGTCCTAGAGGCTCCAGTCGTGCGCGACCGGCGGCCATCAGGCTGGCGGTCAGTGGCGTATGGGCTGCATCATGGGCCGGGCCGGTGCAGTTGATGAACCAGTCGGCACGGGTCAGGCCCGAACTGTCACTGGTGCGTGGCGCGGGTGTCCAGCGAATTTCAAGCGCATTTTCATCCGCCGCGATGTCGTTCAGACGACCAGCATGGACGACAAGGTGCCCGTCGGCTTGCAGGCGGCTCAGGGTGTCAAACACATCGGGTGCGATGCGGTGGCGATGCACATCCCACCATGGCCGCAAGTGGCGCAGGAAACGGGCACGCTGCGCCTGCGAGGCCTCCTGCCACAGTCGCTCTGTCACCGGACGATAGCCGTCCATCACGCGTTGCCATTCCATACTCGTGGCCATCTGGCGGGCCGTATGCAGGCGCTTGGATAATGGGCCGGTGAGGGCCGCTTCGGGCATGGGCGGTGCTGGCGGGTGGCCGTGAATGTGGGGACGTGGCATCAGGCCGCGACGCGACAGGGCGGCGGCCTTGCCGGTCCAGCCGCGCTTTTTCAGGCCCAGCACCATATCGGCCATGGTCAGGCTGGTACCGAGAATAAAGATGCTGTCGTTCGGTTGTATGGCGTCCAGCGCCCCGTCTGCCCACGGATCATTGATGATGCGTAAGCAGGTCGGGGTATCGTCTGCACGCGGGGCCGGATTGCCGGTGGCGATCACGATCGCCGAGCCCGCAAAGGTACGTCCGTCATCCAGCGCGACCTCGTGGCCGTGGATGGCGAGGGCGCGTCCCTGAACGGTTTGGATCAGGTCGTGACAGGCTGTGCGGACGGCGTTGAGGCGCTGCATCAGATACGCGCCATACAGGCGGCGGCTGATGAAGGCATCGCCATCGGCCATATCGGGATGGTGCTGTTCCAGCCATTTCAGGAAATGGGCGGGATCACTGGCTATGGCCCCCATATTGGCGGCACGCACATTCAGGCGATGGGTATCATCGGTGGTGCCATAGGCGACACCGAGGGCGAGTGACCCCTCCTGTTCGATAATCAGGCTGGCGCGACCTTTTTCGGCCAGTCGCGCCGCCAGCATGGCACCGGAAAAACCGCCGCCGATAATCAGGACAGGAAGGGTGCTCATAAAGGTGTCCGATCAGATTTCCTGATTGAACGCGCCGATTTCGGTATGGTTGGCCAGACGCGGCTTCACTTCCTTGCGGAACAGGTCGCGCATATCGTCTTCCGAGCGCATGCTTTCCACCACTACAACCAGTTCCGGCTTATTGGAGGAGGCACGCACCAGCACCCACGAGCCGTCTTCCAGATGCACACGCACGCCGTTGACGGTGATGGCCTCGACGATCTTGCGGCCCAAAATGGAGCCGCCAGCGGCCGCCAGTTCTTCGTATTCTTTCACGATGCGGGCCAGCACATCGTATTTCAGTTCGTCATCGCAATGGGGCGACATCGTCAGGCTGGTATAGGCGGGCGGCAGGGACTGTTTCAGCTGCGACAGCTTCTTGTCGGGGTTGCGATCCAGCATGGACAGGATGGCGGCAGCGGCGACGATACCGTCGTCATAGCCATGGCCCAGATCGCCGGCCATGAAGAAGTGGCCCGACTTTTCAAAGCCTGCCAGCGCGCCGATCTCGGCGGTCTTACGCTTAATATAGGAGTGGCCGGTCTTCCAATAGACGGTGGTCGCGCCATTGGCCTTTAAGACCTCGTCGGTCTTGTACAGGCCGGTCGATTTCACATCGACCACAAAGGTCGAGTTCGGATAGACGGCCGATAGGTCGCGGGCCAGCATCAGGCCGATCTTGTCTGCGAAGATTTCCTCGCCCGTATCATCCACCACACCGCAGCGGTCGCCGTCGCCGTCAAAACCCAGCGCCAGATCGGCACCGGTTTCTTTCACCTTGGCCGCCATCTGCACCAGCATGGCGTGGTCTTCGGGGTTCGGGTTGTATTTGGGGAAGGTCCAGTCGAGATCGGTATCCATCTCGATCACTTCCACACCCATACGGCGCAGGGCCTCTGGCGCAAAGGCACCGGCGGTACCATTTCCACAGGCGGCGACGACCCGCAGCGGACGCTTGATCTGCGCCTTGGTGGCAACATCGGCAATATAGGTTTCGGCGAAGTTCTCGATGCGGGTCAGGGTGCCACCGGCACGCTCGACGCCCAGACCGCCAAGGACGATTTCCTTCAGGCGGGTCATTTCATCGGGGCCGAAGGTCAGCGGCTTGTTGGCGCCCATCTTCACGCCGGTCCAGCCGTTTTCGTTGTGGCTGGCGGTGACCATGGCCACGCAGGGGGCGTTCAGAGCGAACTGGGCAAAATAGGCGGTCGGCGACAGGGCCAGACCGATATCCAGCACCTGCATTCCGCCTTGCAGCAGACCGATGGTCAGGGCCTGTTTGACGGCGATGGAATAGGAACGGAAGTCGTGGCCGATGACGATCTTCGGCTCGATACCCTGTTCATGCACATAGGTGGCAAGACCCAGACCTAAGGCCTGAATACCCAGAAGGTTGATTTCCTTCTCCAGAATCCAGCGGGCATCGTATTCGCGGAAACCAGTCGGCTTGACGAGGGCTTGGGTTTCATAGGCCGCCGTATTGGGCTTCAGGTCCTGACGAGGTGCGAGCATGGAGTATCCGTGGGTCATAGAGATGAAACAGGGGCAGGCCACGCCTGCTTTGGATTGGCCCTTAGACCATTGGCAGTCATGCCGACGCAACCACCAGATGATGACAGGCTGGATGGCACAGACATTTTGGCGGCATTCCGGCCTTGACCCGCACCGTGACGCCTCCTAGCGATGCGGGCACGAGATACCGGAGTGTTCAATGTCGCGACTGATCCTGCTGCGCCACGGCCAAAGCCAGTGGAACCTTGAAAACCGCTTTACCGGCTGGGTCGATGTCGATCTGACGGCGCAAGGCGAGGCTGAAGCCCGTCGTGGCGGCGAACTGATCGCCGAAGCCGGTTTCAAACCGTCGGTGATGTTCACCTCGGTGCTGGCGCGGGCCATGCGCACGGGCGATATCGCGCTGGAAAGCGCGGGCCTCAAAGATGTCGAGATCATCAAGGACTGGCGCCTGAACGAGCGTCACTATGGCGGTCTGACCGGTCTGGACAAGGCCGAGACAGCGGCCAAGCACGGCGAGGACCAGGTCAAGGTCTGGCGTCGTTCGTATGACGTGCCGCCGCCGCCTCTGGATGCCGACAGCGAATACAGCTTTGCCAATGACGAACGCTATGCCGGCAAGGACATTCCGAACACCGAAAGCCTGAAAACCACGCTGGACCGCGTGCAGCCCTATTGGGATGCCGAGATCGAGCCGCGCCTGAAGGCGGGCGAGGATGTGATGATTGCCGCCCACGGCAACTCGCTTCGTGCCATCGTCAAGCTGTTGTTCGGCCTGTCGGACGAAGAAATCATCGACGTGGAAATCCCGACCAGCAACCCGCTGGATATCGAGCTGGATGCCAATCTGAAGCCGGTTTCGGCCCGCTATCTGGATGCCAGCCGCGCCAAGCCCCTGCCGCAAATCGCCTAAGGACATCGTCTGAACATGACCACTGCCGGAAACGAACAGGATATCGTCTTCATGCGTCGCGCCATTGAACTGGCGAACGCGCGCATGGGCCAGACCTGGCCCAATCCGGCGGTGGGATGTGTGATCGTCAAGGACGGTGTTGTGGTGGCCGAGGCGGCCACGGCCGTTGGCGGTCGCCCGCATGCCGAGGAACAGGCTGTGCCTGCGGCGGGGGATGCGGCCAAAGGGGCCACGGCCTATGTCACTTTAGAGCCGTGCGGTGCGCGCTCCTCGGGGCGCAAGTCCTGCGCCCATTTCCTGACGGAATCGGGCATTGCCCGCGTGGTGATCGGGGCGTTTGACCCGTCGCCCTTCGCGTCGGGGCGCGGCGTCGAGCGTCTGCGCGAGGAAGGGCTGGACGTGTCTTCGGGCGTACTGGAAGCCGAGGCACTGAAACTGTGCGAAGGCTTCCTGCATCGTCTGGAAACGGGTCGTCCGATGGTCCGCGTCAGCGAGGACGGTCAGGGCTTTGATGCCCGTTTTGCGGCGTCGCCGAATGCCGATCTCAAGACCGAGCTGAACCGTTTGGGCGAGGCGGGCTATACTCGCGTCTGGACCCCCGAAGGGCCACTGGCCGACGCCCTGTGCTCGGCGGGCTTGTTAACCGAATAAATCACTGCAAATCTTCCTTAATCTGATCGACCTAGAGTGCGGTTATGAACGAGGATGTCACTTCCGAACGCCGCAAGCTGACCCAGGCCGAGGTGGATGCGATCTGTGCCAGACATGACCGTCTGTGGCAGGCCCGTCCCGGTGGTGCGCGGGCTGTTTTTGCATGGCTGGACCTCAGCGGTCTGGACCTGCGCGGGCGCAATCTGACGGATGCCGATTTTACGGCGGCCTGTCTGATCGGGGCCAATCTGTCGGGCACCAAGCTCGACAATGCTAATTTCTTTGGCGCGGACATGCAGGATATAGACCTGCAGGATGCCAGTATGCGCCGTACCGACCTGCGCGGAGCCTGCCTGCGCGGGGCCGATCTTTCGGGGGCGGACCTGTTCGAGGCCGATCTGCGCGAAGGCACGATTGCGGCCTCCGATGCCAAGCTGGGCTTTCGGGTGGTCGAGGCGCAAAAGCGCTCGGACACGCAAGCGCAGGGGGCCAATCTTTCCGGGGCTAATCTCCAACGCTCGCGCCTGACAGGCATTGTCGCCATCGCCGCCGATTTTACCGATGCGGTGATGAAGGACTGCAAGCTGGTGCGGGCCAACCTGAAACAGGCTAGTTTCAAAGGGGCCGACCTTGCCGGTGCCGATCTGTCCGGTGCCGATCTTTCGGGGGCGGACCTGTCCGGCGCGATACTGGTGGGCGTCAAGGCGACCATGTGGCGAACCGACGGGGCCAATATGGAAGGGGCGCTGACCGATAAGGGTTCGGCCGGCGAGCCGGTCGCGGCGCTTCCGGCGGCCGACATGCTGCGGGTTCATGCCCAGTGGTGCGCGACAGGCGGCCGCGAGGGCCAGCCCTCGGTGTTTGATAATGTGGACCTGCGGACGCTGGCGACGATTGCGGGCCTGAACCTGACGGCGCTGTCGGCCAAGGGGGCGGTATTTTACGGCCTCGACATGGAAGGCGTGCAGCTTCAGGGCGCGCAGCTTGAAGGCGCGGACCTGCGCTCGGCGAACCTGCGCCGTGCCGATTTGCGCGGGGCACGTCTGGCCAATGCCCGTTTGAATGGCTCGGACCTGCGCGAAGCCCAGATGGGGCCGCTGCTGCTGGCCGCAGACCGTTTGCTGCCCGCCGATCTGACAGGGGCCAATCTGCGCGGGGCCGATATGTCCAATGCCGATCTGCGCCACGCCAATCTGACCCGCGCCGATCTGGCCCGCAGCAGTCTGCACGGCGCGCAGCTTCGCGGGGCCAATCTGACCGAGACCCAGCTTGAGGCTGTGCGGGGTATGGATGCCCGCGCGGTACGGGCCTTGGCCGAAAGCTGATCCCGCATACAGAAAGACGGCCCTTTCGAAAAAGGGCCGTCCACTGGAGGGAGGGAAGTTTCGTTAAGGGGCTTTAGGCCGCCTTTTTGTCCTCGATCGGGGTCGAGCCGTCAGCGATCTCGATGCGGCGCGGCTTGAGAGCCTCGGGCAGTTCGCGCTTCAGCTCGATGACGAGCAGGCCGTTATTAAGGGCGGCGTTCTTGACCACCACATAGTCGGCCAGCTGGAAGCGGCGTTCGAAATCGCGCTCGGCCAGACCGCGATGCAGGAAGGTGCGCTGGACGGTCTCGTCTTGCGGAGCCTTCTTGCCGGTGACGGTCAGCAGGTTTTCCTTGGCCTCGATGTCCAGCTCTTCGGGGGCAAAGCCCGCGACAGCGACCTCGATGCGATAGGTGTCTTCACCGGTGCTTTCGATATTATAGGGCGGCCAGCCGTTTTCCTGACCTGAACGGGCAGCGGTTTCGATCTGGCGGGCCAGTCGGTCAAAACCGACGGCAGTACGCATCAACGGCGTGAAATCATAGGTACGCATGTGCAATCCTCCTGATGGATCAGCAAGGTTGGGCCAGCCGGCGATTTTGCCCCGGCGGGCTATGGGTTTCAGCCTCCTCGGTCCGTGCTCGGCCCCGAAATGACTGGAAGGCCCGTCAGTGGCACCTTCGATTAAACAGGTAGGAAGCCGTTTTTGCCGTTCAAGGGGATGAAAAACGGCTTTCTGCGCCTTGCTGTCGGCGCGAAGCACTTTAACAATCGCGCCAAGCCTTTTTCGACGACACGGAGATCCTATGCGACCGCTCGTCCTTGGCAGCTTTGCTGCAGCTCTTTTGACCGCCGGTGTGGCTGTCGCCCAGACTCCGCCAACCGAATTTCCCGCGCAGTTGCCGCACCGTCAGGGTCTGGCCATGGAAATGCCGGTCATGGGCGAAGATGCCCAGCTTCAGGCGGCCATCGCCTCGTCCACGCGCCCTGAGGCAGACCGCGCCCGCGACAGCCAGCGCCATCCGTTTGAAACCCTGACCTTCTGGGGCCTGCAACCGGGCCTGACGGTGGTCGAGATCGAACCGGGCCGCGCCGGCTGGTGGCGCAATATTCTCGAGCCCTATGCGACGGCGACGGGCGGCACCTATGTGCCGGTCAACCGTCCGCTGGAGGGTATGGGTGTGGCCGATGGCACTGCCGACATGGTGGTCGTGGCCCGCGCCTTCCACAACTGGTCGTCCGACGGCCGTGTCGAGCCCTATCTGCAGGCCTTCTTCAAAGCTTTGAAACCGGGCGGGGTTCTGGTGATCGAGCAGCACCGCAGTCTGGATGGTGTCAATGTCGCCACGGTCGCTCCGAGCGGATACGTGCCGGAAAGCTGGGTGATCCATGTCGCCAAACAGGCCGGTTTCGAACTGGATGGGCGCAGCGAGATCAACGCCAATGCGGCCGATACCCGTAACCATCCGTTCGGTGTATGGTCCTTGCGGCCGACGCGCCGTTCCGAGGGGGAAGGGCGCACCCTGACCAGCGAAGAGCGGGCGGCACTGGATGCCATTGGCGAAAGCGACCGTATGACCCTGCGTTTGCGTAAACCGTTCACGGCCCAATGATGGCCCTATCACCGTGCCACAGATTAAGGGTGGCGGCGGTGATGACTGTCACGGCCCTCTTGTCCGGTCCGCTCGGAGACAACCTATGATCCATCTCGCATCCAGACGTTTCTTTTTGGCGGGCGTTGCCGTCAGCAGCCTGATAGGCCTGTCGGCCTGTGGCCGCAAAAAAGAAACCGAGCCGGTCGAGGCTGCCGAACCGGTTAAGGCCGGTCCGCCGGAAGGTTCACTGGAATGGGCGGTGGAAGGGCCGTGGCGTTCCCCCGAGGACAAGGCGCGCGACCAGTGGCGCCACCCGATGGAGACGCTGCGCTTCTTTGGTCTGCAGCCGGCGATGAAGGTGGTCGAGTTCTGGCCGGGTGGTGGCTGGTACACCGATATTCTGGCCCCCTATCTGAACAAAGGACGGGGCCAGTTGACCGTGGCCGGTTTCGTCGAGGGCGAAGGGGCCGACCCTGCGCAGGTCGCCGTCAATAACGCCCTGAAGGCCCGTCTGGACTCCGACAAGAAACTGTACGGGCAGGTCGGGTTTACATATTTTGGCCTCGGCTCCGGTCCTGTGATCGAGCCTCTGGGGACGGCCGATCTGGTTCTGTTCATGCGCTATGTGCATGTGTGGATGGCGGCAGGACTGGCCGAGAAGGCTTTCTCGGACGCTTTTGCGGCCCTGCGACCGGGCGGTACGCTGGGTATTGAACAGCATCGTCTGGGTTCGGACGAAGATCAGGATCCGGCTGCGGCCAACGGTTATGTGCAAGAGGCCTTCCTGCGCCAACTGGCCGAGGAAGCCGGTTTCGTGTTCGTGGAATCCTCCGAAATCAACGCCAATCCTGACGACACCAAGAACCACCCGTTCGGGGTGGAAACCCTGCCGCCGACGCGCCGTTCGTCGGCACTGGGGGAGCCGCCGAATTTCGAGTTCGACCACAGCAAATATGATGCGATCGGCGAATCCGACCGCATGACCCTCAAATTCAGGAAGCCCGAGTGACACGTCCGTCGCCCCTGTCTGCCCAAGCGCCCCTGATGGGGGTTCCAGGTGCCATGCCTCCGCCGGGGGGCGAGGCCGACTGGTTCCGTGGTGCGGGGGGCTTGCGACTGCGTGCGGCCCTGTGGCGTCCCAGCGTATTACAGGCGCGTACGCCGCGCGGCACAGTGATCCTCAGCGCCGGACGCAGCGAGCCGATCGAGAAATATTACGAACTGATCGGTAATTTCCTCGCGCGCGGCTTTTGCGTACTGGCGCATGACTGGCGCGGTCAGGGGCTGTCCGCCCGCCTGCTGCCGGACCGGCTCAAGGGCCATGCCCGTGCGGTCGAGGAGTTTCTGGACGACTATGCACGTCTGCTGGATGCCTATGCCGAACAGGCCCCCAAGCCGTGGGTCATGGTCGGCCATTCGATGGGCGGTGTGCTGAACCTGCTGACGCTTCAGGGCGGTGATGACCGCTTTGCCGGCGCCGTGCTCAGCAGCCCGATGTTGCGCATCAAGACGGGCAAGCGTTCGATGTGGTCGGTGAAGCTGGCCGTGCGCTGGGCGCTGCGCAACGGCAAGGGCGGTGACTATGTGCTGGATAATGCCGACGATCCGTTCGTGCATACGTTCCAGGACAATGCCCTGACCTCCGATAGCGGGCGCTACGGCCTGTGGCAGCAACAACTGTTTGCCTGTCCGCATCTGGCCATTGGCGGCCCGACCTGGGGCTGGCTGGGGTTTGCACTGGATGCCGGTGAGCGCGCGCTCAAGGCCAAGGCCCTGAAGGCGGTCAAGGTGCCGGTCTGTGTCGTTCAGGCCAGCGACGATGTGCTGGTCTGGAAACAGACGGCCCGCTGGGCGGCGCGCCGTCTGGGGCGCGGGCGCTATGTCGAGGTTTCCGGAGCCCGGCACGAAGTCATCATGGAGGTTGACGCCTATCGCGCCACCTTCCTCGAAGAGTTCGATGAGATGGCCAATTATGTCGCGCCTGCAACGTGACCATAAATCTTTGGAAGCAGGGGTAGCTATAGGTCTTGACGAGAGGCCATCAATGGCTTCACACGTTCCGTGTCGATATCTGTGCGTAACGCGCTCTTTCTTCTTTGCGACGCATTGAGATCTGCCGTTCCCCTAGACCGACGGTGCCAAGAGTTGGTCTTGGTGCCCAATTCACTGGAGGTCATTTAGATGGCTAACGGCACCGTTAAATGGTTCAACCCGACCAAGGGTTATGGTTTCATCGCTCCGGCAGATGGCGGCAACGACATCTTCGTGCACATCTCGGCTGTCGAGGCCGCTGGCCTGCGTACGCTGAATGACGGCCAGAACGTCAGCTACGAGCTGGAAACCGACCGCCGCAGCGGCAAGGTTTCGGCCGGTCAACTGCAAGTCGACTAAGCCAGAGACGATACCGTCTTTCTAAAGGGCCGCCGCGGGCAACTGCGGCGGTCTTTTTTGTGCCTTATTCGAACTAAAAAGCCTTCACGAACCCGCAATATGTGATTACCGATTGGGGGTTAGCGACTTCCTGAGGGGAAACTAAGTGAAGTACAAAACAGTATTGTTGTCGGCGGTTGCCGGTTCGATTTTTGCTTTCGGTAGCGCGGCTTATGCCGAAGCGGTAACGCCTGCCGCAACCCAGCCTTTCTATATGGCGGATGGGTCTCGTACGGCGGATTATGAAGCGGCTTTGGTGTCGTGGCGTAATGATAGCCAGTTCAAAATTGACTATTCCAAAGGCTATCTCGGTCTTGAGCATGCCTATGCGCGTGGCCTGAGCGGGCGTGGTTTGACCATCGGTGTCAACGATGCGGGGATCCATCTGGATCATCCGATCTTTGCCGCTGAAGGCAAGATTATCGGCTATGATAGCGGAGTGCCGGATTATTACGGGAATAATGGCGCTGTAAACCCGCGTCGTCCGTGGGAAAGCCATGGGACCCACGTTGCCGGAACCATTGCTGCCGATCGTCAGGACGGCTTCCGCATGTTCGGCAATGCTTACAATGCCAACATTATGTCGGCGACGGCAAACTTCACTGCGGGTGACTTCCGCTGGTACGCCGACTTTTTAGCCGATAACAATCCGAACACGGGTTTTGAAAATATCATCGGCATGGCCCAGACCGGTCAGGTCAGGATCATCAATAACAGCTGGGGTTCAGCAAACGCGGTGCCCTACAATGCTCCGCGCGAAACGGTATTGGCCCAACTGACAGAAGACTGGGGCGATTTCTGGGACCCGATCAAGGAGCACGACGTGCTGGTGGTCTGGTCGGCAGGCAATAGCAGCACGGCGCATGCCGGTTATACCACTACAGTACCGATGACGGACCCCAGCCTGCGTGGCAATTGGTTGTCGGTCGTCAATTATCAAGCAAATAACGCTGCGGTAGCCAGCTCCAGTCTGTGTGGGCAAACGGCGACATGGTGTGTTGCGGGGCCGGGCTCGATCATTGTTTCGGGCATCAATCATGTGACGTTCAATGCCTCCAAGGTCTCTGAACTGTACCGCAGCAATCCGGCATTGAGCGCAATGTGGGCTGCCGGCACAGCGAATGCTCTGCAGGCGGCCGCGCAGAATGCCTTTATTGGCAAGCTGAATGCCTACCTGAACGCCAGAGCTGCTGGAGGGGCATCCTTCAACGAAGACGCATGGGTAGCCGATCTTGCCAACCATGTGGCCGCCATCGCGACGGTCTACGGATATCGCTTGGCCAATCCGGACGGCTACATCGCAACCATGTCCAGCCTTGTGGCGGGTAACTATGACCTGCTGGGCACGAGCTTCTCCGACAAGCTGTTTATCGCTGCGGATTTGCGTATTCAGGAAATCTACGCTCAAGTTTTGAACTTTAATGGCCCCGCTCTTGGTGGCATGACCGGCACCTCGATGGCTGCTCCAAACATCACAGGCTTCGCCGGTTTGTTGATGGAGTATTTCCCTGAATATAACACCTCGCTGATCAGCGACATTCTGGTGTCCAGTTCGCTCGATCTGGATACGCCGGGTGTAGATCTGCGGTCGGGCTGGGGGGTTCCCCAGATGGGCACAGCTCTGGAAGGACCGACAGCACTGCGTGATGTACGCGAGGTCAATGTAGGCGCCGGAACCCGTGATGTCTGGACCAATTCGATCTCTGATGCGCGTGACCGTTACAGCGCCGCAGTGTTGGCCCACAACGCTAATGACATCGGTGGCCTGACCAAGATCGGCGGCGGGGAACTGGTGTTGACCAATGTGAGCAACTACACTGGTGCGACAACGGTTCTGGGTGGTTTGCTCACCGTCAACGGAGCTCTGACCCATTCCAACATTAGTGTCGCCGATGTAGGCATCATTGGCGGGATTGGCACCTTGAACAACCTGACCGCGCGTGCGGGCGGTGTTGTGGCACCGGGTGACACGGCCAATCCGTTCGGTGTTCTCAAGGTCACAAATGATGCCCTGTTCGAAAAAGGGTCGTTCCTGTGGATCCGTTCGGGTGTGAACGGATCACCAAGCTCGCGTCTGGATGTGGGGGGCAAGACGACGCTGCAAGGCGGTAACGTCATCCTCAAGGCCAACCAAGGCAACTGGAACCTGCGTTCGCGACTGACCATCCTCAACTCGGCAGATGGCATCGAAGGCAAGTTCGATGGTGCCAGCTCGGACTTGGCCTTCCTGACTCCAGTACTGACCTATCAGGGCAATTCTGTACTGATGACGGTCAAACGTAATGACGTCTCGATTGCTGCAGCGGGCGTGACTGCTAACCAGCGTGCTGTTGGCGCAGCTCTGGATGTGATGGTGCTGAACAATACCGGTGGCGGTGATATCGGTACGCGTGCAGTAGCGATTAATCCGGCATTGGAAAACGCCATACTGGACGGCTCGCTTTCGGCTGTTCGTGAAGCGATCCCCTATCTAACGGGTGAAGTTCATGCCGGGCTAGCCGGCGTGGCCGGAGCCGACAGCCGCTTTATCCGTGATGCTATGCTGGACCGTGGCCGTGGTTCTGCGGCGGGGTCGATCGTGCAGCCCATGAATAACCGCGGTGTCCATGCTTGGGCTTCGGGAACTTTTGGGCAAGGCAAGGCTGATGGCTCTACCGAGAACCCTAGCTTCCGCACCGAAACCAGCGGCTATGCCGTAGGTGTAGACAAGGCGGTTGAACGTGGTCACTTCGGCGTAGCGTTTGCCGAGAACTCGACCGAGTTGTCGAGGCATGCGCTGGCATCCGATGCTGATGTACGCAGTCGCCATATCGGTCTTTATGGCGGAGCCACAGCGGGGCAGTTTAACCTGCGGGCTGGGGCCTCCTGGATGCAGTCCGATATTGGAAGCAGCCGCTCCGTATCGCTGAATGCCTTCCGTGACAGCCTGCGCGGTGACTATGAGGGTGATGGCTGGCAAGCCTATGGCGAGGTTTCGTGGCGCGGTCAGGTTCGCACCACGCAGGTCGAGCCATATGCCAACTATGCCCGCATTAGCTATGATGCCGATGTGGTCGAACTGGGTGGCGATGCCGCACTTTCGGGCACGGCGAGCTTTGAGGCTGATCTGGTGTCTGCGGGTATTCGCACCCGTACAGCGATTGCTTCGGACGCAGGCCGCCCGGCCCTAACGATTGTGGGTCACCTGGCCTGGACCGAGAACCTTAGTGATGATGCGCCCGAATTCCGTGCCAGCTTCGCTGATGGCCCAGAGTTTGTCGTGACGTCGCAAGGTATCTCAGGTGAGGGGCTTCAAACGGGCCTGTCGATCAATATTCAGGCCAATGAGCGTGCCGCGATCGACTTTGGTTATGCGGGTACTCACGGTGATTATTCGGACAACCGCCTGTTCGGTCGCCTGACCGTCAGCTTCTAATGATCTGAATGCGTCTCTAAAGGGCCGCCGCGGGCAACTGCGGCGGTCTTTTTTATGCCTGCGATATCGGTGGGCAAAAGAAAAGCGCCGGAA
>NZ_JAVXCU010000023.1:0-35048 GCF_036659295.1 Brevundimonas sp. | reverse complement strand
AGAAACCGATCTGGACCCGTCCCTGATCGGTGACTGCCCGCTGCTGGAGCCATCGCCCAAGACACTGGCGGGCTATGGTGTGCTGCATCGTCTGGCCAGTGACCGGCAGCCTCTATACCAGCGGCGGCTGACATATCTTGAGGCCCGTGCGCGACTTGATCGCGTCTATCGACCCTATCATGCTGCCCTTGCCGGACTGATGACACAGGCGCGCGACCAGTACGGGCAAGCCCTGCTGGTCGACTGGCACTCCATGCCCCAGAGGGCCACGGGCGCAAACGGCCCCGACATTATTCTGGGCGATCGCCATGGCACCAGCTGCGACGTGGTCTGGACACGCACCCTGCGCACCCTGTGCGAGGCGCAAGGCTGGCGCGTCGGTTTGAACCGTCCCTATGCGGGCGGTTACGCCACCCAGAAATGGGGCCGTCCCGACGAAGGGCTTCACGCCCTGCAAATCGAAGTCAATCGCCGCCTGTACTGGGACGAGGTCCACCACCAGCCCGCCATCGGCTGGAAACGCTGTCACACGGCGTTGAAACGGGTGATTGCCGAACTGGGCCGCATCCATGCCCAAACCCTCGACGGCGCATAACCTGACCCAAGGCCAAGCTGGAAAACGCAAAAAAAAGCCGCGCCAGAACCGGCGCGGCTATATAAAGTCTATAGGGAGGAAACGCCCAGGAAGGGCGAGACGCCCGAAAGCGTCGAAAATCAAGTTAGGTTGCACTGCACAAAATATCAAGCCTCGGATTCACGGCTTTGTTTCACACCCTGTTTCAAACCCTGAAATAATTGGCCAAATTCGTTACATTTCGACGTTATTTGGCATAATTTCGCGCCCACACACGACTAAGGTCTAAGGGCGTTCCAACAGACGACGGGCCGCACGAACCGCACGGGCCGATGGTGATGCCGACTGGCGCCACAATAACAGGCTCGTCACCATGATCACCGCCAGCAGCAGCCACACCGAGCCGAACATCCATACCGCCGCCGCAAGCGCGAAATAATAGCCCCGCTCGCCCCTGTTGAACGAGGACAGGGCCGGATTGAGCACCTTGCCCACCGCCGCCCCATAGGATGCGCGATCGGCTTCTTCGTGCACTTCGGGGGCGGCCCCGATCAGGGCCACCGTATAGTTGAGCTGTCGCAGGGCCCAGATAAAGTCCAGAAGCCCCCGCGCCAGACACAGCAGGATCAGGGCCAGCTTGGCCTCCATCACCTTGATGGTCGTCACCTCGGCCCCCAGAGCGGCAATATTGCGCAAGGCGACATCCCCGCCGAACAACACGCCCGCCACTGCCGCAATCAGCAACAGGTTGGTCGAGGCAAAAAACGAGGCCGACGAAATTGTGTGCCCCATAAGCTGGGCATCCACCAACCGCATCTGGCGATTGGTCATGGCATTCATCCAGCTGTTGCGTACCGTCAGCATGTCGGTGTTCAAAGTGCCGCCGCGTCGCGACAACGCCCCCAGCACCGGATCATAGCCCAGCCAGGCGATGAAAAAGACGACCAGAGCGACCCAATCCAGTACCGACATCGACCTCAAAGCCTCCCGAACACCATTGCCGCACCCACAACCAAGCCGTGACGCTTGCCGTCGGCCCGCGCAAAGCTTATCACGCCCGCCAACATCTTTCGCATCTGCAATAGAGCACAACTATGAACATCGACGCCATTCCGGTTGGTAAGGACGCCCCGTGGGACGTTAACGCCATCATTGAAATCTCGGCTGGCGGCTCGCCTGTCAAATACGAGATGGATAAGGAATCGGGCGCTCTGTACGTCGACCGCTTCCTGTCGACCCCGATGATCTATCCGGCCAATTACGGCTTCATCCCGCACACCCTGTCGGACGATGGCGATCCTTGCGACGTTCTGGTCCTGACGCCCTATCCGGTTGTTCCGGGCAGCGTCCTGCGCTCGCGTCCGATCGGCGTGCTGATCATGACCGACGAAGCCGGTGGCGACGAAAAGATTCTGTGCGTGCCGGTCGACAAGATGAGCCCGTTCTATTCGGACATTAAGTCGTACGAGCAACTGCCGGCTATCCAGCTGCAGCAGATCGAACACTTCTTCACCCGCTACAAGGATCTGGAGAAGGGCAAGTTCGTCAAGATCGACCGTTGGGGCACGGCACAAGAAGCAGCCGACCTGATCGTGGCCGGTCAAGCCGCACACCAAGCCAAGCTGGCCGCCAAGTAAGCGACCGCTACAAAATGATCTGGGGCGCATCCGGCAACGGCTGCGCCCTTTTTCTTGGCCGTAACCGCAGCCTCACGCTAAAGAAGCCTGACCAAGGAGAATACCACCATGATGACCGCCATCTTCGTCTTCATCAAATGCGAGCTGGGCTATGCCAATGACGTAGCCGCCGATCTGGTGGACAATGTCGAAAATGTCAGCGAGGTCTATTCCACCTCGGGCCAGCACGACCTTCTGGCCAAGTTCCACCTGCCCAAGGATGCCGATATCGGCACCTTCGTCACCAAGCAGGTCCAGACCCGTCCGCATATTCGCGACACGTTTACGGTCATCACCTTCTCGCCCTTCCTGCCCACGAAGGGGTGATCGCGCGGTTTGATCTAGACCGTAGCCAATCGAAACCCATGTGATAACGTCGATCCCGAAAGTGGCCCACAGAGGCCGCCGCAAGGGGAAACGTGCCTATGAGTGATCCGGAAATCTTCCGCCTCGAAGTGCGGAACTGGCTGGAAACCAACTGCCCACCCGAAGTGCGCGGGCCGGTCGAATCTGAAAACGATCTGATCTGGGGTGGTCGCAACGCCACCTTCAAAACCCCCGCCCACAAGGCGTGGATGGATGCCATGGGGGCCAAGGGCTGGACCGCCCCCGAATGGCCCGCCGAATATGGTGGCGGTGGCCTTACCCGCGAACAGGCCAAGATTTTGCAATCCGAGCTCCGCCGCATCAAGGCGCAACCGGCCCTCAGCAGCTTTGGCATCTGGATGCTTGGCCCTGCCCTTCTGGCCTTCGGCACCGAAGAGCAGAAGCAAAAATACCTGCCCCCTATCGTGCGCGGCGAAATCCGCTGGTGTCAGGGCTATTCGGAACCGGGCTCGGGCTCGGACCTCGCCTCGCTGCAAACTCGTGCCGAGGATATGGGCGACCACTGGATCGTCAATGGCCAGAAAATCTGGACCTCCTATGCCGATCTGGCCGACTGGATCTTCTGTCTGGTCCGCACCGACCCGTCGAACAAACACCGGGGCATCAGCTTTGTCCTGTTCGACATGCAAACACCGGGCGTCACCACCCGCCCCATCCCGCTGATTTCAGGCAAGTCGCCCTTCTGCGAGACCTTCTTCGACAATGTCCGCGTCGAGAAGGAAAACCTCGTTGGTGAACTGAACCGTGGCTGGGACGTCGCCAAATATCTGCTGGCCCACGAGCGCACCATGATCGGGGCTATGGGCGAAGGCATTGGTCGTCCGCTGGGTGAGGTCGCCCGCGACAGTCTCGGTACAGACGACCAAGGCCGTATCGATGATCCGATGCTGCGCGCCCGCATTACCGAATGGGATGTGGACGCCGCCGCCTTCAAGCTGGCCATGGACAGCGCCGTCGACAAGATGAAGGCCGGTCAGGCCCATCCAGCCCTCGCCTCGGTACTGAAATATTACGGTTCCGAACTGAACAAGCGCAAATACGAACTGCTGATGGCCGCAGGCGGTATCGACGCACTGGAATGGGAAGGCGAGCGCTCGCAAGAGGGCGAAACCGCCCGTACTTGGTTGCGCACCAAGGCCAACTCCATCGAGGGCGGCACCACCGAGGTGCAGCTCAACATCATCGCCAAACACCTTCTGAACCTGCCGGGAGCATAAAGACCATGGCTTTGATCCTGACAGACGAACAGGTGATGCTGAAAGATGCCGTGGACGGCTTCCTCGGCGAGCACGCCCCGATCAAACACTTGCGCCAACTGCGTGACAGCCACGATGCCGACGGCCTCGCGCGCGATCTCTGGCAACAGTTTGGCGAAATGGGTTTTGCCGGTGTCCTGATTGACGAGGAGCATGGCGGCTCAAACCTTGGTGCCGTCGAGGCGGGCGTGATTGCCGAAAGCCTTGGCCGCACCCTGACCCCCTCGCCCTTCTTTGGCAGCGCGGTCCTGTCGGCCAGCGTGTTGCAGGACGCCGGATCGGACGAACAGAAATTCTGGCTATTCAAGATCGCGGCAGGCGAGGCCATTGTCTCGCTGGCCGTCGATGAAGGGGCCAAGCACGCCCCGCACCGCATCCAAACCCGCGCCGAGCGTAGCGGCAACGGCTTCAAACTAAACGGGGCCAAAGCTCTGGTGCTGGACGGCCACATCGCCGATACCCTGATCGTCGCGGCCCAAACCGATGAAGGCCTCAGCCTGTTCCTTGTCGATCCCGCAACTGCGGGCATCGCTATCGAGCGCACTGTCATGGTCGATGCCCACAATGCCGCCCGTATCACCTTGAAGGATGTCGAGGTCGATGCCGACGCCCTGATCGGCGAGGTCGGCGCAGGCCAGCCCGTACTGGACAAGGTCCTGTCACTGGGCCGTGCCTGTGCAGCGGCGGGTCTGAACGGTGCGGGCGATCAGGCCTTTGCCATCACCCTCGACTATCTGAAAACCCGCCAGCAGTTCGGCAAGCTGATCGGTGAGTTCCAAGCCCTGCAGCACCGCGCCGCCCATCTCTATACCGAACTGGAACTGGCCAAGGCTGCGACCCTCGGGGCCCTGCAAGCCATTGACGACGGCAAGGAGACGGCCAGTCTGGCCGCCTCCATCGCCAAGGCCAAGTCGGGCCGCGTGGCCGAACTGGCCGTACAGGAGGGCGTACAGATGCACGGCGGGGTCGGCATGACCGATGCCTTCGACATCGGCCTGTACATGAAAAGGGTCAGGGTGCTGAACGAGACGCTGGGCGACAGTCATTTCCACGCCGAACAACTCGCCCGCGCCCGCAACTACTAGAGTCTGATCCGTTGAGGGGGAATCGCTTCGCGATTCCTCCGATGCGGTAAATCAGGCTCCAGATTCAAGCGATCATGCTCTGGGCGGCGCTTGCCAAGTGGCGTTTGACTGGAGAAAGTCGAGGCATGGTCAAGCACCCTGCCTCGACACCCTCTTCGCCCCCTCGCTCTCCGCGGGGTCGCAAGCCCTATCCGCCCGCGTCTAACGCGGCGGTAAAGGGCTTTAGCGATATCCGGCTTTGCCCCGCCACGGCCGAGACCGCGCTTCAGGCTGCTGCCGACCGGCTATCCCTGCCACGCTCCAACTGGACATCGGAACGGTTCGACATGCTGGCCCTGTCGGGCGGCGCGGCGGGCGGTGCCTTTGGGGCAGGCGCTTTATGCGGCTGGAGCCAGTCCGGCACCCGCCCCCAGTTCGCCTTTGTCACCGGCGTCAGCACGGGTGCTCTGATCGCCCCCCTCGCCTTTCTGGGGCGTGACTGGGACGACAAGCTGCGTGATGCCTATACGGGCGGTCATGCCCGCTCCTTGCTGGACCCGCGCCGTCTGGCCCCCGTCCTCAGCGGCGGCCTGTTGCGTGGCGAGGCTCTGGAAGCCCTGATCACGCCCTTTGTCGACCATGACCTCATCAAGGCCATCGCCCGCGAACACGCACGCGGACGGCGTCTGCTGGTGGCCACCACCGACCTCGACAGCCAGTCCGCCTGTATCTGGGATATGGGGGCGATCGCGACACATGGCGGCGATGCGGCGCTGAAACTGTTTCGCGACATCCTGATCGCTTCGGCCAGTCTGCCGGTCGTGTTTGCGCCACGTCTGATCGATGTCGAGATCGACGGCCAGACCTATCAGGAAATGCACGTCGATGGCGGACTGGCCTCGCCGCTATTCCTCATGCCCGAAACCATGATGCGCTGGCAAAAGCTGGGGCGCCGCCTCAAGGGTGGGCGTGTGCATGTGATCGTCAACACGGTGCTGGATCCGGCCCCGCGCACCACTGCCCCCAATATGGCTACCATCACGGTTCGCAGCTTCGAGGCCATGCTGAGGTTTTCCTATCGTCAGGCCCTCAACACGGCGGTCACGTTCTGTGCGGCCCGAGGACTGCCGCTCAGGATCGCCTCGATCCCGTGCCTACCCGAGGGTACCAATCTGATGAATTTCGACACACCGGCCATGCAGTCCCTGTTTGAAACCGGACAAAGCATGGCACTGGACGGCAGCCTATGGACCACTGCCGTCCCGTCTCAGGGGTTTGAACGCATACGAGACGCCCTCAACCCCCGATAGGACAAACGGCCGTCAGACGTCCTTCTTGCCCTCGGCAGCCTTGCTGGCGGCCTGGGCTGCCAACTTGGCCAGTACGCGACCACGGCCTTGCGACAGAGCGTGGATCACGCCCCTGAAGGTCGCCACTTCCTGCTCGGTAAAGGCCGCACGCCCCAGCATGACGCGCAGGTTCTGGCTCATGGAGCGCTTCTTCTCGGGCGGATGGAAGAAGCCGCCATTATCCAGCTCTGTCTCCAGATGCTCGTACATACCGACCAGGAGTTCGTTGGAGGCAGGCGGCTCGCTCTCGCGGAAACGCGGCGGCGGGGCATCGAGTATAAGAGTGCGCCACTCATAGGCATTGATGGCCACGGCCTGTGCCAGATTCAGTGAGTGGTGGCGCGGATCAATCGGGATGGTGGTGATGCCAGCACACAGCGCAATGTCGGTCGTTTCCAGACCGGCACGCTCGCCCCCGAACAACAGACCGCATTTCAGACCCGACGCCGTCTCGTCATAAAGGATGCGGGCGCTTTCACGCGGTGTGCGCACCGGCTGACGCGTCTCTCGCGGGCGGGCGGTCGTTGCGAACACCACATTCAGGTCGTGGATCGCATCGGCCACCGTGTCGAACACCTTGATACCGTCCAGCACCCAGTCCGCACCCGAGGCGGTCGCCCAGGCCCGTTCTTGCGGCCAGCCGTCACGCGGATTGACCAGTCGCAGCTCGGACAGACCAAAATTGGCCATCACACGTGCCACCGATCCGATGTTGTCGGCCAGTTGCGAGCGGTCGAGGATCACGACCGGAGGCGTAAGGGGGCTGGGGTTTTGTTCGCTCATAGCCGCTTCCTTAAACGCGAAGACCGCCCCTGCGAAGGCAGGAGCGGTCCCATTCATACAATTGGCGAATGTTTCGCCCGATTTTTAGTCTTCGCCGATCAGGGCAATCCACGGATCGACACTGCCAGCCTCGACCTCGGCCACCTTGACGGCGGGCCAGCCGACCGATGTGGTCCCCGACACATTCCATGCCGCCACGGTAAAGTCGCGTACCTGCTCGGCCCCAGCGGCCAGACGCTCGTTCACAAAGGCAATACCGCGCGGGTCAGTGCCATCGAACGCGCCATCCTTTTCCATCCGGTAGAACGGGATCACCGTCCCCAGAGTCGTGTTCAGGAATGCACCGGTGCGGGCGCGAACATTAAAGCCCTCGACATTCAACGGAGCCATCGCTGCCGACACGGTCGCCGGATTCAGGTTGCGCGACGTAAAGGCCCCTTCGAACTGGCCATGCGTACGGCGCGAGGTCGTAAAGCCTTCCGGATTGGTTTCACCGGCCCAGCCATTGAAGTGGATGGTGGTGTGGTGCGGCTGGGACGCATCGCCCAGATAGTGGCTGAGGATACCGATATCGCGCAGGATCAGTTGTTCGCGGCGCAGACGGTCGGCGCGGTACCATTCGCGCTTGGCCAGATCCGTCTCGCGCGCCTCGGCCGCATTCAGTACGCGCCAATAGGCAAAGTCGCGTTCCAGATTCTGCCACCCATCCATGATCGCATAGGGCAGATAGCCCGCCTTATCGACATCCAGTCCGGCCTTGGTCAGGGCGGCATCATATTCAGACTTCAGACGCGGCAGGTTTTCCATCGTCATGCCGCGATGGTCCATGACGCGGCCCTCGTCATCCATATCGACAAAGTGGGCAGTATCGCGTTCGCGGTCATGCGGCTGGCCGGCACCCTTCCAGCGATCCGGTTCGCGCGAAAACTCGCCGACATCGGACGCGGCACCCGGTGTCCGCAAGAAGCCCGGCAGGGTGTCAGGCAGGGCACGCATGGCGCTCACGCCAATAACGCGGTGTCCCGATGCCCCCCAGGCCACGACCTGCGCGGCAGGCACAGCCACCAGCATCAGGGCGGCAGCGGCAGAAATCATCAGGTGCTTGGTCGATCGCTTCATGGCGAACTCCGGTGGATAGGGTCAAATCGTGTGCCGATTTATCCTATCCGGACACAGGCCGCTACCGATCCGCTTCATACGCCCCTGTTCGCGCTCGAATTTCGACGGTTAAAGAAATCTGTAAGGACAGTCTATTTGCGCTTATGAACGGAAATCTTCGCAATAAAGTTTTCACAACGCCGTGATCAGAACTTTTTATCGAGTTGATCGGACAGAAAAGAATAGCAACATTGATAAATACTGTATTCATAGCCAGACCCTATTCTAGCCATTAGGGTCGATATGCTGTCACAATGCCTGTCGTAAGTGCGACCTTCCTCTCGATCATCTCATTTGACACTATTTCGCCACATTCCACCGTCAAAAGCTCCCTGCCGGTGAGCGTTGGTGCCGGTGCCTCTCATGTGAATTAGATGCTGAATACGGTCGCCGCTCTGGCCGCCCTGTGGGCCCTGTCGTTCGCTACCACTAGCGGACCTGTCCCCTACGAGACTGTTGTTGCAAACGAAATTGCTACCGCGTCTCTCGCTGCCGAAGTCGACACCGAAGCCGTCGCTGCCGTTGATAACGCGGCACTCAGCGACGAACAGCAAGCTCACATGGATTCCGAAGCCGACTGGCGTGCCTCGGCCCGCCTCTATCACGCAGGTGGTGGTGGCGCGACCGGCAACGATTCTCTGGGTTGCCGCCCGATCGCCATGCGCACCGTCGCTACCGATCCGCGCGTTATCCCGCGCCGTACCCGCCTGTTCATCCGTGAAACCGTTGGCCTGCAAATGGCAGACGGCACCAAGCACGATGGTTACTGGTATGCCTCGGACACCGGTGGCGCGATCCGCGGTTCCAAGATCGACCTTTATACCGGCCATGGCCGCGGCTCGATGCGTCCGGCCATGCCGCTGAACATGAAAACCCTGACCGTTGTGGATGCCGGCGACTTTGACGGCTGCCCGCCCGCCTGGGAAACCGCTTCGAACTGATCGGGTCCGAAGATACAAAAAAGGCCGCCGGAGCGATCCGGCGGCCTTTTTGTTTGCGTGAAAGTCGTCCCTAAGGACGCTTTTTCAGTTCGTCGCGGATTTCGACCAGCAGAGCTTCGGTGGCCGTCGGTGCGGCCGGAGCTTCTTCCTGCGAGCGACGCAGCTTGTTGACCAGCTTGACCATCATAAAGATGACAAAGGCCACAATGATGAACTGGATACAGGTGTTGATGAAGGCACCGTATTCGATCACCGCAGGGTCACCCGTCGGGTTCGTCGGATTGACCGGCAGGGTGTATTTCAGAGCGGCAAAGTCCACTCCGCCAATCAGCCAGCCAATCGGCGGCATGACAACCTGATCCACCAGACTGGTAACGATCTTGCCAAACGCCCCGCCGATGATGACACCGACCGCCAGATCGACGACATTACCGCGAGCGATGAATTCCTTGAACTCGCTACCCAGACTCATTGATTTGCTCCCTTAGGCAGGCGCGATATCGACCGCACCATAATCTGATCCTCCTATAGGGAAGATCAGGCGTCTCCAGAAGCGTTCAGACGTACACGCAGTTCCTTGCCGCTTTTGAAAAAGGGCACGGCCTTGGCAGGAACTTCGACGGTTTCGCCCGTGCGCGGGTTACGTCCGGAACGGGCCGGACGGCTACGAACCGAAAATGCGCCAAAGCCCCGTAGTTCGACACGGCCGCCCTCGGCGAGCGCTCCGGTCATCTGTCCAAGAATTACATTCACTACGCGTTCGACTTCGGCATGCGTGAGATGCAGATTCTCAGCTGCCAGCTTCTCGATCAGTTCGGACTTGATCATTCAAGGCCCCCGCCCGTGCTTCATTGGCGTATTCGCCATTCCGGACCACCACCTAAACACCTGATGACTTTGGAATAAAGGGGTAAATTGCATCTCGCAGAACGATTTTCTGCGATTAGCCCGCAAATCTATGCCCCGACAGCAGAACAAAGAAAAGGGCGACCGGATTGCTCCGGTCGCCCTCGTCATTTCCGCACTATGGCCTTGAGGGCCACAGCAGGGGTCGCTTCAGGACTTAGTCCTTCGAGGCGTTCTTCAGGGCTGCGCCCAGAATGTCGCCCAGCGAAGCGCCCGAGTCCGACGAACCGAACTGCTCGATGGCTTCTTGCTCGTCCTTCATTTCGAGTGCCTTGACCGACACCGAAACGCGGCGCGTGGCCTTGTCGACGGTGGTGATCATGGCGTCGATACGATCGCCAACATTGAAGCGTTCCGGACGTTGCTCGTTACGGTCGCGCGACAGGTCCGACTTGCGGATGAAGGCGGTGACCAGAGCGTCGTCTTCACCGAACTTGACTTCGATGCCGCCGGTTTCGATGGCCGAAACGGTGACGGTGATTTGTTGGCCACGCTTGTAGACGTCGCCTTCCATCGGGTCAGCGCCCAGTTGCTTGACGCCCAGCGAGACGCGTTCTTTTTCGATGTCGACATCAAGAACCTTGGCCTTGATGACTTCACCCTTGCGGTAACGCTGGATGGCTTCTTCGCCCGACACGTTCCAGTCCAGGTCCGAGAGGTGGACCATGCCGTCGATGTCGTTGTCCAGGCCGACAAACAGGCCGAACTCGGTGGCGTTCTTGACTTCACCTTCAACGGTCGAGCCGACCGGGTGAGCTTCAACGAAAGCTTCCCACGGGTTGGCTTGAGCTTGCTTCAGGCCCAGCGAGATACGGCGCTTGGCGCTGTCGACGTCCAGAACGATGACGTCCACTTCTTGCGAGGTGGAGACGATCTTGCCCGGGTGGACGTTCTTCTTGGTCCAGGACATTTCCGACACGTGGACCAGACCTTCAACACCGGCTTCCAGCTCAACGAATGCGCCGTAGTCAGTGATGTTGGTGATGCGACCGGTGTACTTAGCGCCGACCGGGTACTTGGCTTCAACACCATCCCACGGATCCGACTGCAGTTGCTTCATGCCCAGCGAGATACGTTGGGTGTCCGGGTTGATCTTGACGATCTGAACCTTGACGGTGTCGCCAACAGCCAGGACTTGCGACGGATGCGACACGCGCTTCCACGACATGTCGGTGACGTGCAGCAGGCCGTCGATGCCGCCCAGGTCAACGAACGCACCGTAATCGGTGATGTTCTTGACGACGCCTTCACGGATTTCACCTTCTGCCAGCTGACCGACGAGTTCGGTACGCTGTTCAGCACGGGCTTCTTCCAGGATCGCACGACGCGAGACAACGATGTTGCCGCGCGGACGGTCCATTTTCAGGATGGCGAACGGTTGTTCTTTGCCCATCAGCGGGGTGACGTCGCGTACCGGACGGATGTCGACTTGCGAACCCGGCAGGAAGGCCGAAGCACCGCCCAGATCAACAGTGAAACCACCCTTGACGCGGCCGACGATTGCACCGTTGACCGGCTGACCTTCAGCGAAGACGGCTTCCAGACGGGTCCAGGCTTCTTCGCGGCGAGCCTTGTCGCGGCTGATGACGGCTTCACCCAGGGCGTTTTCAACGCGTTCCAGGTAAACTTCGACGTTGTCGCCGACCTTCGGAAGGACAGCGCCTTCGCCTTGGCCGAATTCGCGCATGGCGATGCGGCCTTCGGTTTTCAGGCCGACGTCGATGATGACGATGTCTTTTTCGATGCCGACAACGCGACCGTGAACGACTTGGCCTTCGCCAAGGTCGCGGCCTTGCAGTTGTTCGTCGAGCAGAGCGGCGAAATCATCGCGGGTGGGGTTAAAGGTTTCGGTCATATGACTCTTGGGGTTGATGGGAATGGGTCTTTGCGAGCGATCACTTTTGACAGTGGCGCACGCGAAGGGGGTGAACGGTTGGGATAGATCGTGACGATACGAGGCGCGCAAATAGGCGGCTTGAAAGCCCTAATGCCCGCAGTTGCCGAGGTACAACGCGTTGGAATTGCATAAGAACTGCGGTTCCGATCCGGCGGAAACGTCCTTGACGTTCGGGCCGTTATGATCAGATGCCGTGCTTTGCGCGCGCTGTCTCGACGATACGGCGGGCCGCATCGAAGGCGGCCTCTATACCCATATCAGTCGTGTCCAGCAAGATAGCGTCGTCAGCTTGTACCATCGGTGCGGAATCGCGACCGGCATCGCGCGCATCGCGTTTGCGGATATCGGCCAGCATTTCTTCTAACGAAATCAGGATTCCACGCGCATTCAGCTGTTTCCAGCGGCGCTCGGCCCGCACTTCGGCAGAGGCTGTCACGAATAGTTTCGCATGGGCGTCGGGCGCAATCACCGTGCCGATGTCACGACCGTCCAGAACGGCACCACCGGCTTGGGCGGCAAAATCCTGTTGCAGCTTCAACAGCGCCTCGCGCACAGCCTTGTGACCGGCCACGCGGCTGGCGGCCTCGCCTGCCTCGCCCGTGGTCAGGCGGGCATCGTCCGACAGGCCCTCGGCTTTCAGATTGCGCGCCACCTCACCGGCAACCGCCTCGTCGGCCAGATCACCACCGGCGTCCAGAACCCCCATGCCGACTGCGCGGTACAGCAACCCCGTATCCAGATACGGCAGGCCATAATGATCGGCCAGACGCGAGGCGATCGTGCCCTTGCCGGATGCGGCAGGACCATCAACGGCGATGACGAGGGACTGTGTCAGGGTACTGACTTTCTAGAAAAGGCTTGGAAGGCAGCAAACAGGCAGATCACGGCCAATCCTGCTGCCAGCAAAATCGAGAGCCCGAAAAAGCCGTTTAGCGTCCAAAATACAAGAGGGTTCTCGCTAACATCGATGTCCGGACCGCGACGGTTGCGGATAGATCCGCGCTCCAGAATACCCAGCAAGCCGCGTACGCCCTCGAAAACGCACCATGACAGAAAGCCACCCGCGGCAAGCGAGGTGATCGCATCACGCCAGTGGTTCCCTTTGGTCTTTTGCGGGTTCGTCACGACGGGAATGCTCCTGTCAGCCGATCTTGGCACCCAAGCCGTTCATCAAGGCCACGAATCCGGGGAACGACGTTGCGATCATTTCCGGATCGCGCACCGCCACCGGATGCTCGGCCGCAAGACCCAGCACCAAATGGCTCATGGCAATACGGTGATCGTGCGCGGTATCGACAGTCGCCCCGCCCTTGACCGGACCCCCGGTGACAATAAAGCCTTCCGGCTCTTCGTCGACCTGAACGCCGCAGGCGCGCAGTCCCGCCGTCATCAGGGCGATACGGTCGCTTTCCTTCACGCGCCTTTCGCCCAAGCCGCGCCTCACCGGCTGCCCTTCGGCAAAGGCCGCTGTAGCGGCAAGGATCGGATATTCGTCGATCATGGCCGCGGCGCGCATCTCCGGCACCACAATGCCCTTCAGTCGGGAATAGCGGGCCGTAACATCACCGACCTCTTCGCCGCCCGCCATCCGGCGGTTGCTGATGGTCAGGTCCGCGCCCATGTCGATCCATGTATCGAACAGCGCCGCACGCAACCGGTTCAGCATCACGCCTTCGACCGTCACTTCCGAGCCCGGCACGATCAGGGCCGCCGCCAGCGGGAAGGCCGCAGACGACGGATCGCCCGGCACCGATACCGAAGTCCCGTGCAGCGACTGGCCGCCCTCCAGCGAAATCACCCAGCCCTCGCCCAGAGCTTCGACGCCGACCTTGGCTCCGAAGGCGCTCAGCATCCGTTCGGTATGGTCGCGGCTCTTTTCGGGCTCGGTAATGCGGGTCGTACCCTCGGCATTCAAAGCCGCCAGCAGGATGGCCGACTTGATCTGGGCCGAAGCGACGCTCTGCACATAGTCGATCGCCGTCAGCTTGCCGCCCTTGACCTCGACCGGCAGACGATCCTCGACCAACTTCCAGTCAAACCGCGCGCCCATCGTGGCCAGAGGTCCGGTCACGCGCTTCATCGGACGCTTGCGAAGCGACACGTCGCCGTCAAAGGTCACATTCACCGGATAACCGGCCACAGCCCCCATCAGCAGGCGCACACCGGTTCCCGCATTTCCGCAGTCGATGGTGTCAAACGGCGATTGCAGGCGCCCCTTGCCGGTCACCTTCCAGTGACCCTGACCGATTTTTTCGACCTTGGCCCCGAGCGAAGCCATGGCCCTTGCCGTCGCCAAAATATCATCGCCTTCCAGCAAGCCATCGATCTCGGTCACACCCTCGGCCATTCCGCCAAAGATGAGACTTCTGTGAGAGATAGACTTGTCTCCGGGGGCCTTCACCGTCCCTGTCAGGGCCGGACTTGTGGACGCGATAAAGGTCTTGGATTCGCTCACCCGGCTACTCGCCTCCGATTACATCTGGAAAACAGGACGCAGGCGCGTCACATAAAGGCTTTTGACAGTGGGCTCATCGGGTGGCAAGGGAGCCGACCGATTTCCCGAGTTTCAACTCCACTCCCGCCGAAGGTTTAATCCGTGGCTAATCCTGAACTGGGCCAAAAGCAGCTCTGCCCGAACTGCCAGGCCAAATTCTACGACCTGAACCGTCGCCCGGCACGTTGCCCCAAGTGCGCAACCGAGTTCGACCCGATGGAAGAGGCTCTTAAGAGCCGCCGCGTCCGTCGTGGTGCCGGCTATGCCGCCGACGAAGAAAGCGAAGATCAAGTCGCCGACAAGTCGGCCGACACTGAGGAAGAAGAAGAAGACGATGGCGAAGGCTCGACGCCCGAGATCGATCAGGAAGGCCACGAGCCGATCCTGACGCCGGACGACGACGACGCCGACCCGACCGACGACGACGCTGGCCTCAACACCACCGACGGCGACGACGACGTTCTCGACGAAGATGACGACTCTGTGCCGTTCATCGAAGACGAAGACGACGACGGTCTGGAAGAAGAACTTACCAAGCCTTCGCTCGACGACGAATAAAAACAAGGTTCTGAAAACTAAGCGGAAAAAAGTTTTCAGAACCGCTTGACCTTCCGGTCGGAACTCCCTAGTTTCCGCCACCTCGACGGGGCCACAAGCCCTACGGGACCGACCGGAAGGTTCGGGGCTTTAGCTCAGTTGGTAGAGCGCTTGCATGGCATGCAAGAGGTCAGCGGTTCGACTCCGCTAAGCTCCACCATCAAAGGCCTCGCGCTAACCCGCGAGGCCTTTGTCCTATCTGGCTCCAAGATCGTCTAGAGTGCGCCCTCCCTGACGATTCGACGATTGCCCCCATGTCCCGCTCCAGCCGCTCCAATGTCGTCCGCTTGCGCCCGCGCAGCCCGACACCGCCCCGTCGTCCCAAAATGCCGAAAGGCCCGCTGGCGATCGGTCTGGTTCTGCTGGCCCTGTTGGCGATCTGGCTGGTGTCGCAATATGGCGAAAAGGTAGGCCTGCCCGCACAGGCTGTGACCGCCGCCCAACAGATCGGGCGCACCATTTCACCGGCCATGGCTCCGGCCCCCACCAACGAGACTCTGGCCCGCAAGGCCGATTTCACCTGCCGCGTCGAGCGGGTGAACGATGGCGATACCCTGCGCTGCAAGGATGGCACGCGCGTGCGCCTGCATGCCATCTCGGCCCGCGAGCGTGACGAGACCTGCTCGCAGGGGCACCCCTGCCCTGCGGCCTCGGCCGCCACCTCGACCGAAGCCCTCAAGCGTCTGGTGCAGAACAAGACCCTGTCCTGCCAGAATATCGGCCAAAGCTATGAGCGCGTGACCGCCATCTGCTGGACGCCCGACCATACCGAGGTGAACTGCGCCATGGTGGAAAGCGGCAATGCCGCCTTATGGCCGCGCTTCCATCGCGATGTGCCCATCTGTCAGGCCACACCTGACGCCCTATAGGTTGATCCAGATCAGATTCCGGCCCGATCCTTACGGCCTTTGGCCATGTGGCTGCCTTTTGGCCACATATTGCTGTAAGACGCGGGCCATATTTCTGGTTTAGAGGCTGACTGTTGTGAGCACCATCACCGCCCAAGCTGCCGAAGGCAGCAACACCAAGGCCATCGTGCCGGTTTCCATGAACCGCTATGATGCCGATTTTCAGGGCTTTGCGGACGAACTGGGCGCGTCCTTTGCCCGCTACGGCTTTGCCGTTGTTTCGGACCACGGTCTGGATCAGGCCGTCATCGACGCCGCCATTGCCGACGCCAAGGCCTTCTTCGCCCTCGATGAAGACACCAAGCGCCAATACCATCAGGCGGGCACCGGCGGCGCACGCGGCCTGACCCCGTTTGGCGTGGAAACCGCCAAGGGTGCCACCGCGCACGACCTGAAAGAGTTCTGGCACACCGGCCGCGAACTGCCGGAAGGCCACGCCTACAAGAAATACATGCGCGACAATGTCTGGCCGTCGGAAGTCCCGTCGTTCCAGCAGAATGTCTATGGCATGTTCGACGCCCTGGACGTTCTGGGTCGCCGCATCCTCAAGGCCATCGCCCGCTATCTGAAGCTGGACGACGACTATTTCGAGGACAAGGTCCAACTGGGCAACTCGATCCTGCGCCTGCTGCACTATCCGCCGGTTCCGGCCGATGCCGGTGGCGTGCGCGCCGGTGCCCACGAGGACATCAACGTCATCACCCTGCTGCTGGGTGCCGAAGAAGCCGGTCTGCAACTGAAGGATGCCGACGGCGAATGGCTGGACATCGCTCCGCCCGCAGGTGCCCTGGTCATCAATATCGGTGACATGCTGCAGCGTTTGGTCAATCACGTCCTGCCTTCGACCACCCACCGCGTGGTCAATCCGGCACCGGAACGTCGTGGCTTTGCCCGCTATTCGACCCCGTTCTTCCTGCACTTCAATCCGGACTTCCCGATCGAGACCCTGCCGTCGACGATCAGCGAGGAAAACCCTGATCGCTATGCCGGCAAGACCATTCTGGCCGAGGACTTCCTCACCCAGCGCCTGCGCGAGATCAAACTGATCTAAGCGACCAGCGACACCACCAAACGAAAAGGGCCGGACGATCACTCGTCCGGCCCTTCTTATATCCGCTGCACAACTCGCCTTAGCGGGCAATCCGCAGACGGGTAATATCCCGACCGATCTGCTTGAAAGCTTCCTTCAAGTCCGTGCCGTCCGCAGCGGGGAAGAAGTTCTCTTTTTTGTCGGTGGCGCAATATTCCATAACTTCATAGGCCGTATCGATACCGCTGCCACCACGGCCGCCACCCAGATTGAAGCCAACCGTATACACAATGATCCCCTGCTCGCGCATGGCATCACATAACTGTACGGACTGGGCAAAACCATTACCGTTCGTCGCGTTACAGTTGATTTTCGCGGCGTCGTCCCCGGAACCGGAGCCTGCATTTTTGGCAATTATTCCCCGGCAGAAAGGCGTATTAAATTCGCCGTCTGTCATCAGGACCACAGCCTTGATGGTTTTCGTCCTATCAAACACGTTAGGCTGGTTATCCTTTGGGAATATCGAACCAAAAGTCGGTGAAATAGCATACCAGGCCAACTCGATCCCGACCTGACCTGCCGTAGAGCCCCCGTGACGGTAGCCATTGATAGAGTCCGTCAGCGTCTTGCTGTCGTTCGTCAGCGGCACAAAGGTGGCGGTCGGACACGCATTACCACTCTCGAGATAGGCCCGACCCAACCAGTTATCCGCTGACGGCACGGCATCGGACGCCGCACTCAACGCGCCTCCCGGCGCGCTACGGCGCGGACGTTCGGACACACAGGTCGACGTCGGCAGGGTTTTCTGCCTTCCTAGGATATTGTCGAACAGGCGGTTCTGACACCCGTCACCACGACACATCACAGTACCGGCACGGCTATAAGCTCGCTGTTCGGGGCCGACCAAAGGGACGGAAAAGGTGTCTTTGTCGATCCGGGTGCCCGTGAACGTCGCGTTCAGGCCGGTCATGCCCTGAACGCTGGAAATAGTCACATACTCGCCAGTATCCACGCCATGCAACTTGGCCTCGACACCCACATGGCACGAAGCATAACGGCAACCCGAGACAACAGAACTCGATCCAGTATTTCCCGATGACGTGAAATTATTCACGCGGAATGTATTGGTCGTTACGCTGGTGACTGTTCGGACCTTGTTGTTCAGGCTGTTGGCATTTCCTGAAATGCCAGACAGGTAAATGCTTTGCCCGACCTCGAGACCATGCGCATTGGCCGTAAACGTACCCGAAGAAATATTCGTGATGGGCGAAGCCTTGGTGAGCCAATTGACTCCATCAACCGCCACTGTGCCGACCAGACTGCTGCGTGTGATATCGGCCAGACCATCCATATTTACGCCCGCCGCATACGGTACCAGCGCCACGCGTGTGGTGAACAGCTTCTGGTCCCCTTGCACAACAATACCGACCAGTTCTTTGGCCGCAGACCTCAGGTCGGACATGTAGTCCTTCATCGAACCGGTCACATCCAGCGCCATGGCCACTTCCACGTTGCGCGAGGCACGCAGGACGTTCGATGACGCCCCCATAGGCAGATAGTCGTCGAACAGCTGGCCGTAGGGCGGCAGGAAGACATTGGCGATGATCGTCTTGACCTGAACGGTCGCGGTCGCCTGAACCTCGTATTTGGCGTTCACGGTAAAGCTGGCGACATCACCGGGATTGGTCAAAAAATATTGCGGCATATTGGCCTTGAGCGAGGCCATGCCGATCTTCTGCACCTCGGCATTGGTCGTACCGGTCGAGCGGGCAGCGGCCAGTGTCGCGGCATCCAGCGCGTCCTGTAGCTCGCTCTTCACCTTGGCGGCGTTATGCAGATCGATGGCACCGGCCGAGATCATCAGCAGTACAGGCAGGGCAACACCCGCAATCATCGCCACGTTGCCCTGTTGTGAACGTGTAAAACGTTGCAACAAACGCATGAAGCGACCTGTGAAGCTGTTCATTATAATCTCCGGCACCGGGTTTCCATTCGGTCGAACAGCCTAAAATGCACGATAAATGGGTTATAGACGATCAACAGGAAGGGTTAACGCCACGGTTGTACCCGTCCGCGCCGCCTCGCAAGACCCCTAGCGGCCTATGACACACTGGTTCAAGCCCTGCGCCCGCACCTGTCCGGCATTGGCCTGAATGCGCGAGGTACGCCCGCGCACATAGGGACCTGGGGATGCCGCATTATACCGGCGCGGGCTGGGCAGGACCGCGATCAGGCGCGCCGCCTCGCGACGATCCAGATTTTTGGCGCTCTTGCCGAACCAGTGCTGCGCCGCCGCCTCGGCGCCGTACACGCCTGGCGCGAACTCGGCGACGTTCAGATACACTTCCATGATCCGCTTCTTGCCCCAGCCGTACTCGATCAGGACCGTATAGCCCGCCTCCAGACCTTTGCGGATATAGGAGCGCCCCGGCCACAAGAAGACGTTCTTGGCCGTCTGTTGCGAAATGGTCGAGCCACCGCGCATCTTGGACGATCCGCGCGCCTCGGCCCGTTCATTGGCTTTCATGGCCTTGCGGATCGCCTCCACATCAAAACCGTTGTGCGCGCAAAACTGCGCATCCTCGGCCGCGATGGCAGCTGTCACCAGATAGGGCGACAGGTCATCCAGCGAGCGCCAGCGATAATCCAGCCCGTGCCCCTTGAGGGCTTGCGAAACCATCAGAATGTTTGGCGGCGGCGGCACAAAGCGCAAAACCGCCACCTGCAGGAACGGAAAGGCCAGCAAGAACAGAAACAGCTTCAGCAGCGGTCGCCGCTTACGGTTTGCCGACTTGGCCATCACTGCCCCCTGCGCAGAAATCAGAAGCTATGCACGCCCGCATGGCCGTCTTCATCGGCCCATGCGATGCGCGCGCCGCCATGGCTCATGGCCAGCGCGGTGATCGGCGCACCCTTGTCCTGCTTGATGAAGTCCAGACCGCGCCCTGCCGGATCGGCCCACCACACACGGCCATCTTCCAGACCGGCGACCAGACGGCCCTGCGTGTTCGATGCCGCGACCTGCGCGATCAGGGTGCTCTCGTCATAACCGATCTCGGTCGCCTCGCGCCCCATCGGACCATTGGAGCCAATGAACGGCCACAGCACCACGCCTTGCGCACCCGAAGTGGCCAGAAGCTGCCCCTTGGACAGGAAGGCAAAGCTCTTGATCTTGGACGGATAGCCGCCCATCCGCATGTTCTTCTGGTCCTTCAGGCGCCAGCCATGCAGCTGGTTGTCCTGCATGGCCGTGACCACATAGGCCCCGTCCGGCGAGAAGGCCACGGACAGGTGCGAGCCAGCCCATTGCAGCTTCACCGGCTGCTGTTGCTCGATCCGCGCATACCACAGCCACGCCCCGCCATAGGTCGAGGTGGCGACACGGCGGCCCTTGGGATCAAACGCCACGCCAGACACAGTGCGCTCGTGCTGGAAGTCGCGACGGAATACGGGATCCTTGATGTCGATGACCGACAAGGTACGCCCCGATGAGAAGGCAATCAGGCCGCTTTCGGTACTGGCGGCAATCGCATCGACCCAGCCCTTGGCCTCGGCCAGCACCACAGCCTCGCCCGGGCGGCTCCAGACCACCTTGCCATCATCACCGCCGGTCACAACACCTTCGCCCGACGGGTGGACACAGGCGCACAAAATCACACCGTCATGCACTTCGTTGCGCGAACCGTCCTCGAAACGCACCGAGCCGTCACCTAGCGCGAACACGGCCTGCGTCTTGTCAAACAGGGCAGCGGTGATCTGGGCATCGAAGGTGAAATTCATAGGGATCTCGGCAAGCTGGAAAGGCGCAAATACTCTCAAGACTGCTCATAGCCGTGGCGGGCGGGCGCGCCTATAGGAAACACGCAAAGGGAGTAGGCTATGGCGATTGTTCTCGTCTGCGGCTTTATGGCCGATGAGACCTTGTGGGATGACATGCTGGACGCACTGGCACCATACGGGCCGGTCATCCCGCTGGCCCTGCGCGAGGGCGAAACCATAGAGGCGATGGCGCAGGCCCTTTTGCCTGTCCTGCCCGCCCATTTCCATCTCGCCGGTTTTTCCATGGGCGGCTATGTGGCCCGCGAGATTGTGCGCCGTGTGCCTGATCGGGTGCAAAGCCTGATCCTGATCGCCACCTCGGCCCGTGGCGACACGGATGAAATGATACGCCAGCGCCGCTCGGCTTTGAAATCTCCGCCGGAACGGTTCAGAGGCCTCAGCCGCTCCGCCATCCAGTCCTCGCTACATCCCGACCTGCGTGATGATGCCGACATGCTGGCCCGTGTGCGCGACATGGGTCTCAATCTGGGCGGCCACGTTTTTCACCGCCAGTCCTTCATTGCCCGCGATGGTGATCTGGATCGCCTGTCCGACATTACGGTACCAACCCTGATTGTCGCCGCCGACACCGATGACCTGCGCAGCCCCGCCGAGGCCCGCGAACTGGTGGACGGCATCACAGGCGCATCCCTGGTCACCATCCCCCACAGCGGCCACATGATCCCGCTGGAACAACCCGAGGCGCTCGCCCACGCTATGACGGACTGGCTGCAACAGTTCTGAACGCAAAAACGGCCACTGTCCTTCGACAGTGGCCGCTTCAATAGTCATGAACGGTTCGCTTACAAGCGACCCATTCCCCGCAGGCGCTCGATCATCAGTGCCGGTTTGGCATAGGCTTCCTGAAGCTCGGCGCTCCAGTAGTTCAGCGCTTCGACAGATATAGGATCGCCGCTGACGGCGCAGACCACATGGTCGCCGGACTGGACCACATCGAAACTGCCCGAGTGATAGACCAGCTTGGCTTCGCGCTTGAAAGCTCCGGTCATGCTAAGCAGGCCTCGAAACCGGCCTTCAGTTCGGCTTCGTTCAGGTCGCGACCAATGAACACCGCGCGGCTCCAGCGGCGCTCATTCTCGCCCCAGGCCTGTTGCAGGTCGCCTTCAAGGATCATGTGTACGGCCTGGAACACCAAACGGCGGTCTTCACCGGCCACATCGATAATGCCCTTGGCACGCAGGATGTTCTGGCCCTGCTCGCCCAGCAGCTTGTCCAGCCATGCGGTGAATTTGGCACCGTTCAGCGGGCGGTCCAGCGTCAGGGAAATACCCTTGATGTCATCATTATGGGCGTGACCGCGCGCACCGTGTGCGTGGTCGTGACCGCAGTTCTCGTCATGGACGTGATCGTGGTCATGGTCATGCCCGTGATCGTGGCCGTGGTCATGGCTGTGACCGCAATGCTCGTCGTGAACATGACCATCGGCACCGTGCGGCGGATTCACAAAGTTCGGATTGACCTCGAGAATGCGCTCCAGATCAAAAGCGTGCTGACCCAGAACCTGATCCAGCGGCACATTGGAACGCTCGGCACGCACAATCGGGGCCAGCGGATTCAGCGCACGCAGGCGCGCCTCCACAGCGGTCAGCGCCGCTTCGTCCACCAGATCGATCTTGTTCAGAATGATGCGGTCGGCAAAAGCCACCTGCTCGCGGGCTTCTTTTGAGTCATCCAGACGCGCCATGACGTGTTTGGCATCAACCAGCGCCGTCACGCTGTCCAACTGGGTCTTGGCCTTGACCTCTTCATCAACAAAGAAGGTCTGGGCCACAGGGCCGGGGTCTGCCAGACCCGTGGTCTCGACGATAATGGCGTCAAATGCGGGCTTGCCCGGACGCTGGCGCTTCATCAGGCCACCGACCACACGGATCAGATCACCGCGAACGGTGCAGCAGACGCAGCCATTGTTCATTTCGAACACGTCTTCGTCGGCCCCGACCACCAGATCGTTGTCGATCCCGATCTCGCCGAACTCGTTGACGATGACAGCATAACGCTTGCCGTGATCCTCGGTGAGGATGCGGTTCAGAAGCGTGGTTTTACCGGCACCGAGGTAGCCGGTCAGGACGGTCACTGGGGTCTTTTGGGTCATGGCCGCTAGATGGCCCCTCAAACGCCCGTTGAAAAGCCCCGTTGCTCTATTTTAGCAAGGATAGCGTCCACCGGTCAGGCCGTATGGAAGGCCATGATAAAGCCCAGCACGATCAGTGCCGCCCCCAGAACCACACCTTCGTAGCGCGCCCAGCGTTCCAGACGCAAAATGGAATAGCCCGCCATGGCCAGCGAGGTCAGCACCAGCATGCCCACTATAGTCCCCAGCGCAAAACCAGCGGTCAGCGCAAGAAACACACCCAAGCCCTGTGTGGCCGAAGACAGATAGACGGGCAGCAGCACCTCGCCCGGCGAGGCTGCCATCAGAGCGATCAGGCCCAGTATCGCTGTACGGTCCGACACCTTGGGCTCGTCATGCTCGCAACCCTTGCAATCGGGTACCGTGGTGCGGTGCCAGTAGCGCGCCAGATAAAAGGCCCCGAACAGAAACAGCAGGGCCGAGGACACATGCGGTAAGACGCCGTGCAGCCAACGATCCAGCGCCACGCCCGCAATCGTCACCAGACCGCCAATCAGGGCTGTTGTCGCCACATGCGCCAGTGCAGCGGCGACCACCACCATCGCCACGCGCCGCATAGGCCAGTCTTGCGCTCGCCCCACCAATACAAAGGGCAGCCAGTGGGTCGGCAGCGCCGCATGCAGAGCCGCAGCAATAAAGCCGCCCCCGAGCAGGGACAGGACAAGCGGCTGGGCGAGATCGGAGGTCATCATTGCCGATGCTCTATAATGTTATGATGTAACAGTCGAGACACCCGGTGACGAAATCACACTTTAGAATAAGGTCGCGCGGGCTCAATTGCCTCCAAATCCCTTGCAGCAGGCATGCAATCAGGCCACACCCGACATTCAGCGACGACTTCGCGGCCTTTAATGCCCGATATCCGTTGACTCTTTCGCCACCATCCGTATATGTCGCCGCTCTTCGCC
Source organism: Brevundimonas sp. (assembly GCF_036659295.1). Lineage (GTDB taxonomy): Bacteria > Pseudomonadota > Alphaproteobacteria > Caulobacterales > Caulobacteraceae > Brevundimonas. The sequence continues at coordinate 11,149 of NZ_JAVXCU010000023.1, read as the reverse complement.
CGCGGGTTTCCCGGCGGGCGCATTCTTTTTTGCGTTCACGCTGAGGCTTCATATGTACGCGGTGATCAAGACCGGCGGAAAGCAGTACCGGGTCCAACCGGGCGATGTTGTTGTTGTCGAAAAGCTCGACGGCGATGCAGGCGCTGCTATTTCCTTTAACGAAGTCCTCATGCTGGGCGGCGACAAGGGTGTCACTGTTGGCGCTCCTGTTGTCGAAGGCGCCACGGTGGCTGCGACCCTGATCGAAACCCGCAAGGGCGAGAAGATCAAGATCTTCAAGAAGATCCGTCGTCAGGGTTATCGTCGTACCAACGGCCATCGCCAGATGGAAACCGTTCTGCAAATCACTGGCATCGAAGGTGCCGGCGAGACTGCAAAATGGGATGGTACGGTCAACCTGATCACCAAGGCTGAAATCAATGCTCGCGCTCGTGGCCTTGCCCCGCGCGTCGAAGCTGCCCCAGCTGAGGAAGCTCCTAAGGCTAAGAAGGCTTCGGCCAAAAAAGCCGCGGCCACCGAGGCCTAAGAGTTTTCGCCGGGTGCCTTTCGGGGCACCCACACAGAACATGCGACCGTTATCGCTAACGGGCCGCCAGTAACGACAGACAAGCTCAAATCGGTTTTCGAACCGGAGCTTCGTCAAACAGAGGAGCAGCAAGATGGCTCACAAAAAATCCGGCGGTTCGTCGCGTAACGGCCGCGACTCAGAGTCGAAACGCCTTGGCGTGAAGAAGTATGGCGGCGAGAAGGTTCTCGCTGGCAACATCCTCGTGCGCCAACGTGGCACCAAATTCCACCCGGGCACCAATGTTGGCCTGGGTCGTGACCACACCCTGTTTGCGACCGCAACCGGCGCAGTGCAGTTCACCACCAAAGCTGGTGGCCGTTGTTACGTATCCATCGTGGCTGCCAATGACGCAGCCGAGGCGATGGCCGCCGAGTAACGCGATCTGCACTTTGATTCGGATCGTGTTGCTCAACCAGCAGCCGATCCGGACCTAGGGAAAATATTCCGCGGGGAGTCTGGATCACCAGGCTCCCCGTTTGCGTTTCCCCGCTTCGAAAGCCGTCCGAACCCTCCAAGGCGACGGCACAGAGAGATCGAGGCAGTACAATGTGCGTGATTGAAACCTCACCCGTCATCGAGACGCGGCGTCTGACCTTGCGCGCTCCGCGCCCTCAGGATGCATCGCGCATCGTCCGTATGGCGAACGATATCGACATTGCCCGCATGACCATGCGGATGCCGCACCCCTATACCGCGGCCCACGCCGAAGATTTCGTGCTGCATGTCGCCAGTCAGGACCCTGCCCGCGCCAATACCTTTGTCATTGAACACGAGGACCACGGCCCCGTCGGCGTGATCGGCATGTTCGAAGATAGCGATCCTGTTCCCGAAACCGGTTACTGGATCGGGCGCGAATTCTGGGGCCGCGGCTATGCGACAGAAGCTCTGGACGGTGCTCTGGTCTGGGCATCACGCAAGTGGAAGCGCCGCGCGATGGTCGCGGGACACTTTGCCGACAACCCCGCTTCGGGTCGCGTTCTGGAGAAGGCCGGCTTCCTTTATACGGGCGAAACCCGCCGTACATTCAGCCAGTCTCGCAACAGCCTGACGGATACCCGCCGCATGGTCTGGCTTGCCTGATAGGTGGCTGTAATCGCGGGTCTTTCATCAATCACTGTGTTTTTTCACGAAACTGAAAAAACTCTGTTGACCGCCGAATAAGCGCCCCCTATACCCCACACATCGGCGGGGCGGAAACGCTCCCTCCGGCCCAGATGGCGGAATTGGTAGACGCGCTGGCTTCAGGTGCCAGTGGCTTAACGGCCGTGGAGGTTCGAGTCCTCTTCTGGGCACCATTTATTCAAATGGCGCTGCATCACCAGATGCAGCGCCATTTGTCTATGGACCTCCCGTCTGTCGCGTAACGGGTGCTTTCTTGGGCACACCACCTAGCGGTCAGGCGTGGTTCGTCTATGTTCAGGCCCTATATCGTCGTATCCACGGATACGCCCCCAACCGAGTTCGACACATGACCGTTTATCTCCACGAAGGTGACCTGCCCGACGATCTGGATCTTGGCCCCGTTGTGGCGGTCGATTCGGAAACCATGGGCCTGCGCTTCCGTCGCGATGAGCTGTGCGTTGTCCAGTTGTCCTCGGGTGACGGCAATGCGCACGTCGTGCGTATGCGCCGCCCTGCCTATGACTGCCCGAACCTGAAACGTGTCCTGTCCGATCCGAAGGTTCTGAAAATCTTCCACTTCGGCCGTTTCGATATCGGCATGTTCGAACTGCATCTGGGCGTCGAGACCCGCCCCGTCTATTGCACCAAGATCGCCTCCAAACTGGCCCGCACCTATACGGACCGCCACGGCCTGAAGGACGTGGTGCGCGAAATGGCCGGTGTGGACCTGTCCAAAGCCCAGCAGTCCTCCGACTGGGGTGCTGCCACCCTGACGCAGGCGCAGCTGGACTATGCCGCCTCGGACGTCCTGCATCTGCATGTGGTCATGGAGCGCCTCAACATCATGCTGGCGCGCGAAGGCCGCGCCGAGCTGGCCGCAGCCTGTTTTGACTTCCTGCCGATTCGCTCCCGCCTCGATCTGGCTGGCTGGGACGAAGTCGACATTTTCGCCCACGCCTGATCCCGCTTAAGAGACACCGATGAGCGAACCCGAAGGTCACGATCCGCATCAGCAAGCGTTGAAAGACGCCGACGAAGCGCGTGTGGCCGTTGCTGGCGAACGCTGGCGCAAACGCTCGCAACGGGTTCAGCGCCTGCGCCGTATCCTGCCGGTCATTATCCTGCTGATCGCCGGCAGTGCCGTGACATGGGTGGTGTTCCGCTCGGTCATGTCGGGCGTCGAGCGCCGCGCCAGCGAAAGCCGCGAGCTGCGCCTCGACAATCCGATGTTCCACGGACAGGACGCGCAAGGGCGCAGCTTCCGCATCGGAGCCGAAGGGGCCGTGCGCTCACCGGACACCGAACAGTATCGCCTGATCAAACCGCTGCTGGAACTGAATCTGGGTGGCCAGAAGATTACCAAGCTGACCGCTGATGGTGGCCACTATGACGAAGCCGAGCGCAAGGTTGTGATCGGTCCCAATGTGCGTATCAGCGACGGGGCCTCGGGCTTTGCGCTCCAGACCGACGAAGCCGTCATCGATACCAAGACCGGGATCATTACGGGCGACAAGGGCGTTGTCGGTAATGGTCCGCTTGGAACCATCAATGCATCGGCCTATGCCATTTACGAAGACGGCCGCCGTATTGAATTCAAAGGCCAAGGCGACCAAAAGATCAGCGGAACCATCAACCCCTCGGGGCCGGGCAGGTAAACTATGTCTAAGACCAGCACCTTTATTGCCAGCGCTGCGCTGATCCTCGCCCTTGGCGTTCCGGCTGTGACCGGTGCCCAAAGCGGCGCGCCGGATGCGACCCGCCAGCCCGTCCAGTACGGCGCGGACTCCGGCGAGTACACCGCCGACGGGTTCGCCCTGCGTGGCCGTGCCGAAGTCACACAAGGCACCAACCGCCTGCGCGCCGACGCCATTCGCGGCTACACCACCAATGGCGAATTGACCCGCGTCGAAGCCACCGGCAATGTCTATTTCGTTACCCCCGACCAGAGCATGCGCGGCAGCCGCGCCGTCTATACGCTCAATGACGGTCAGGTACTGGTGACCGGCGACGTCATCCTTACGCAGGGCCAGAATGTTCTGACCGGCGGACGTCTGGTCTATAATGTCCGCACAGAGACAGCCCGCATCGAAAGCGCCGGTACCCGCGTTCGCGGCGTCTTCTACCCGTCCAACTAAGGGGCTGCATTTGGCACGCAAGGAACTGTCAGCGCTGAACATCGCGCCGGAGCCGAAGCAAAACTCTGCGGCACCGGCAAACGATGCTGCCAAGCGCGGTCTGCGTGTCGAGCATCTGGCCCGCAGCTTTGGCCCGCGTCAGGTTGTGCGCGACGTGTCCCTGACCGTTCAGCGCGGCGAGGTCTTTGGCCTGCTCGGCCCGAACGGCGCGGGCAAGACGACCTGTTTTTACATGATTACCGGCCTGATCCCTGCCGACAGCGGCACCATCTGGCTAGACAATGAAAACATCACCCATCAGCCGATGTACCAGCGCTCGCGCATGGGTCTGGGCTATCTGGCACAGGAAGCCTCCATCTTCCGTGGCATGACGGTCGAGCAGAACGTGGCCGCTGTGGTGGAACTGCGTCACTCGTCCGAGCGCGAGATCAAAGACGAGACGACCCGTCTGCTGGAAGAACTGCGCATCGACCATCTGCGCCACGCCCCCGCAACCGGCCTGTCGGGTGGCGAGCGTCGCCGTGTCGAGATCGCCCGCGCTCTGGCCGGCAAGCCCAGCTTCATGCTTCTGGACGAACCCTTCGCCGGTATCGATCCGCTGGCCATTGCCGATATCCGTTCGGTCATCCGCTATCTGTCCAGTCAGGGCATCGGCGTACTGATTACCGACCATAATGTGCGCGAGACGCTGGATATTATCGACCGCGTCTCGATCATCACCTCCGGCTCGGTCCTGTTTGAAGGCACCGCACAAGAAGCCGTCGATAGTGCCGAGGTGCGCCGCGCCTATCTGGGCGAGATGTACGGCTAAGCCCGTCCTGTCCGCATACCCTTAAGACACGCGAAAGCCTGACTACACACCAGTCGTTAACTGGCGCCGGTCATGTTATGACCGGTAAGCAAGTTTCGGGCCACCAGCCCAAACGCACGACAGGGGGTATGAACGCGTGATTGGGCAGAGGCTTGAGGTCCGTCAGGGGCAGGGGTTGGTCATTACCCCCCAGCTCCAGCAGGCCATCAAACTGTTGCAGCTTTCAAATCTCGAGCTTGATGCCTTTGTCGAGGCCGAGCTGGAGCGCAATCCCCTATTGTCCCGCGTCGAGAGCGAAGCATCCGCCGAACAAACCGATGCGCCCGACACGCATAGCGCCGAAAGCGAAATCCAGTTTCAGGACGGCGTCGCACAAGGCGGCGAGAGTGCCCTCGATGCCCCGAGCGATGCCGTCTATGACGCCGCTCCTGGCGAACAGAACGAAGTCCGCACCGAGGCCCAGCCCGGCCTCAGCGACTGGTCACGCGCCGGTAGCGGCGGTGGGTTCGAAAACGAAGATCACGACCGTCCAGACAAGCAGGAAACCACCCTGTCCGAACACCTTCAGGCGCAGGCGGCGCTGGTGGGCTTTAACCCCAGCGACCATGCCATTGCCCTGATCCTGATCGATAGCGTCGACGAGGGGGGCTATCTGCGTGCCGACCTTGCCGAGGTGGCCGAGCGTCTGGGTGTTTCCAACGATCGGATCGAAAATGTACTGGCCTGCTGTCAAGGCTTTGAGCCAACCGGCGTCATGGCCCGCAGCATCTGCGAATGCCTGACGCTGCAACTGGTCGAGCGCAACCGCTTTGATCCGGCCATGGCTGCCCTGCTGGACAATCTGGACCTTCTGGCCCGACGTGATCTGGTCGCCTTGCGCAAGCTGTGCGGCGTCGATCATGAAGACCTGACCGACATGATTTCCGAGATTCAGGGCCTGACCCCGCGCCCCGGTGCCGGTTTTGGCTCGGAGCCCGCCCAGACCGTTATTCCGGATGTGTTTGTCCGCTCCGACCCCGCCGGTGGCTGGAAGGTGGAACTGAACAGCGACACCCTGCCCCGCCTGCTGATGGACAAGCGCTATCATGCCGAGATCTCGGCCAGTGCCCGCTCGGACGGCGACAAGGTGTTTGTGGCCGACTGTGCCGCCCAGGCCAGTTGGCTGGTCAAGTCACTGGACCAGCGCGCCCGCACCATTCTCAAGGTCTCCAGCGAGATTGTGCGCCAGCAGGATGCGTTTCTGGCCTTCGGCGTCGAGTTCCTGCGCCCGCTGACGCTCAAGGTCGTGGCCGAAGCCATCGAGATGCACGAATCGACCGTCAGCCGCGTAACGTCCAATAAATACATCGCCACGCCGCGCGGTGTGTTCGAGCTGAAATTCTTCTTCACCGCCGCCATCCAGTCCAGCGATGGCGGGGCCACCCACTCTGCCGAAGCGGTCCGTCACCGGATCAGATCCATGATCGACGCCGAAGATGTTACAGGCGAGGTTTTAAGCGATGATCGCATCGTCGAAATTTTGCAGGAAACCGGCATCGACATCGCCCGCCGCACGGTCGCAAAGTATCGGGAAGCCTTAAGGATTCCATCCTCGGTCGAGCGCCGCCGCATGCGCAAGGCGGCCTAAGCCCCTACCCCCATCAGGGGTATGCCATCCCACATTTCAGTGATCGACGTTGACACCAAGTCGGAACAGTCGCGTTGTATTGGTATGGCTATGAACATCCAGGTCACCGGTAAACAAGTTGATGTTGGCGAAGCGCTAGGCTCGCGCATCTCTCAAGAACTTGAAGATGGAGTCGGCAAATATTTTGCCCGAGGCGCTCAAGACGCCGAGGTTGTTGTCTCTAAGGACGGGTACGGCTTTCGCGTAGATAGCTGGGTCCGTCTGGCATCGGGACAGTCATTGGTCACGACAGGTCAGGGAAGCGATGCCCACTCGGCATTCTCCGATAGCCTCGACAAGCTGGAAAAGCGTGTTCGCCGCTATAAACGCCGCCTGAAAGACCACCATATCGGGCCCAAGGGTCTATCGCCCGAGAAAACTGAAAACGCTGCCCGCGAAGTGGCACAGCTGACGATTTTCAAAAACCCCGATCAGGTCGAAGACGAAGCTGAGTTCGGCGATGTCGACAATGCCCATGAACCACCTCCGGTCGGTATGGTCATTGCCGAGACCGAAGCCGAGATCCGCACACTGACTGTGGGTCGCGCGGTCGCCGAACTGGACATGACCGGCTATCCGGTTGTGATGTTCCGCAATGCGGCACATGGCGGTTTGTCTGTGGTTTATCGTCGTCCGGACGGCAATGTGGGCTGGGTTGATCCCGAGCGCACATTGGTCCGAAAGTAACGACGATCGCCTAAAGTGCATTAAAGTGGCTTTTGTATTGGGGCCAAACCGCCTAAAAGGCGGCGCCCTGTACCCTATGGGCCGTTAAACGAGACCGATATGGATATCGCGGATTTGCTGTCACCAGACGGTGTTGTCTTGCGCGGGGGCGTATCTTCCAAACGTCAGGCCTTGGGCGCTGTCGCCGACTTGGCGGCCAACGCCTTTGGTCTGGACGCCACCAAAGCGCTGGACGCCCTGCTGGAACGTGAAGCTCTTGGCTCGACCGGCCTTGGCTACGGGGTCGCTGTTCCCCATGCCCGGGTCGAGGGCCTGGAGCGCGTCTGCGGCGTATTTGTGCGACTGGATACTCCAATCGCCTATGAATCGCTGGACGATCGCCCTGTGGACCTATTGTTCGGTCTGTTTGCACCGCCTTCGGCTGGGGCAGAGCATCTGCGCGCCCTTGCCGTCGTGTCACGCGCCATGCGTTCGCCAGAGCTGCGCGAACGCCTGCGTCAGGCCCAGACGGTCGATGGCGTACAGGCTCTGTTTGTCCAGACAGGCAGTGCCGCCGCCGCTTAAAAAGCGTGCAGATCAACGGACATAAAAAAAACGGGGCTCCGACGGGGCCCCGTTTTCGTATCTGTTTTGTCCGGTCGAGGACTACTGCACCGAGACAGGGGCCATATCGTGGGCCTCTGCAGCCCTGAAGGCCGTCTCGCGGTCCAGCATCACCGCCAGCCTCTCGCCATCGGCACCATACAGTGCATACAGCACCTGATCGGGCGACAGGTCGACGTCATCATCTTCGATATCCGACAGGATATCGCGCGCAAAAACCTCGCGCACATAGACAAGACCCGGCACTTCAAAAGCGCTGAAATCGTGATCCATCATCATCGGCATCATTGGGAACGCCTCCTCAAACTAGGATAACAGCCATAACGATACGCAAGCTTGGCGTATGCGCTGCCTGTGGAGCGAATCTGCTCAGCCCGTGGAAATCGGGATATTGCGTGTGGCTTTCTTTTGATCCGGCTGGAAAAGATCGACATGCAGCAGGCCGTGAAGAAGGCGCGAGCCCTTAACTTCCAGCCCGTCTGCCAGCACAAAGGTCCGCACAAAGCCGCGCGAGGCGATGCCGCGATGCAGGAACTGGCCCTCGGGCCGCGCAATCTCGTCGCGCTTGCCGGTCAAGGTCAACTGGCGCCCCTCGACGCTGACATTCAGCTCTTCGGGCGTAAAACCGGCCACGGCCAGTGTAATGCGAACACCCTCGCCGATCTGTTCCACATTATACGGCGGATAGGCATCCGAGGCCGCTCGCTGAGCGCGGTCAATCAAGGCTCGGGTCTGATCGAAGCCCAATAGAAACGGGGCATCCATCAGCGACGGGGTACGGCTCATTACAAAACTCCTGCGGTCCTGAAATCCAGCAACCAAGACGCCCCGTGTCCAAAACCCCAGGACGTCACCTATCGTTAGAATGGGTACCGTTAAGGCTCAAATCAATGCCTTCGTGCATTGTCGGTATTTCTTGTTGTTCACCGCATATACACACAGGAACCTGCACCATATGTATCCGTTAAGCGGATACAACATTCCTGTTTCGAGGTTCCCAATGCGCGCCAAAATCGCCGTAGTCGGCATCAGCATCGCTGCTCTGATGGGGGCGGCCTGCTCCACGACCGATCCGTACAGCTCGGCTCCACGCCGCAACAACACCGGCACCGGTGCCATTGCAGGCGCTCTGGGTGGCGCAGTGCTGGGCTATCTGACCAACACCAACAACTCCGAACAGGGCCGTAAAAACGCGCTGATCGGTGCTGGTATCGGTGCACTGGCTGGTGCCGGCGTCGGCCAGTATATGGACCGCCAGCAACGTGCCCTTGAGGCCGAGCTTTCGGGCACCGGCGTGGGCGTCGCCCGCCAGGGTGACAATCTGGTCCTGCGTATGCCGTCGGATGTCACCTTTGCTGTGAACCAGGCCAATATCGATGCCCGCTTCCTGCCGGTGCTCGACGATGTTGCCCGCGTCCTGCGCGACTATGACCGCTCGACCGTGGACATTGTCGGCCACACCGACGCATCGGGCGGCGATCAAATCAACCAGCCCCTGTCGGAAAACCGCGCCCTGTCTGTCGCGACCTATCTGATCAATAACGGCGTGCTGCGTGAACGCCTTTATGTGGCTGGTAACAGCTCGCGCAATCCGATTGCCTCGAACGATACCGCCGAGGGCAAGGCCCGTAACCGTCGCGTCGAGATTGTGATCCGTCCGTTTACGGGCTGATTCTCGCGATAGGCACAAATGAAAAGGGCGGCCCGTAAAGGCCACCCTTTTTTGATATCGGTTACATCTCGTCGGGTCGGCCGATAGACGTATAGACAAAGCCCCGCGCACGCATGTCCACGCTTTTATAGACATTGCGAAGGTCCACCATGACCGGAGACGTCATCAGCAGCTTTATCCGGTCCAGATCCAGAGCGCGGAACTGGTCCCACTCGGTCAGGATACACACCACATCGGCACCCGTGACAGCGTCATAGGGGCCTTTGCAGTATTCCACATCACCGAGCAGCTTGGCCGCTTCGCCCATACCCTCAGGATCAAAGGCCTTGATGGCGGCACCGGCGGCTTGCAAGGCCGGAATAATATCCAGTGACGGCGCATCACGCATGTCATCTGTATTAGGTTTGAACGTCAGGCCCAGAACACCGACCGTCTTACCTGCAACCGAGCCTCCCAAAGCCTTCACGACACGGTCGGCCATAGCTTTTTTACGTGTCTCGTTCACGGCCACGGTCGTCTCGATCAGACGCACGGGCGATCCGGCATCGGTCGCTGTGCGGACCAGAGCCAGTGTATCCTTGGGGAAGCAGGACCCGCCATAGCCTGGTCCAGCATGCAGGAATTTGGACCCGATACGGTTATCCAGACCAATACCCCGCGCCACCTGCTGCACATCGGCACCCACAGCTTCACACAGATCGGCCATTTCATTGATGAAGGTGATCTTCATCGCCAGAAACGCATTGGCCGCATATTTGATCAGTTCGGACGTACGACGCCCTGTAAACAGGATCGGCGTCTCGTTCAGATTGAGCGGACGATAGAGTTCCGACATCACCAGACGGGCTCGCTCGCTGTCGGTGCCCACCACAACACGGTCGGGGCGTTTGAAATCATCGATCGCCGCCCCTTCACGCAAGAATTCCGGATTGGATACGACTGCGAAATCAGCCTCGGGACGGCGTTCGCGAATGATGCGCTCGATCTCGTCACCCGTTCCGACCGGTACCGTCGACTTGGTGACGATCACGGTAAAGCCCTCAATCAGGTCCGCGATCTCTTCGGCCGCAGCATAGACATAGGACAGGTCTGCATGACCATCGCCGCGTCGCGACGGCGTTCCTACCGCAATGAACACAGCATCTGCGGTGCGGATCGCGTCGGCACCGTCGAGGGTAAATTTCAGCCGGCCATCGCGGGCATTGGTGGCGACCAGATCATCCAGACCCGGCTCGAAAATCGGAATGATATTCTGCTCAAGGCTTTCAATCTTGCCCTGATCCTTGTCGACACAGGTCACCACATGACCAAAGTCTGCAAAACAGGCCCCTGATACGAGGCCAACATATCCAGTGCCGATCATGGCGACGCGCATAAGCGTTTCCCTCTTTCACTGTAGGCACGTCTGGAATAGCCGCTACGCCTCTGTCGATCCAGCACATCGCATGCTTGCATGACAAAAAGAAAAAGGACGACCGGCTTTAAGCCAATCGTCCTCAATCTTGTCGACACTTCGAACAACTGTCGAGGAGAGCGCGAACGCCCTCCCCTTCAGTGATTAGAAGTTGATGTCGATGCTGGCGCGACGGTTCAGCGGCTCGCGCACGCCATCAGCCGTTGCCTTGGCCAGAGCGGTTTCGCCCTTACCATCCAGCGAGATCACGCCACCGTTGACGCCTTGGGCAACCAGGGCATCAGCAACGGTACGGGCACGACGGTTCGACAGGCCCAGGTTGTAGGCTGCGTTACCCGAAGTATCCGTGTGGCCGACGACCAGTACGCGGGTCGGAGCGCCCGACTTGGCGTAGTTGGCAGCCTGGGTCACAACCGAGCGAGCTTCCGCGGTCAGGTCCGAACGGTCGAAGTCGAAGTAGACGACGAACTG
>NZ_JAVXCU010000022.1:0-35985 GCF_036659295.1 Brevundimonas sp. | reverse complement strand
CGGGCGACGTCTTCTACCTGCACTCGCGCCTGCTGGAACGTTCGGCCAAGCTGAACGCCGACTACGGTTCGGGCTCGCTGACCGCTCTGCCGATCATCGAAACGCAAGCTAACGACGTGTCGGCCTATATCCCGACCAACGTGATCTCGATCACCGACGGCCAGATCTTCCTGGAATCGGACCTGTTCTACCAAGGCATCCGTCCGGCTGTGAACGTCGGCATCTCGGTGTCGCGCGTGGGCTCGTCGGCTCAAACCAAGGCGATGAAGAAGGTTGCTGGTCCGATCAAGGGCGAGCTGGCCCAGTATCGTGAAATGGCCGCCTTCGCCAAGTTCGGTTCGGACCTCGACGTTTCGACCCAGAAACTGCTGGCCCGTGGCGCGCGTCTGACCGAGCTGCTGAAGCAGCCGCAGTACTCGCCGCTGTCGATGGAAGAGCAGGTTGTGTCGGTTTACGCCGGTACCCGTGGTTACCTTGATGGCATCAACGTCGCTGACGTTGGTCGCTTCGAGAAGGAACTGCTGGCCCGCGTCCACGCGAACAATGCTTCGCTGCTGGACGGTATCCGCACCAAGAAGGACCTGACCGCCGAGCTCGAAACCGAGCTTAAGGGCGTTCTGGAATCCTTCCTGAAAACCTTCGCCTAACCCGAAGCCCCAACCGAAGCGAGAGTAACGCCGGATGGCCAGCCTCAAGGAAATGCGCAATCGGATCGGAAGCGTCAAGTCGACGCAGAAGATCACGAAAGCCCTGAACATGGTCGCCGCGGCCAAGCTGAAGCGTTCGCAGGAACAGGCTGAAAATGCCCGTCCTTACGCCCAGCGTATGGCTTCGGTGATCGCCAACCTGGCCGCTGGCGTGCAAGGTGCGGATGCTCCGCGCCTTCTCGCTGGGACCGGCGAGGATCAACGTCACCTGATCGTGGTGGCCACTGCCGACAAGGGTCTGGCAGGCGGCTTCTCGTCGAACGTGATCAAGGCTGCGCGCGAGCGCATCAACAGCCTGATTGCGAACGGCAAGGACGTGAAGATCGTCGCCGTCGGCCGTAAATCGCGTGACCAGTTGCAGCGCCTCTATGGTGACAAGCTGGTTCGCACCTTCGAACTGTCGGAACACAAGACCGTCGGTCTGCACTCGGCCCAGCCGATTGCCGAACTGATTGCCGAAATGTTCGAGACCGGCCAGACCGATGTGGTCCAGCTGTTCTACAGCCAGTTCAAGTCGGTGATCCAACAGGTTCCGACCGGTGCCCAACTGGTTCCGGCTGTGATCGAGAACGCTGCAGCAACCGAATCCGCGACCGCTCTTTACGAGTACGAGCCGTCGGAAGAGGAAATCCTCGAAACGCTGCTGCCGCGTAACCTCACCACCCAGATCCTGGCGGCGCTGCTGGAAAACCAAGCAGGCTTCTTCGGTTCGCAGATGGCAGCGATGGACAACGCAACGCGTAATGCGGGCGACCTCATCAATGCTCTGACCCTGCAATATAACCGTAAGCGTCAAGCCCAGATCACCACCGAGCTGATCGAGATCATCGCTGGCGCCGAAGCCATCTGATCTTGAACGACACCCTATTCGAACCGGACACACCCATGACCGACACCGCCGCTCCGAAGAAAACCGCCGCCAAGAAACCGGCTGCTAAAAAGACTGCTACCGTTGCCGCTACCGGCCAGGGCAAGATTGCCCAGGTCATCGGTGCCGTTGTCGACGTGCAGTTTGAAGGCGCGCTGCCTGCTATTCTGAACGCTCTGGAAACCCAGAACGTTGACCAGAAGACCGGCGAGCCTTTCACCCTGATCCTCGAGGTTGCCCAGCACCTCGGCGAGAACATGGTCCGCGCCATCTCGATGGACACCACCGAAGGCCTGACCCGTGGTCAAGCCGTCGTGGACACCGGCAAGTCGATCATGGCTCCGGTTGGCCCGGGCACGCTCGGCCGCATCATGAACGTCGTCGGTCAGCCGATCGACGAAGCCGGCCCGCTGCAAACCACCGAATACCGTCCGATCCACAAGGACGCACCGAGCTTCGACCAACAGTCGACCTCGTCGGAAATCCTGGTCACCGGCATTAAGGTCATCGACCTGATCTGCCCGTACACCAAGGGCGGCAAGATCGGCCTGTTCGGCGGCGCTGGCGTCGGCAAGACCGTCACCATGCAAGAGCTGATCAACAACATCGCCAAGGCATACGGCGGTTACTCGGTTCTGGCCGGTGTGGGTGAACGTACCCGCGAAGGCAACGACCTGTATCACGAGATGATCGAGTCGAACGTGAACGTGGATCCGAAGGAAAACGGCGGCTCGACCGTTGGTTCCAAGTGCGCCCTGGTTTACGGCCAAATGAACGAGCCTCCCGGTGCGCGCGCTCGCGTTGCTCTGACCGGCCTGTCGATCGCAGAATACTTCCGCGACGAAGAAGGCAAGGACGTGCTGCTGTTCGTCGACAACATCTTCCGCTTTACCCAAGCCGGTTCGGAAGTGTCGGCTCTGCTGGGCCGTATCCCGTCGGCCGTGGGCTATCAGCCGACGCTGGCGACCGAAATGGGTAACCTGCAAGAGCGCATCACCTCGACCAAGAAGGGCTCGATCACTTCGGTTCAAGCCATCTACGTCCCGGCCGATGACCTTACCGACCCTGCACCTGCTGGTACCTTCGCCCACTTGGACGCGACGACCGTTCTGAACCGCGACATCGCGGCACAGGCGATCTTCCCGGCCGTGGATCCGCTGGACTCGACCTCGCGCATCATGGACCCGCTGGTCATCGGTGAAGAACACTACACCGTTGCCCGTCAGGTTCAGGAAACCCTGCAACAGTACAAGGCGCTGAAGGACATCATCGCCATCCTGGGCATGGACGAACTGTCGGAAGACGACAAGCTGATCGTGGCCCGTGCCCGTAAGATCCAGCGCTTCCTGTCGCAGCCGTTCCACGTTGCCGAGCAGTTCACGAACACCCCGGGTGCCTTCGTCGAACTGGCCGACACGATCCGTTCGTTCAAGGGCATCGTGGCTGGTGAATACGATCACCTGCCGGAAGCCGCTTTCTACATGGTTGGCGCGATCGACGAAGTCGTCGCTAAGGCCGAGAAGATGGCTTCTGAGGCCTAATCCATGACCGGTAAGCTGAACTTCTCCCTCGTCGCCCCGGAACGCGAAATTTTCGCGGGCCAGGTCGATCAGGTCGACGCACCGGGTGTCGAGGGCGACTTCGGCGTCCTGCCGGGCCACGCTCCGTTCATGACCACGCTGCGTGAAGGCGTGATCACCATCTATGAAGGCAATGCCCGTCGTCGTTTCGACGTCAAAGGCGGCTTTGCAGATGTGAACGCCGAAGGCCTGACCATCCTCGCCGAAGAGGCCTCGGAAATCACCGCCTAAGCGGCGATATCCGTAAAAGATCAAAGGCTCCCGACAGTGATGTCGGGAGCCTTTTTCTTTGCGTATGGGGCGGGTCTTAAGTCGCCGGATGCCTAGGTGGCGAGATGCTTGAAGGCCTCGACCACGGTTTCATAGGCGGGGCGTTTGAACGGCACGATCAGGTCCAGCGCCTCGTCCAGAGCGGCCCAGCGCCAAGCTTCAAACTCGACCTCGTCATCGGCAAACAGGTCGATCTCGCTGTCGGGACCGGTCAGGCGAAAGGCGAACCACATCTGGCGTTGGCCTTTATAGCCGCGCCATGCCTTCGGGCCTTGGGCGTGATCGGGAAAGTCGTAATAGACCCATGACTGTGTGCGGGCGAGAAACTCGGCATTGCTGACGCCGGTTTCTTCTTTCAACTCGCGGCGGGCTGCGGCTTCGAGGTCCTCGCCATCATCGACACCCCCTTGCGGGAACTGCCAGTTATAGGGCCCGGGTGTATTGGCCCGAAGGCCCAACCAAACCTTGCCAGCCTCGTTGAACAAAACGACCCCCACATTGGGCCGGTAATCTCTGGGATCAAACGTCATAACGCCACGCTAAACCGAGGTTTGATCAAGGGCTAGACGTAACGGGACTTTAAAACGTCTGGGTGCAGATTGGGGGCATGGATCGTCGCGCCCTACTTATGTTCATGCTGGTGGCCTCTGTGGTGCCGAAACCGGCCCTGGCCAGCCCCAAGGGCGAGACCAAGTCGGGTGGCGGCGAAATGCCCATGCCTCTGGCCACAGCCAGCGTGCTGCGCACGCATGGACGACGCGGTGTTATGTCCGTCGAAAGTACGCTGGTCTTTACAGACGCGGCTCTGCTGGAACATGCCAAGCTGTCACGTCCGCGCCTGAACGCGGCGTTTAACGAGGCTGTGCGCTCCGAAGCGGTGCATCTGCTTGCTGGGGCCCTGCCGGATGTAGAATCCCTGACGCGGGCTTTGCAGCGTGCCGCAGACCGCGTTCTGGGTCGTGCGGGTGCCCGCGTCATGCTGGGCACGGTCATGGTGACCTGAGCGGTCAGTCCTTGGTCGGATCGGGACGGCTGGTATCGCCATAGGTGAGGGCGAGGAAGACGTCTTCCAGATCGGGATCCTCGGTCGTGATGTCGCGGATCGAAATGCCTGCGCCGCGCACAGCGGCCAGTACCTGTTCGACACTGGCCTCGCCGGTACGATAGGTGACGGCAAAGGCCCCGTTGGCGCGGCCGGTGACGGTAAAGCCGTTCAGAACGGGCAGGGCGGTCACCGGTGTATCCGGTGTGACCACCACATTGCGGGTATCCAGACGGCGGAGCAGTTGCTCGGTCGGCTCGCAGGTGATGACCTCGCCGCGATTGACGATGGCGATGGTGTCGCACAGTTCCTGTGCCTCTTCGAGGTAGTGGGTCGTCAGGATAACCGTGACGCCTTCCTCGTTGATCTTGCGCACATACTCCCACAGTTGGCGGCGCAACTCCACGTCGACACCGGCGGTCGGCTCGTCGAGGATCAGCACCGGCGGATTGTGCACCAGTGCCTTGGCCACCATCAGGCGGCGCTTCATGCCGCCGGACAGCGAGCGCACATAGGCATTGGCCTTGTCCGACAGACCAAGGGCGGCCAGCAACTCATCGGAGCGACGCTCGTCGGCCGGTACACCATAGAAACCGGCCTGAACCTCCAGAGACTCGCGCGGGGTGAAGAACACATCGGCGACGATTTCCTGCGGCACGACCCCTAGCGCCGAGCGGGCATCGCGGCTGTGGGTGTCGATATCGCGGTCCCAGATTTTGACCGTGCCTTCGGACTTGTTCACCACACCGGCAATGATGTTGATGAGGGTGGACTTGCCCGCGCCGTTCGGACCCAGAAGGCCGAACATCGAACCGCGTTTGACCGTCAGATCAACGCCGCGCAACGCGACCTTGGCCGGTGCCTTGCCATTGCCCTTATAGGTCTTTTTCAGACCGCTAACCTCGATGGCGTTTTCGGGCAGGGTCTGGGGCGAAGAGGCAGTCGAAGCGGTCATGTGCGGGCTTTGCATATGAGAGGAATAGCTGGGCCATAGGTAGGGACGAAGCGTCCTCTAGCCAAGGCGTGTGTGAAAAAACATCAGACAAGGGTGCTTGACAGCGCAAATCGGATAAGACAAGTTATCTTTACATAACGACAAGGTATCTGGACACGCAACATGACCCAAGCCACCACAACCATCGAAGCCCCGAAGAAATGCTCGCTGAAACTGCGCACAATCGGGTTTGTCGCCCTCGGATTTTGTGTGCTCGGCTATGCCGGCTTTGTCGCCAGCGTATTTGCCATCAAGGCCGATATGATCGCCATGACCGCCGGACTGGCGATCGCAGGGGTCTTTGCCATTGTCGGCGAGGCCGGTCTGTGGATCGGTGCGGCCAGTCTGGGGCTGAGCTTCTATGCCCGCCGTCGTGACCGCGTGGCGCGTTTCTTTGGCCGGATGAAAGCCGCCTTTTCGTCAAAGAACTGAGGGCCAGCGATGAGTGGCGCGGGAGCCAGGGGTTTGACCTGATGACGGCGGACGCCTAGGAAGGCGCAAACGCCTATCTGAGGATTGATCCATGCCGCCGCGCCACCTCGACGCCCCCGTCCCACACGCCGAAGAAGTTCTGGTCTCGCAAAAGCGCGTGGCCTGTGATGGCGGTGGCGGTGCCCTCGGTCACCCGCTGGTCTATCTGGAAATGGGTGAGGACGACTCTGTCGAGTGCACCTATTGCGACCGCCGCTTTGTGCTGGCGGCGGCAGCCGAGGACGACAGCCACTATCTGGATCCGGCGGCGCGTCCGCCAGAATCCCACTAAAGACTTGAAGGCTCGCAGCAATGCGGGCCTTTGGCTTGTCACATTTAGGTCGTTGTTCGGGGTAAGCTAGCTCGCATGCGTTATTTACACACCATGGTTCGGGTGAAAGACCTCGAGGCTTCGCTGCATTTCTATCGTGACCTGCTGGGTCTGGTGGAAACACGCCGTATGGAAAACGAGGCCGGTCGCTTTACCCTCGTCTATCTGGCGGCACCGCAGGACGCCGATCGTGCCCGCGCGGAAAAACAGCCCGAAGTCGAACTGACCTATAATTGGGACACCGAAGACTATGATGGCGGTCGTAATTTCGGCCACCTCGCCTTCGAGGTCGACGATGTCTATGCCGCCTGCGAAAAGCTGGCGGCCGGTGGCGTGGTGATCAACCGTCCGCCGCGTGACGGCTGGATGGCCTTTGTGCGTTCGCCGGACAATATCTCGATCGAACTGCTGCAAAAGGGCGAGCGCTTAGCGCCCGCAGAGCCCTGGGCTTCGATGCCCAATACGGGGCAGTGGTAATGGGCGTGATGCGCGCCTCGGCGGGTATGGCGCTGCTATTGGCGCTGACGGCCTGTGCATCGGTAACCGAAACCAATCCGGCGCGAACAGCCACGGACATGTTGCTGGTCAACCGTGCGGCCGAACGTGCGGTCGAGGGGCTGATGCTGCCGATCCCGCAAGGCGCGCGCGTCTATGTCGATGAAACCTATTTTCAGGCCGAGAATGCCCGTTTTGCGCTAAGCGCCATTCGGGCTGCCTTGTCCGAAGCGGGCTATGCGCTGGTGCGTGAACGCGGCGAGAGCGATGCTGTGTTCGAGGTCCGCGCTGCGGCCCTGTCGCTGGAACAGATGCGCCGTGTCTTCGGTATTCCGGATATGCGCGTGCCGATCAATGACGCGCTGAATGTCGTCTCCATTCCCGAGGTCTCGATCTATTCGAACCGTGACCGGATGGGCGTGGCCGAGTTTTCGGGCTTTATCTACGACACCCGCACCGGCATGCCGCTAGGCGCTGTGACCCCGATGATCGGCCAGTACAAGATCCGCAGCCACAAGGCGCTGATGATGATCACCTGGGGTCAGCAACTGGCCCAGCCGGGTGAGCGTGATCCGGGGTCCAGCTGGCGCGAGTTCTGAACGCCAGCTGACGTTTTCGCCCGGTGACAGGTTTCGTCGAGACAGCCTGTAAACCGCATGTTAGGGCAGCGATGAGCAAAAGCATCCTGCCAGCCCTTAACAGCCGTAACTGATCGCCCTTGTCCTTCTTTCATGCCGGACCTGCACCCAAAGGCAGCGGCCTCCGTTCCGGAGCGCTGAGGGATGGCCTGCACCTGACGCCGGGTATGAAGGTGGGGCTGTTTGGCGGCTCGTTTAATCCGGCCCATGACGGCCATGCTCATGTGGCCGAAACGGCAATGCGCCGTCTGGGGCTGGATCGCGTGGTCTGGCTGGTCTCGCCGCAAAATCCGCTGAAATCCTCGCACGAGATGGCCCCGCTGGAAGAACGGATGAGCTCGGCGCGCGATATGGCCCGTATGGTCGGCCCCAACATGATTGTCTCGGATGTCGAGACGCGTATGGGGACGCAATGGACCGTCGATACGCTTAGAACTTTGGTCGCACGCCATCCGGGGGTGAAGTTCGTGTGGCTGATGGGGTCCGACAATCTGGCGGGCTTCCATCGCTGGAGAGGTTGGACCGACATCATGCGGCTGATGCCGATGGCGGTGATCGCCCGCCCCGGAAGCCTTATGGACAGCCGTTCTGCGCCTGCGGCCGTGCGCTTCGGGCGGGCAAGGGTTCCAGCCGAACAGGCAGGCCTTTTGCCCAGCCTCAAAGCACCGGCCTGGACCTATATTGTGGCCCCGCTGAATCCGCGTTCCTCGAGCGCCATTCGCACGGCGCGCAAGCGTTCCGCCGAGGACGGGTGACGTTTTGTGCGACAGGTGCTATAGTGATCTTTTGGTAAACCCTATCGGAGCCCTCCGCTGAGCCCCCACCCCGCGCACGATGCGCATGACGTCGCTGCCCAATCGGCAGAGCGTGACACGGACGCCCTCGATCCCCTCCATTCGGAAGCGGAAGAGTTTGGTGACGAGTCCCTTCAGAATGACGCTGGTGAAAACCAGCCGCTGCCGACCGGCGAGACCGAGCTGGAAAACGCCATTCTGGCCAAACTGGATTTTGACAAGGCACAGGACCTCGTCCTGATCGACCTGCGTGGCAAGAGCCCGATGTCCGACGCCATGATCGTGGCTTCGGGCCGTTCGCACCGTCACGTCGGTGCCTTGGCTGACCACCTGCTGCGCCTGTTCAAGGAAATGGGTCTGGGCAAGGTGAAGGTCGAAGGCCTGCCGCATTGCGACTGGGTGCTGCTGGATGCAGGCGACGTCATCGTCCACCTGTTCCGTCCGGAAGTGCGTACCTTCTACAACATTGAAAAGATCTGGGCTGTCGATAGCGCCCACCGTGGCCTCGGCCGCAACTGATCCTTTTATCTGACGGACTGTCTCGATGAAGCTGGCGATTGCGGCGATCGGTAAACCGGGCCGTGGCCCCGAGGCGGAACTGGCAGACGACTATGCCCGAAGGGCGACCCTTGCGGGTCGCCCTTTAGGTTTGGGGCCACTGGAACTGATCGATCTCGAACCGCGCAAAAGCGGCAAGGGGCCCGAGGCGGAGCTGTTGCTCGCGGCGGCCGAAGGCGCGCATCTGATCGCCTGTGACGAGCGTGGCAAAGCCTATTCCAGCCGCGCCTTTGCCGAACATATTGCCGCCCTGCGCGATCAGGGCGAGCGCAAGCTGGTCTTTGTGATCGGGGGCGCAGACGGTTTGGATAAGCGGGTGCGCGAAGTGGCCCGCTCGACCCTGGCCTTTGGGCCACAGACATGGCCGCATGCCCTTGCACGCGCTATGCTGGCCGAACAGGTTTATAGGGCCGTGACGATCATGGCCGGATCACCTTATCATCGGGACTGATGAAACGTCCGATCCTCATTCTTGCAACGACGACGGCACTGGTGCTGCTGGCCTCCGGCCCTGCGGTCGGCCAGCGCCCGTCTGCGAACGAGGAACTGGCGCGGCTGAATGCCGAATACCGTGACGAAATGGCCCGTGCCCGTCGCCTGCGTGCCGAGGCGGCGCAGGCTGCCGAAGATCTGGTCAAGCTGGATGTGCAGTTGTCGGACCTGCGCGGTGAACAGGCCAGCGACGATCTGCAAATGGATGCCCAGCGCGCGCGCCTGAAGGAACTTGGGGACCGCGAGGCGAGCCTGTTGTCCGAGATGTCGCGTGAAGGGGCAGCGCAGGGGCGTCTGCTGTCGGCATTACAAATGATGTCGCGCAAACCGCCGCCGCCGCTATTGGTGCCTGCGGACCGTGCTCGCGATACGGTGCGGGCCAATATTATGATCCGGGCCATGACGCCGGAAATCCATGAACGCACCAAGGTGCTGGTCGAGCGGCAGGAAGAGATCAACCGTATCCGTCGACTGGCGGCCATGTCGAGCGAGCGCCTGTTCACGGTGGAAAGCGCCCAGAACCAGCGTCGGGCCGAGATTGAAAACCTGACCACCCGTAAAATGGCTCTGCGCAGTGTGTTGCGTGCCGAGGCCGCCCGTGCCGAGCGCGCCACCAATGCGCTGGAAGGGCGCATCCGTGATGTCGGGGGGCGTCTGCCTTCGGTTGATGGCCAGACCCTTGAGCCGCTCAGCCGCAACCCTGCGGGCCGTGAGCGGCTGGTGCGGCCTGTCTCGGGTCTTCCGGCCCAGACCTATGGTTCCGGCTCGGTCGGCTGGCGCTGGCATGCCAGCAAGGCACCGGTCAGCGCCCCTGCGGCGGGGCGCGTGCTGTTTGCTGGCCCGATGAAGGAATGGGGCGAGATCGTTATTCTGGACCTCGGACCAGGTTGGCGCGCCGTGATGGCAGGCATGGACCGTGTCGATGTCGAGGTCGGCCAGCGCGTAAGCGAAGGCCAGACCCTTGGCCATACGCCGGAAGACGGCGAGGCCTATTTCGAACTGCGCCGTGGAGAGCGCCCGATTGATCCCGCGCCCTGGCTGGATTGATGGGCTGGATGGGGGTCTGGGCCATTCACTTCACAAAGTCGCCAGATCGCCCGCTGATCGGGGATTGCCTTAAAAAATCCGGAGCCTACCGATTGTATCTGTGCCTATAGCGCGTAAGGATCGGGCGAATGGATATCGGTCGCCGAACGCGGTGGCCGCAGGAAAGAGAACGAATGCGTAAACTGCTTCTCGTGGGATGTGCCGCCCTGGTCTTGGGTGGATCGGCGGCGGCTGTGGCCAGCCAGACCCCGCGCAACGAGACCTTCCGCATGCTGGAACTGTTTGGCGATGTCATGGGCATTGTCGAGCAGGTCTATGTGGTGCCGGTCGATAACAAGAAGCTGATCGAGGCGGCGCTGTCGGGCATGATGACGGCGCTGGACCCGCATTCGAACTATCTGGCCCCCAAGGCCTATGGCGATCTGCGCGAGCGTACCGAAGGCCAGTATTCGGGCGTGGGCCTGACGATTTCGGCCGATGGTGCCCTGATCAAGGTCGTCTCGCCGATGGACGAAAGCCCCTCGGCCCGTGCCGGCGTTCAGGCGGGTGATGTCATCAGCGCCATTAACGGCCAGAGCACGGCTGGCATGACCGTCAGCGATGTGTCGGACAAGCTGCGCGGGGCCGCTGGTACCTCGATCAAGGTTACCTTCCTGCGTGATGGAGAAGACCCGCGCGAGGTCGAACTGACCCGCGAAGTGATCAAGGTGAACTCGGTTTCGGGCCGCCTCGAAGGTGATTACGGTTATCTGCGCATCTCGACCTTTAACGAGAATACCGAGCGCGAACTGCACGAAACCATTGCCCGCCTGAAAACTGAAAAGCCGGGCCTGAAGGGCTATGTTCTGGACCTGCGCAATAATGGCGGCGGGTTGCTGAACGCGGCAGTGGCGGTGTCTGACACCTTTATGGAACGCGGTGAGATCGTCAGCCAGCGCGGCCGCAAACCCGAAGATATCGAGCGCTGGTCGGCCAAGGCGGGTGATCTGACCGGCGGCCTGCCGGTTGTGGTTCTCATCAACTATGGCTCGGCCTCGGCGTCGGAAATTGTGGCCGGTGCATTGAAAGATCAGGAACGGGCGACCATTGTCGGCCTGACCAGCTTCGGCAAGGGCTCGGTCCAGACCGTGATCCCGCTGCGTGGCGGTCAGGACGGTGCGGTGTCGCTGACCACGGCGCGTTATTACACGCCGTCGGGACGCTCGATCCAGAAGATCGGCATCGAACCGGACCTCGAGGTTGCCCGCTCCGAAGCCGAGGCCAAGGTGATCTCGCGCTCCAGCTTCATCTATTCCGAGGCAGCCTATGCCACGGCTTTGGATTCCTCGATCGGTGCCGAGCGTCGTGGCCCGCACACGCCGCACGAGGCACCGGGTGAAGGCTTCGACAAGGATGTCGACTACCAGCTTCAAAGGGCACTGGATGTCCTGAAGGCCGGTGGGGACCTGTCCAAGGTGGCGGCACCGCCCGAGGGCATTATTGTCTTCGATCCCGAGGCTGAAGTGCCCGCTAAGGAAGCAAGCACCGACTAAAACGGTGCTTTTGTCCAACGTGGTGAACAAACGTTAGGGTTTCTTAACCCGGACGTGGCTTGATCTAGGGTGAAGGTTGCCGTCTTGCGCGGCAACTGCCCCCGGGATTGATCGAGCATCGCTGTGACCATGTTCGCTAAACGACAGTCTGCTTTGGCCGCTGCGGCGGGAACGCCCTCGGCCTCCGCGCGCGAGCGGTTGAACCGCGCCCTGCTGGCAAAACCACAGGTGATTGTCGGGGCTGCGGGCCTGTGCGTTGTGGGGGCTGCGGCCCTGTTCATTGCCTTAACGGGAGATCCACGTGCGGCCATGCCTTCGGCGGGCGCACGTCTACAAGCCGACAAGCCGGTTGCCGAAGGGGCCACCGGCGAGGAAGTCTTCGGCTTTGCCGGTATGGACCTCTACCAGACCCTCGACAGCGAAGGCGTGGATGCCGAAGGTGCGGGTGGTTTTGGCGATGCCCTGATTACCCTGCCCGAAGGGGCCAGCGTTTCTGCGACCGGCAGTTTCAGCGCCCCTGTGCGCCAACCTGATCCCTTGCCCGCCGCGCCGATGGCCGGTCTGCACCAGCCGGGCCCTGAAGGGCCTCTGCCGCGTATTGCTGCCGATGGCCGCGTTCCCGCACAGGCCTATGCCCGTCCGTTCCGTTCCAATGGCAAGCCGACGGTTTCGCTGGTGGTCGGCGGTCTGGGACTGAATGCCGTGACAACGCGGGCGGCGATCGAGCGCCTGCCTGCCGATGTGACGCTCAGCTTTGTCCCCTATGCCGAGGGCCTGCAGCGCTGGGTCGATATGGCCCGCTCCTACGGGCACGAGGTTCTGGTCGAGCTGCCGATGGAGCCGACCGGTTATCCGAACAATGACCCCGGTCCCTATACGCTTCTGGCCAGCAGCTCTGCCGAGGATGTCTCGGTCAAGCTGGACTGGTTGTTGTCGCGCGCCGTAGGATTTTACGGCGTCAGCAACTATCTGGGCGACCGTTTTGCCACCTCCGAGACAGCGACCTCGGCCCTGATGGGCCAGCTTCGCCAGCGGGGTCTGGCCTTTGTCGATGATGGCAGCCTGCAAGGGCGTCCGGGGGCATTTGCCCGCGCCTCGGCAGATCGTATCGTCGATGACGAACAATCACCGGCGGCGATCCTGCGTCAGCTTCACGCGCTGGAAATTCAGGCAAAGACCGACGGTGCTGCCTTCGGATCGGCCTTCAGCTATCCGGTGACGATCGAGGTCGCATCGCGCTGGGTTGCCGGACTGGAGCAGCGCGGTCTGCAACTGGCTCCAGCCTCGGCCATGACCCGTCGCGGACGTTCGGCCTAGGCCGCCAGCGCGTCTTTCAGCGGCATGGGCCGCAGGTCCAGCATGCGGAACAACGCCGTATCGTGATCCTCTTCGGGGTTCGGCGTGGTCAAAAGCTTGCCGCCAACAAAGATCGAATTGGCACCGGCAAGGAAGCACAAGGCCTGCATTTCTGCGCTCATGCCTTCGCGACCCGCTGACAGCCGCACCATGGATTTGGGGCAGACCAGTCGGGCGACTGCCACGGTACGCACGAACTCTACCGGATGGATTTCGCCCTCTTTGAGCACGCGCTCGCCCAGCGGTGTCCCGCCCACCGGCACCAGAGCATTGACCGGCAGACTGTCGGGGTGGACGGGCAGGGTGGCCAACGCATGTAACAGCCCCGCACGATCACGGCGGCTCTCGCCCATACCGACAATCCCGCCGCAGCAGGTGCTCATACCGGCGTCGCGCACATGTTGCAGGGTTTCCAGACGGTCCTGATAGGTGCGTGTGGTTACCACCTGATCATAATAGTCGGGGCCGGTGTCGAGGTTGTGGTTGTAATAGTCGAGGCCAGCCTCTTTCAGTTGGCGGGCCTGATCGGCATTCAGCATGCCCAGCGTGGCGCAGGTTTCCAGCCCCAAGGCTTTGACGCCTGAAATCATCGCCGCCAGCTTGGGTGTGTCGCGGTCTTTCAGTTCGCGCCATGCCGCGCCCATGCAGAACCGGCTGGCACCGCCTGCCTTGGCCGCCATGGCTTCGGCGATGACGTCGGTGGGGGGCATCAGCTTTTCAGCCTTCAGGCCGGTTTTGAAACTGGCCGATTGCGAGCAATAGCCACAGTTCTCGGCACAGCCCCCTGTCTTGATCGACAGAAGCTGGCTCTTTTGCACTTCGCTGGGATCAAAGCTTTGGCGGTGGACGCTCGCGGCCTGATAGACCAGTTCCATAAAGGGCAGGGCGAACAGGGCCTCGACCTCGGCCAGCGTCCAGTCATGGCGCGCAACATGCGCTGTGGCAGGGCGAAGTCGGTCGGCACATAGATCGTCTGGCATGGTCTGGCTCCTGTCAAAACAGGGCAAACCAACTAGACGCCGACCGCTTCAGGCCCAAGAGCGATTTGGGAAAATCGCCATCGATAATCGATAAGTTTCGCCTTAGGCGACGTGGGTATTGCTGACCGCGAGGCGAACGGCCGGCTCGTTATTCTCCAGCTTGAAGCGGCTGACCTGCTGGTTCAGGCCGTGGGCCTCGTTGGCCAGTTGGCGCGCTGCTGCGGTGGCTTCTTCGGTCATGGCGGCGTTCTGCTGGGTGATGTCGTCCATCTCGCCCATGGCGCGGCGCACGCGGGCAAGGCCCTCGGCCTGTTCCTGTGCCGACTGGGCAATACTGCCTGCCAGAGCATCAACCGCGACCACCTTGGAGCCGATACGCTCCAGAGCCTCGCCGGTCTTCTCGACCAGATCGACACCCTTGGCGACATGGGCGCTGGAGGTCGAGATCAGGCCGCGGATTTCACCCGAAGCGGCTGCCGAACGCTGGGCCAGAGCGCGCACTTCTTGGGCCACGACCGAGAAGCCGCGACCGGCATCGCCTGCGCGGGCGGCCTCGACGCTGGCGTTCAGGGCCAGAAGGTTGGTCTGGAAGGCGATCTCGTCGATCAGGCTGGTAAAGCGGGCGATCTCGGCCGAGGATTCGGCTATGGCGTGGATGGCGTGGACGGCATCGGCCACGACCGAGGTGGTGTCCAAAACATCGGCGCGCGCCTCGGCCACGGCGGCTGCGGTCTGGCGCGCGCCCTCGGCCGAGGTCGAGACCTGCGTGGCGATGGCGTCCGCCTCGTTGACAGTGCGTTCCAGATTGGCGGCCTGACGCTCGGTGCGCGTGGCCAGATCTTCGGAGGCCACGGCCAGTTGGCTGGAGCCGGCGCTCAGGCTTTCCACACTGTCGGCCACGGCGCGAACCGTGGTGCGAAGGGCGCGCGTGGCGGCATCGAAATCATGCTGCAGCGAGCGGTATTCTTCGGGGAAGTGGCCGTTGATTCTGGTCGACAGGTCATTTTCGGCCAGACCATGCAGGGCCTTGCCCAGGGCTTTGACGACCTCGTTCTGGCGGGCTTCGGCTTCCTGCTGTTGCTGCTGGGCCCTGTTACGGGCCTCGGCCAGAGTTTCCAGATAGATGCTGATGGCCATGTCCATATCCAGCATCACGCGCTGGTTCAGTTCGGCAATGGCTTCGGCCGTGACGCGGTCATGGGCTTTTTTGTTGGCAAACAGCTTGCGCGGGCGCAGGGCAATGGCGCGTGTCAGATAGGCCAGAATGATGCTGTAGCCGCCGATATACCAGCGCGGCTCCAGACCGATGCGGGCATGGACCTTGCCGATGGCGCGCACGGACTCGGCATACTCGGCGTCGGCGCGACCTTCGATGATGGATTTCCAGTGGTGCTGCTGGGCGGCATGGGCGGTCTGGATGTGGGCTTCGTCACGGAAAAAGCGAAGCGTTTCCGGCTCTTTGCGGGCGCGGTCGTAAAAAGCGTCCAGCGCCTTGGGCAGGGCAATCTCGATGATCGACCCCATGGCGCGGTAGCTGGCGCTAGTGCCGTTTAAGCCCATGAAATTCATACGGTGTTCCAGCGTTTGAACCGACATACGCGTACAAAACTCCTGTGCAGATGCAGGCCCGGCACCAACAGCATACTGATCATGGGGGATGGCCAAGCTTGTCCATAAGGGGTGAAGCCAAACGGAACCTTAATCTGGATCAAAGTCCGGTGGGGAGATTCATATAAAGATATCCTTATATGATGATTGCCCTGTTGACCGTCGCGCGGTATAGGCAGTGCAAGTTAAACTGCCATCCATGCCACTTCGCCTGCGGGCGCAGACATTAAGAGACCCCTCCGCATGACCGATTATATCGTTCGCGACATCTCGCTTGCCGACTTTGGCAACAAGGAAATCGCCATCGCCGAAACCGAAATGCCGGGCCTGATGGCGTTGCGCGCCGAGTATGGTGCCTCGCAACCGCTGAAGGGTGCCCGCATCGCCGGCAGCCTGCACATGACCATCCAGACCGCCGTTCTGATCCAGACGCTGGAAGCTCTGGGTGCCGAAGTACGCTGGGCCTCGTGCAACATCTTCTCGACGCAAGACCACGCGGCTGCGGCTATCGCTGCCTCGGGCACGCCGGTCTTCGCCCTCAAGGGTGAAACCCTCGAAGAATACTGGGACTATGCCCACAAGATCTTCGAATGGGCTGATGGCGGCTATCCGAACCTGATCCTCGACGACGGTGGCGACGCCACCCTGCTGTGCGTGCTTGGCCCGAAAGCCGAGAAGGACCCGTCGGTCCTGAACAACCCGCAGAACGAAGAAGAAGAAGCCCTCTACAAGGTCATGAAGCGCTATCTGGCCGAAAAGCCGGGCTTCTATTCGGCCATCCGCGACGCCATCGGCGGCGTGTCGGAAGAAACCACCACCGGCGTTCACCGCCTGTACCAGATGGCAGAGCGCGGCGAACTGCCGTTCCCGGCCATCAACGTCAATGACAGCGTCACCAAGTCCAAGTTCGACAACCTGTATGGCTGCCGCGAGTCGCTGGTGGACGCGATCCGTCGCGGCACCGACGTCATGCTGTCGGGCAAGGTTGCTGTGGTCTGCGGTTACGGCGACGTGGGCAAGGGCTCGGCCGCTTCGCTGCGTAACGGCGGCGCGCGCGTGATCGTCACCGAAATCGACCCGATCTGCGCCCTGCAGGCGGCGATGGAAGGTTACGAGGTCCAGACCCTCGAAGACGTTGCCGACAAGGCCGACATCTTCGTCACCACGACCGGCAACAAGGACGTGATCCGCGTCGAGCACATGCGTGCGATGCGTAACAACGCCATCGTCTGCAACATTGGTCACTTCGACTCGGAGATTCAGGTCGCTGGCCTGAAGAACTTCAAGTGGGACGAGATCAAGCCGCAAGTCCACCACATCGAATTCCCGGACGGCAAGAAGATCATCCTGCTGTCGGAAGGCCGTCTGGTGAACCTCGGCAACGCGACCGGCCACCCGTCGTTCGTGATGTCGGCCTCGTTCACCAACCAGACGCTGGCCCAGATCGAACTGTGGACCAATGCCAAGTCGTACGAGAACTCGGTCTACACCCTGCCCAAGCACCTCGACGAGAAGGTTGCCTTCCTGCACCTCGAAAAGCTGGGCGCAAAGCTGACTGTTCTGAACAAAGAACAGGCCGACTATATCAACGTGCCGGTCAACGGCCCGTTCAAGCCGGAGCACTACCGCTACTAAGCGGCAGTCACTGCCAGAATGCGAAAGGGCCAGCGGAAACGCTGGCCCTTTTTCTTATGGAGTCAGACCTGAAACTCGGCAGCCAGATCTTCCAGATTGCGTCCCATCAGACCGGTCTCGAAATCCATGAAGATGTCGATCAACTCATCGACCTGAACCGGCGCACTTTGCGGATTGAAGCGGAAGCGCCAGAAGCTGACTATGTGCTGGATGGCCCCCAACTGGTCCCCCAGACGTGTGAACAGATGCGGGGCTTCCAGCAGGAAATCGCGGAAGGCCAGCGGCTCTCCGCGCGTGGTCAGGCCCGCATAGGCCTCGTCATAATAGCGCAGGGTCTGGCTGACCTTGTCGCAGGTCTGGACGATATTACTGCGCAGAACGCTGCGCCCACGGCGGATATATTCTCTGGCCGAGGCATCGACCGGACCGTGGGGGGAAATGGTGGAAACCTCGTCGGCCACCTTGGCAATATCCTGCGTCAGGCTGCTCAGCGCCCACTTGTAATAGAGGAAGCCTTTCCAGCAGAAGACACCCTCCTGATACTGTTCCGGTTCTAACCTCAGGGTCAGGCGCAGTGCCTCCAGACGGTCGCCGGGTGTATTGGACAGGATCTTGTTGGCCATGCGCGCCGAGGAATGCGAGGTGTCCTGATCCGCGCCGAGGCTCATGCGGACCAGAGGTTCGACCTCGCGCTCGACAAAGGCTGACATCTTGGCCAGGTCGGCTTCGGAAATGGCGAAATAGCACGGGGCCGCATCCACACCGCCGCGGCGCAGTTGTTCACGCAGCAGGAACGGGTCCAGCGACGGAAGCTGGTCCATTAGGCGAAGCGTGCGGATGTCGGGGTGTTCGGGCGGCAGACCAAAAGCCTCCAGCATGACACGCTCGAACCCGATCTGGTTGACGAACACAAACCGCCCGCCGGTCTTCAGATCATTCACATCGATCGGCAGGACCAGCTTGGTGGCGACCTGACGACGACCGGGAAAGCTATCCGTCTCGTTGCGACGCAGGCGGTGCTTGATAATCAGCGACGTGTTCAGCGACGGCGTCTGGAACATGGGCTTTTCGGCCCATTCGTCGGTATGGCCGTGATCGTCGGCAACCTTGAGCAGGTTGAGCACACGCGCCGTCGAGGCGGAGCGGCGGAGATGTTCAAGATTACGGATGGCGCGGTCAGACATGGCGGGCATTAATGCCGCTGATTTATGACTAATAGCTTAGTTTAGTGACGAGTATTTCGCGTAACAAAAAAGGGCCGCCTTGCGGGCAGCCCTTTTCTTGAATGGCAGCGCTTTTAGAAGCGGGCGTTCAGACTGACCCACAGGCTGCGGGCCTTATCCTTGTTGTTGTAGTGGTCGAAGAACAGCACTTCGTTGGTGCCGTCATCATAGTTACCGTCACCGTTGAGGTCGCGGAACTCGGCGTCGTAAGTGGTGAAATCGCGGTCCAGCAGGTTGTTCACGCGGGCATTCACCGTGAGCCAGTCATTGACGATGTAGGATGCGCCAAGGTTCAATACGCCATAGTCCTTGTAGTAGATGGCCTCGTTGGTCACGCTATGCTGTCCGGCATAACGGTCGGCGCGGGCCTCACCGGTCAGCATCAGGTTAAGGCGCTCGGTCGGCTGCCAATTCAGCGAGGCATTGGCCATGTGCTTGGCGCTTTCGCCCAGTGGCAGGCCTTTGTTGGCACCGCTCTTTTGCTCGCTGTCGGTATAGGTATAGTTGGCGCGCACGGACAGGCTGTCCATCAGTTGCCAGCGACCGGCTAGTTCGGCACCGCGGATCACAACCTCGTCGATATTAGTGATGCGGCTGCTGGACGGCGCATAGCCGATGTCACCGTAATCACCGGTCGAGGCGCAGGCGAGGGCAAAGCCCGTGCCGCACGGCTGGCTGGCAATCTTGTCTTCAAATGTGTTGTTGAAGACGGTGATGTTGAAGTTGTGGCCCTTGGGGTGCTGCCAGTAAACGGCCAGTTCGGTTGAGACGCTGGTTTCCGGCTTTAGGTCGGGATTGCCGAACTGCGGGTTGGTGCCTTGGCCACCAAAGCCGATGACGCCATCATAAAGCTGCGTGGTCTTGGGGGTCTTGAAGCCGGTCGAGACGCCGCCCTTGATGGTCCACTGGTCGTTCAGCGTATAGACGCCGTAAAGGCGCGGGCTGAAATGATTGCCGAACACGTCGTGGTCGTCAAAGCGGATGCCGCCGGTGAGAGCGAAAGCTTGCGTTGCCTGCCAGGTGTCTTCGGCAAACAGCGAGTACATGTTGTGGTCTTGGGCCTTGCCGCCTTCGCCGCTTTCGAGGCCGAAGACGCCGTCAGTCAGTTCGCCCCGGATCATCTGGCCACCGATAACGATGCGGTGTTCGCCATGCCAGTTACGCACAGTGTTGATCTGGGCATCCAGTGTGTACTGCGAGCTCTCCAAGGTGCGCTGCGGGCGCGGTAGGAAGGCTTGCAACTGGGCCAACTGAGCACCACCCAGATTGGCCGTCATCGCCGCCAGTTTGGCGGCTTCGGACTGGTTGTTCCACGCATTGGCGTTGTTATAGCCCATGGCAGCACGCGGGGCGCAGTAACCGGTGGCGGCGATTGAGCCACCCATGTTTACGCAGGCGGCGTTCCACAAACCTTGCAGGCTTTGGCGTTCGTCCACCGAGAAAGGCAGGGTGCGGCCGTTGTTTTCAGTCGAAATGTGCGACAGCGAAACGCGGCTATTACCGAACGACCATTGGCCTTCGTGGGTGATGGCCCAGGTGTCGCGGGTGAATTCCTGCGTCGGAGCATAGCCGGCACGCGGCTCGACACGGCCATTGGAGCCGATACGCAGCATGGCACCATAGTTGTCGACGGTACCGACCGGATATTCCTCGACACCGGCATCATTGACGACGATGGCGTTGTTATATTCCTGTTTCGACGTGTCGTAGTCGAAGGTCAGAGTCTGGTTCTCTGTCGGAGTGTAGGTCAGGGTCAGGCCAGCGGCCTTGTTCTCGTTGTCCACGGTCTTGCCGCCGCCGCCAAAGCCGAGGCTGCGGCTGTGCTCGACGCCTGCCGGATCGGTGACAGTGCCGTAGGTCGGGTTTGAGGCGTCACGGGTATAGAGGCTGCCACGTACGCTGAGGTTCAGCAGACCGGCAATTATGGGGCCGTTGGCGTACAGGTCGTAGGATGTATCGTCGCCATACTGGTCGTCCAGTTCGAACGTGCGTGCGGCGGTCAGCGAACCGGCCCAGCGATCTGGCGAGCGCTTGGTGATGATGTTTATGACACCGCCCATGGCGTCAGCGCCGTAAAGTGTCGAGGCCGGACCACGGATCACTTCTATACGCTCGATCGAGTCCAGCGGGGGGATGTGGTTGAACTGGTTGCCACCAAAGCTGTTCGGGTAGATGTCGCCGTGGTTGTTCTGGCGACGACCGTTTATGAGGATCAGCGTGTAGTCTGAGCCCATACCGCGCATGGAGATGGTACCCTGACCGGTCTTGTCGCGGGTTTCACCGATGTCCACGCCTTCGAGGTCGCGCACGGCGTCCAGCAGGGTCAGATAAGGGCGGTGGCTCAGTTCTTCGGCTGTGATCACGCTGATACTGGCGGGGGCATCCACAATCTTTTGTTCGTAACCCGCAGCGGTCACGACGATGTCGCTGACGCGCGTGGGCGTGTTCTGGTCCAGAGAAACTGTCTCGGCATTTGCGCTGGCACCAAAGGTCAGAAGGCTTGCGCTGATTGCCGAAGCGGCCAGAAGTTGGGCGCGTCGAGAAGTATTCTGGATAGACATGATAGCCCCGTGTTATTTGCGAGTGCTTCTCAACTCCTTTTGCTAACGATTTGCAATCACGACTCGATAATATGCGACAGACTGCCGCACCTAAATCGCCGCACGCGCGATGGGTATAGAGGCTGGCTTCCTTGGAAGCGGGGCATTAGAAGGAGGGCATGAACGTGATCGATATCCTGATTGTCATTGCCCTGATCGGCGTGGTCGCGAGCCTGGTTCTGGGTATCGCCAACCTTTATCGCAGCAGCGAAAAGGGCAATGTTCGCTCTAACAACCTGATGCGCATGCGAGTGATTTTTCAGGCGGTGGCCATTGTGCTGCTGGTGGTCGGTGTGGCCATCAAGAAATCGCACATGGGCTAGGCCCACACTGTTACATCTGGTTTTCTAAACGGAGTTCCCATGGTTACGCTCAACAAGATTTACACGCGCACCGGGGACAAGGGCACGACGCGACTGGCCACCGGTCAGGAAGTCTCCAAAACCAGCCATCGCGTATCGGCCTATGGTGCGGTGGACGAACTGAATGCCATCATCGGCATTGCCCGTCTGCACAGCGCGCAAAACGACCGGATCGATGCCAAGCTGGGTCGTATCCAGAACGAGTTGTTTGACCTCGGGGCCGACCTTGCCACGCCACTGGACCCTGCACCCAAATGGGAGGCGCTGCGGATTGTGGCCTCGCAGGTCGAGCGTCTGGAGCAGGAAATCGACTGGATGAACGAGAGCCTCAAGCCGCTCGACAGCTTTATCCTGCCGGGTGGCTCGCCGCTTTCGACCTATCTGCACGTCGCGCGGACCATCTGCCGTCGCGCAGAGCGCGACACGGTGGCGATGATCGAGGCGGGCGAGGTCATCAATGTCGAGGCGTTGCGCTATCTCAACCGCCTGTCCGACCACCTGTTCGTGGCCGCACGCCGCGCCAACGCCAATGGCGCGGACGATATCAAGTGGGTACCGGGCGCAACGCGCTGATAGCGGTTGGCGACACACTGTTTAGAAGGGCGCGTTAATCGCGCCCTTTTTTATTTGGCGTTGAGCGCCTGAACGCGGGCGCGTTCGGCTTCGGTGGCGGCTTTGCGGGCGCGGTTATAGGCGGCCAACTGGGCTTCCTTGTCCACCAGATCCTTGTTCATATCCGCAGAGGCCTCGGCGCGGGTGGTGCCTTCGGGGCGGCCCGTAATGTCCGGAATATAGATGGGCTGGGCACAGATACGGGTTTCCATATCGTACCAGCGACCTTCGCCCGCGCATTTCTCGCCGGGTTCCACCCAGAAATGTTGCAGTATGAACAGGCCGCCCATGGCGACAGCGAACAGGGCCGCAAAAATCAGGGACAGGCGACGGAAAGTCAAAAACCGCTTCATGTAGCGCCTATAAAACAAAAAACGTGACTTGGCACGGCGGTTCTTCACCTTACGTTACGTTGACAGGCGCGGACTCTCGGTCCACTTCCTCCCCAAACATTTCGACCAAAAGCGGATAGTCTTATGAAGATACTCGTCCCGGTGAAACGGGTGATCGATTCCAACGTGAAGGCCCGCGTCAAGGCGGACCAGACCGGTGTCGATCTGGCCAACGTCAAGATGAGCATGAACCCCTTCGACGAAATCGCCGTCGAAGAAGCTGTGCGCTTGAAAGAGGGCAAGGAGCACCACGCCGCTGGTACCGCCAGCGAGATCGTGGTCGTGTCCATCGGCGTCACTCAGTCGCAAGAGACTATCCGTACGGCTCTGGCCATGGGTGCCGATCGCGGCATTCTGGTCCAGTCGGACACCGATCTGGAGCCGCTGGCCATCGCCAAGCTGCTCAAGGCTGTGGCCGATGAGGAAAAGCCGGACCTGATCCTGATGGGCAAGCAGTCCATCGACGGCGACAACAACGCTGTTGGCCAGATGCTGGCGGCCCTGCTGGACTGGCCGCAAGCCACCTTCGCCGGCAAGCTGGAAATCGCTGGCACCAAAGCCACCGTGACCCGCGAAGTCGATGGCGGTTTGCAAACCGTCGCGGCCGAGCTTCCGGCTGTGGTCACGGTTGACCTGCGCCTGAACACCCCGCGCTATGCTTCGCTGCCGAACATCATGAAGGCCAAGAAGAAAGAGATCGTCACCAAGTCGGTCGCCGATTACGGCGTTGACGTTGCCGATCGTCTGAAGGTTCTCAAGGTTACCGAACCGGCCAAGCGTTCGGCCGGTATCAAGGTGGCGGATGCTGCCGAACTGGTTGCCAACCTCAAGAATGCAGGTGTCCTGTAATGGCTGTTCTCGTTATTGCTGACCACGACGGCGCTCACCTGCGTGACACCACCCACAAGACTGTAACGGCCGCCAAGGCCATTTCGGGCGACGTGGACATCCTCGTACTGGGCCAAGGCGCATCGGCTGTTGCCGACGCGGCGGCCAAGATCGACGGCGTCCGCAAGGTCCTGTTGGCCGAGGGCGCTGGCGTGGCCCAAGGTCTGGCCGAAGCTGTAGAAGCGACCGTTGTGCCGCTGGCGGCTGGCTATGATGCCATCCTGGTTCCGGCCAATACCGATGGCAAGAACTACGCCCCGCGTATCGCTGCCAAGCTGGACGTAGCGCCGATTTCGGACATCGTAGAAGTCGTATCGGCTGACACCTTCGTGCGTCCGATCTATGCCGGCAACGCGCTGGAGACCATCCAGTCCGTTGACGCCAAGAAGGTCATCACCGTGCGCCCGACCGCATTTGCTGCGGCTAGCGAAGGTGGCTCGGCCTCCGTTGAAACCGTCACGGCTGCCGAAGCTCCGAAGACCACTTTCATCTCGGCGGAAATGGTCAAGTCGGACCGTCCGGAACTGGGCGCCGCCAAGATCATCGTCTCGGGCGGTCGCGCTCTGGGTTCGGCCGAAGAGTTTGCTGCGGTTATCGAACCGCTGGCGGACAAGCTGGGTGCTGCTGTCGGAGCCTCGCGCGCCGCTGTAGATGCCGGTTACGCGCCGAACGACTATCAGGTCGGCCAGACCGGCAAGGTCGTCGCGCCGCAACTCTATATCGCGATCGGTATCTCGGGCGCCATCCAGCACCTTGCTGGCATGAAGGACTCCAAGGTCATTGTGGCGATCAACAAGGACGCGGATGCCCCGATCTTCCAGATCGCGGACTTCGGTCTGGTTGCCGACTACAAGACTGCCGTGCCGGAACTGATGGCCGCTCTGGGTTAATCCAGAACCATCATCCGTATGGATCAAAGACGCGCCGGACAGGAAACTGTCCGGCGCGTTTTCTTTTATAGGCCGGTCTGGTTATGGACAGAGCATGAGCGCACGCATCCCCGTCAAACTAACCCCAAAATCTTCAAAGGATGCCATCGAGGGCTGGGGTGTCGATCCTGACGGGCGGCCCGTGCTGAAGGTGCGGGTGAGGGCGCAACCTGTCGACGGCGCCGCCAATGCGGCTCTGGAGGCTGTACTGGCCAGGGCGCTGGGTGTGCCGCGTCGTGACGTGAATCTGGCGCGGGGAAACCAGTCCAGATTGAAGATGGTCGAGGTGACCGGTCTGAGCGACAGCGAAGTGCGCGAAAGATTGTCCGCAGGCTGATTTGGGCCTTTACAGCGCGAGCACAACGCCTCTCTATGATCGCCGTTGTCTGCCCGCAGGCTGCGGGTGTGAGGGGGCTCACCCATGTTATTGAATCGCCTGCGGGGTCCAAGCCTCGCTGTTTTGTCGTGCGCCATGGGTGCATTGATGCTGTCAGCCTGCGCGACGACGGGAGAGGCTTCGTCCTCGAACGCAGCCGCACCGGCCAAGTCCGAAAACCGCACGCTTGCGACGGGCCTGAACAGCGCCTCCGACCTCAATCCCTATCCGTCCACCTATGCGCCCCTGGCCCGCCAGAACATGGCTATTGTCGGCGCGACGGTTTTTGACGGCGCAGGCCGTAAGATCGAAAACGGTGTCGTGGTTGTCACCGACGGCCTGATCGCCGCTGTGGGCGATAGTTCGACGCCGGTGCCGCAGGGCTACCAGATTGTCGACGGTCGCGGACGCTTCGTGACGCCGGGCATTATCGACATCCACTCGCACCTTGGTGTCTATCCGTCGCCGGGCGTGCAGGGCATGTCGGACGGTAACGAGGTTACCGGCCCCAACACGGCCAATGTCTGGTCCGAGCATTCGGTCTGGCCACAAGACCCCGGTTTCCACACGGCCCGCGCCGGTGGTGTGACCACGGTTCAAATCCTGCCCGGTTCCGCCAACCTGTTTGGCGGTCGCGGTGTGACGCTGCGTAATGTGCCCGCCACCACCATGCAGGCGATGAAATTCCCCAATGCCCCCTATGGTCTGAAAATGGCCTGTGGTGAAAACCCGTCGCGCGTTTATGGCAGCCGTAACCAGACGCCTGCCACCGGCATGGGCAATATGGCCGGTTTCCGCGCGGGCTTTATCGCGGCTCAGGACTATCGCGACAAGTGGAACAAGTGGCGCGAAACGGGTCAGGGCACCCCGCCGACCCGCAACCTGCAGCTGGAAACCATTGCCGGAGTGCTGGACGGTTCCATCATGGTGCAGAACCACTGCTACCGCGCCGACGAAATGGCGCTGATGATGGATCTGGCCAAGGAGTTCGGCTTCAAGATCAAGACCTTCCACCATGCCATCGAGGGCTACAAACTGGCCCCACAACTGGCTGAGGCGGGTATCTGCGCTGCCATGTGGACCGGCTGGTGGGGCTTCAAGATGGAAGCGCTCGACGGGATCGAGGAAAACGCCGCCATTGTGGATGCGGCACCGAACTCGTGCGCCGTCATCCACTCCGACGATGCCGAGCTGATCCAGCGCCTCAATCAGGAAGCGGCCGCCTCGCTGTCGGCGGGTCGCCGTGCGGGTCTGAACATCTCCGAAGAACGCGCGATCAGCTGGATCACGCTGAACGCGGCCAAAGCCATCGGTATCGAGGACCAGACCGGATCGCTAGAAGTCGGCAAGCGTGCCGATGTGGTGATCTGGAGTGCCAATCCGCTGTCCGTCTATGCCCGCGCCGATCAGGTCTTCATTGACGGTGGTCTGTCCTTTGACCGTAGCAATCCGGCCTATCAGCCGGTGTCCGATTTCGAACTGGGCCAGCCGGGCTTTAACCGCGCTGCCGCAGGCACCGCACAGGGAGCGCGCTGATCCATGCGTATGACCTCGATTATGGCCGTGGTTGCGGCAACCCTTCTGACCGCTGCGCCGGCTCTGGCACAAGACGTCGCTATCACCGGTGCCAAGGTACTGACTGGCACCTCGGTGATTGAAAACGGCACTGTGGTGATCCGTAATGGCCGTGTGGTTTCGGTCGGCACCGCGGCCGCTCCTGCGGGCATCCGCACCATCGACGCCCGTGGCAAGATCGTCTCGCCGGGTATTGTGGCGGTGGATTCAGGCCTCGCGACCAGCGAAGTCAGCTCGGTCTCGGGCACCAATGACCTGTCCAACAGCGCCAATACGCTGACCGCAGCATTCGATGTTTCGTACGGCATTGACCCGTGGTCCTTCACCCTGCCAGCCGCGCGCCTTGGCGGTGTCACCCGTGCGGTGGTTACGCCCCAGCACGGCGGTTCGGGTGGTGGTCACAGCCATGACGATTCCGGCTTTGACGATATGAAGGCCGGTGCGGGCCATGGTGGTTTCCAAAGCCCGGGCCTGTTCGCCGGTCAGGCGGCGGTCATCAGCCTCAAGGACGGCACCGATATTCTGGTCAAGTCCAAGGTGGCGATGACGGCCCCGTTCGGCGAGGCCGGTGCCCGCTTAGCCGGTGGCTCGCGCGGCGGCCAGTTCGTGCTGTTCAAGGAAACCCTGAACGAGGTGCGCGCCTATCAGCGCAACAAGGCGGCCTATGACCGTGGCGACCTGCGCGCTCTGTCGCTGTCGCGTGCGGACCTCGAGGCCCTGATCCCTGTGGTCGAAGGGCGCATGCCGCTGATCGTGACGGTCAACCGCGCCTCGGACATCCGTCAGGTTCTACGTCTGGCCCGCGAAGAAGGCCTGAAGGTCATTCTGGACGGTGCGGCCGAAGGCTGGCTGGTGGCTGACGAAATCGCCGCCGCCAAGGTGCCGGTTCTGATCCACCCGATCACCAACCTGCCCAGCAATTTCGAAATGCGTGCTGCCCGTATGCAGAACGCCGCGGCGCTGAATGCGGCCGGTGTGGTGATCGCGCTCAAGGGTAACGAAGGTGCCAACCATCGTGCCCGTGACATCCGCTATAATGCCGGTAATGCCGTCTCGCACGGTCTGCCGTTCGAAGCCGCCATTGCGGCCATCACCGTCAATCCGGCGCGTATCTTCGGCTTTGACGGTCAGTTCGGCGAACTAAAGGCCGGGGCTGCGGGCGATGTGGTGATCTGGTCGGGTGATCCGCTGGAGCCGCTGAGCCAGCCGGAAGCGGTGCTGATCGACGGTGTTGAACAGCCGCTGGATACGGCGCGTAACCTGCAACTGCGTAACCGCTATCTGCCGAACGCAGCGGGCAACCGCGCACCGGCCTATACCTACTGACCACCTAAGAAGATGAAACGGGGGGCATCCGGTCAAATGGCCGGATGCCCTTTCGTTTGCGGGCCAGTCCGCTAAAGAAAGGCCATGGCCAAGACCTTTTATATCGATGCCGATGCCTGTCCTGTGAAGGAAGAGGTGTACCGTGTGGCGCGACGCCTGAACTGGCCGGTTTTTGTGGTGTCCAACAGCTGGATCCGAACACCGCAGGAAAGCCTGATCCGCCAGATCGTCGTCGATGCTGGTCCCGATATTGCCGATGACTGGATCGCCGAGCGGGCAGGGGCGGGCGATGTGGTCATCACCAATGATTTTCCTCTGGCCGACCGCTGTCTGAAATCGGGTGCCGAATGTATTCGCCCCAACGGCACGGTGCTGGACGAGAACACCATCGGCTCGGCACTGGCGGGTCGGATGGTGGGCGAGCATCTGCGCTCGATGGGCGTAGAGACGTCCGGTCCGCCGCCGTTCTCGAATGCCGACCGTTCCAAATTCCTTCAGACACTGGATGCAGCAGCAAACCGTGCGGCAAGGAAAGCCTGATGGCTGAACTGAAACGCCGTATCCCCGACGAGGAGCTGGAGTTCCGCTTCTATCGTGCCGGTGGCCCGGGCGGTCAGAACGTCAACAAGGTCTCGACCGCCGTACAGATGCGGTTTGACGCCAAAAACTCGCCCAGCCTTAACGATTATACGCGCGAGCGCCTGATGAAAAAGGCGGGCAGCCGCCTGACGCTGGACGGTGTGATTGTAATCACCGCCACCCGTTTTCGTACACAGGAACGCAACCGTCAGGACGCCATCGAGCGTCTGGAAGAAATGGTGGCCGAGGCGGCTGTGCGTCAGGCCTATCGCGTGGCGACCAAGCCGACGCGGGCCTCAAAGGAGCGCCGTCTCAAGGCCAAGTCCACCCGCTCTACGGTCAAGAGCGGGCGGGGCAAGGTCAGTTTCGACTGATTACTGTTCGACCGGACGGAACAAGAGGGCGGCGATCTGGTCGTCATTGTCGAAGCCGATCATCCACTCGGTGGCCTGTTTGTCGAAATCGACACGGAAAACGTCCACACCATCCGGTTGGGCCAGATGGCGCACGGTTTTGATCTCGCCAAACTGGGTCAGCAGGCTGCCGATCTGTGAAGATTGCTCGCGAATCTTGGCCGCCAGATCGTCGCTGAAGGGCGAATAGTCGATTTCGCCGGACTTCAGATTGGCAATGACTTCCAGAAGGGCAGCCTGAGAGCGGGCAATATCGGGTGCAACCGGTGCGGGCGGCACGGGTGGGGCCGGTGGCGCGGGCGGACGTGCAGGCTGTTGGACCGGTGCGTCGAAGGCATCGGGCAGGGTGGCTGCGGCTGCAGGTTTCGGCGCAGTTTGGGCGCTGGCGATGGCGGGGGCGGCCACAGCCACGGCGATCAGGGCAAACAGGGCAGTCGTCTTCATAAACGGTCCTTTGCTGGCCCGTTATCGAGCCGGGTGTCAGCTCAAAAGATCGGGCCAAAGCGTCAATATCAAGGCTGCCGCCGAGGCACAGGCCGAGAGCGTGGCGATGACCACAACCCAGGCCGGTGTACGGGGGCGCTCGATGACCAACGTCTGGGACGGCTGAGGGTTCTGTGCCATTTGCGACAAAGCCTTGAGGGTGTCGCGGGCATCCTCCAGCAATTCCCTGGCCTGTGCCTGTACGCCCAGTTCGCGACGGATCCAGCGCTCGACAACCGGCTTGGCCGCTTCCCACAGGTCGTGATCGGGGTTCAGGCGACGCGCCACCCCTTCTACGGACACCATGGTCTTTTGCAGCAGTACCAGTTCGGGGCGCAGATGCATGTCGAACAGGGCGGTGATCTCGAACAACTGGCCCAGCAGACGCCCCATCGAAACCTGTGACGCCGCGCGGCCAATCACCGGCTCGCCGACGGCCCGCAGAGCCTGTGCGAAGGTTTCCACCGAATGGTGCGGCGGCACATAGCCGGCATCGAAATGGACGCGCGAAATGCGGTCATAATCGCGGCTGATAAAGCCCCACAAAATCTCGGCCAGATAGCGACGCTCGGACGGTTGAAGGCGGCCGACAATGCCGAAATCAATGGCTGTGATCTTATCAGAACCATCGGCAAACAGATTGCCTTCGTGCAGATCGGCATGGAACACACCGTGGTCCAGCGCCTGAACGAGGAAGGCGCGCACCACCTTGTCGGCCAGAAGATTGCGTTCCAGCGCAGGAAGATCGGCCATTTCAGGGGCCGTCATCGGCAAACCTTGCGCCCATTCCAGCGTCAGAACGCGCTTGCCCACGCCATCCCAGATGACCTTGGGCGCGATCATATAGCCGTCCTTGGCCATGACCTCGCCCAGCTCGGATGCCGCAGCCGCTTCGAGGCGCATATCCAGTTCCAACTGGAGCGAGCGGGCAATGATCTCGACAAAGGCACGCGGTTCCAGACGGCGGGCAGGCTCGACGGCCCAGTCCACCAGCTTGGCCCCCAGACGCATCGCGTCCAGACCTTGCGACACCTTGCGCTCGATACCGGGGCGCAGGATTTTAACGGCAACCTTGGTGCCATCGGCCATGGTCGCCGGATGGGCCTGTGCCAGTGATGCGGCACCCACGGCCTCGCCAAAATCGACATAGAGGCTGTCGGCACTGCGACCCAGCGAGCGCTCGATCTCCTTGCGGGCCTGATCGATCGGGAAGGGCGGCAGCTTGTCCTTCAGGTGGCCAAGGTCCTGCGCGAACTGCAGGCCGAAAATATCGGCGCGGGTGGCCAGAACCTGACCCAGCTTGATGGCCACCGGTCCCAGCTTTTCACAGGCGGCACCGACGCGCTGGCCGGGGCGACCGGCGCGCAGCTTGCGGCTGGCGAAAGCCTGAACCACGCCCGCAAACGGGCGGCCCCATGCGGGCAGCAGCGCATTGGCTTCGCGTGGAATCAGGGCGTCGTGACGCGCCAGAACCCAGCCCCATTGCAACAGCCGCACGGCCGAACGCACGGGCGCTTTGATCCGCTCGACCTCGGGTTTGGGAGGCGGGGTCTTAAAGGTTAGCCGGCTCAGATCGCCCACCCGTGGTGAATGGCGGCGACGCCACCCGTCAGATTGGTGACGGTGACGCGGCTGAAACCGGCGTCCTCGATCATGGCCTTGAAAGTCTGCTGGTCGGGGAAGCGACGGATGGATTCCACCAGATACTGATAGCTGTCACGGTCCTTGGCGACCAGTTGACCGATGGCCGGAATGGCGTTGAACGACCATGCGTCATAGGCCTTGCGCATGACGGCAGTAGTCGGGCGCGAGAACTCCAGACACATGAAACGGCCACCGGGCTTCAGCACGCGGCGGGCTTCCTTCAGAGCGACCGGAATATCGGCCACGTTACGGATACCGAAACTGATCGAATAGGCATCAACCGAAGCATCCGGCAGCGGCAGGCTCATGGCGTCACCGACGCTCCAGACCATTTCCGGTTCGCCGCCCTTATGGACCCCCGCAAGGATCATCTCGGCATTATAATCCAGCACGATGACCTTGGCGTCCTCGCCACCGCGACGCTCCTGCGCGGCCCGCGCCATCTTGGAATAGCGGCGCGACATGTCGCCCGTTCCACCGGCCACATCCAGAATAACCTCGCCCGGACGGGCATTCAGCTTGGCAGCAGCGGCGTCTTTCCAGACGC
This sequence comes from Brevundimonas sp., assembly GCF_036659295.1. Lineage (GTDB taxonomy): Bacteria > Pseudomonadota > Alphaproteobacteria > Caulobacterales > Caulobacteraceae > Brevundimonas. The sequence continues at coordinate 4,638 of NZ_JAVXCU010000022.1, read as the reverse complement.
GGTGCACACCGACGCTCATCAGGTCGTTCATCAGGTCGTAATTAGAGGCGACCGAGTTGAACACACCGCGCACCATCTGCACCTTCTCGCGCGCATCAACATCGCGGAAGCCGAAGGAGGAGGTCTTGCCAGAGGGTGTATCTGCAGACTTGTCGGAAGCGGTATCGGAGGAGGTCATGGGGCTGGTTTAGCGCCTGTAATGCGGTTCGTCATCCGTCCATGCATACGAAGTTTGCCATGACAGGTGCCGGATGCTTGTCGGGGCACAAGGAAGCGGGTTACGCCTAGGGGATAAATGACCCTCAGGGAGTGGGATATGTCTGCTGTGCCGCCACAGATCGCCGTTGAAAAGGCGCTGGAACAATTGCCGCTGTGGCAGAAGGCCGACGATAGCCGCCCTGCTATTTTCCGCTCCATGCGCTTTGCCGATTTCAATGCGGCCTTCGGCTTTATGGCCCGCATCGCCATTCAGGCGGAAAAGTCGGATCACCATCCCGAATGGTCCAATGTCTGGAACCGCGTGGATATTGTTCTGACCACCCATGATGCGGGCGGCGTGACCCAGCGTGATCTGGATCTGGCCCGCTTTATCGATGCGGCTGCTGACGGGCAGACTCAATGAGCGGGCGGGTTGCTGGCAAGGCGGCCCTGATTACCGGCGCCGCGGGCGGCCTCGGCGAAGCCATGGCCCGCATGATGGCCCGCGAAGGGGCCAAACTGGCCCTGAGCGATATTGATGGCACCCGCGCACAGGCCCTCGCCGACAGCATCAATGCGGATCATCCCGATACTGCCTTTGCCTATGCCCATGATGTCACCAGCGAGGCCGACTGGGTGCGCGTGGTGGCCGATGCCGCTCGCGATATGGGCGGGATTTCGGTGTTGGTGAACAATGCCGGTATCGGCGGCAGTCTGGTGTTTGCCGAACAGGACACGCTGGAAAACTGGCGCAAGGTTCAGTCGGTCAATCTCGAATCGGTCATGCTGGGCTGTAAGCACACCCTGCCGCACCTGAAGGCCGCGCCGATGGCCTCGATCGTCAATATCTCGTCGATTGCCGGCTTGGCGGCGGCACCCGGCATGGGGGCCTATAATGCCACCAAGGCGGCGGTCTGGCTCTATACCAAGACCGTGGCTCTGGAATGCGCCAAGGTGGGCGGGACGGTGCGCGCCAACTCGGTGCATCCGGTCTTTATCAAGACGCCGATCCTTGATCCCTTCATTGCTCTGGCGGGCGGTCAGGAAGATGCAGCCCACGAGCGGCTTGCGCGCGGTATCCCGTTGAAACGCATCGGCGAGCCCGATGATGTGGCCTATTGCGTGCTGTATCTGGCCTCTGACGAGAGCAAGTTTGTCACCGGCGCCGAGTTCAAAATCGACGGCGGGATGACGGCTCAATAGATAAGCCACTAAAAGACTTTGCATTACAGCCGTGGCGGTCGATCATCAGGGTTGAGGCCGCCACGCCCTTGCTGTAAGCACCGCCTTCGGCCTCGCGCCGCCAACGCACCCGTAGCTCAGCTGGATAGAGTACTGCCCTCCGAAGGCAGGGGTCACAGGTTCGAATCCTGTCGGGTGCGCCATTTCTCCAAGTTTTATGTGCTCGCGAGACGGCTCCTGAGGGGGCGGCTCTGCTGCGTTGTGCGCGCTAAATACCTGAACCTGCTGGTGCGCGATGTGTGAACATATGGGGCATCGAGGGCGCTAGGTAGTAATGCGTATACGAACTGAAATGTCTGGTCAGGTGGAACCAAATGCACAATCAACGCGATTGAGCATGGGTGTTCGCGCTGTAGCTGATGTGGTGGGCGGGATACTTTTATTTTTAGTCCCGTAACCGTCATGGGGGCGCTGCTGTCGCGATACCGTCAGGTCATCGTGGAGGTAGTGCGGCCTATGCCGGGCAAAGCTGTAGTGGTTAGAACATGCAAACTGTGAACACGTCCCGGGCATCGCTGGATGGTCGTCACCTTCGCAGTGAGCGTAGCCGCTCTGTTATTGCCCGCAGCATGCTCGATCTGGTGCGTGAGACAGGCCAGATGCCAACCACAGATGCGGTCGCCGATCGCGCCGGTGTCTCGCGCCGCTCGGTATTTCGTCACTATGCCGATGTCAGTGAACTGCTGACGGCGGCCTACGAGCTTCAGCGCGAGGAGGCTTTCCGCCGTTATCCGCGCCGCGATCCGTCTCAGTGGTCGCCCGAGCAGCGGATTATGGCCCTGTCCGAACGTTCCAGCGAAATGTACGAATATGTCAGTCCGGTACGTCGGGCCGCGACCTATATGGCGCGCGACTATCCGGTATTGCAGCACCTGCTGCGCGGCGATGATTCAGTCCATCGCATGATCGTCATCAACCTGTTTGCGCCGTCACTGGAGCATCGCAGCGATGCGGATGCCTCGGTGATGATCTCGGCGCTGGTGGCGGCCTCGGGTTGGGCCAACTGGGACGGCCTGCGTCGTGAGCAGGGCCTGTCGGTCGAAGTGGCCCGTGCGGTGGTGCAAAACCTGATGCGCGGCATTCTGGCGGTTGCCAAAACCGATGCGCTGGTGGCTGGCTGACGCCACTATGCTGGAAAGGTAAATCCGGCTGAGCTATTTTTCCTGGAGAGCCAGCGTCCGCTGTAAAAGCGATGCTGGCTTATCCGGTTTCAAAGCACGCAGGTCAGAAAGCAGAAACCCCGCCGCGGTGAACCGCAGGCGGGGTTTTCTAGCTTATAAAAGTCATGCCATTTTCAACCTGAAAGGAAGAGAATGGCGCACCCGGAGCGATTCGAACGCCCGACCCTCAGATTCGTAGTCTGATGCTCTATCCAGCTGAGCTACGGGTGCGCTGTGACTTTCGTCATCGCTGCGGGTCAGTGCCCCGCGGCGAGGTGGGCTATCTAGCTTTCCCCTCTTGGGATGGCAATAGAAAAATAGAAAAAACTGAAAGAAAATCTTGGGTTGGCGGAATGGGCCTTAAGCCTTAGGCATAAGTTCCCCGGGACACGGCTGGAGTAGAGTTGATGCACGCAATTTTTGACCGTTCGAATGGCTTCAAGCGCACGAGTGCGCTGTCAGCCCTGTTTTTAGCGGTTGGGCTGCTTTCGGCAAATATCCCTGATACGGCAATCGCTTACGAGGCGCCGGCTGCACAGAATGCGTCTGTCGCAGCCTCGCAGCGCGCGCACGGCCCGTTTGTGGCGGCGGCAAATCCGCTGGCGGCCGAGGCCGGAATGAAGATTTTGCGCGCCGGTGGTTCGGCGGTGGATGCAGCTGTCGCCATTCAGGCCACGCTCAGCCTTGTGGAGCCGCAATCGTCCGGTCTGGGCGGCGGGGCCTTCATGATGGTTTATGACGCAGCCAGCGGCGATGTACACGCCTATGACGGGCGCGAGATGGCCCCTGCCAATGCCACACCGGAACTGTTCTACGAGAACGGCGAACCGCTGGCCTTTATGGATGCGGTGCTGTCAGGCCGTTCGACCGGCGTTCCCGGCGTAGTGGCCATGCTGGGTATGGCTCACAAGGATTTTGGCACGCTGGAATGGCGCAACCTGTTCGGCGATGCCGAGCATTTGGCCAGTGACGGCTTTGTCGTTTCGCCGCGCATGGCAGGGTTTATCAATGCCGGTCGCGGTCAAGCGGTCACCGAATGGGCAACCCGCTATTTCACCAAGCCGGACGGTAGCCGCTATCAGGCCGGCGATACGCTGAAGAATCCCGCCTATGCCCACACCCTGCGTCGTCTGGCCAATGAGGGGCCCAGTGTCTTCTATCAGGGCGATATTCCCGAACAGATTATTGCCGCCACCCATGCACAGCCGCGCCCCGGTGGTCTGACGCTGGAGGACTTTGCCGACTATCGTCCGCTGCGTCGTGATCCGCTGTGCCGTCCGTATCGGGACTATGTGGTCTGTGTGCCGACCACGCCGTCCAGTGGCGTGGCCATACTCCAGTTTCTCGGTATGGCCGAGCAGACACCGGATCTCGCCAAGGGCAAGGACAGCCCCGAGGCCTGGGTGGCGCTGGGCCGTCTGCAGCGCCTGATGTATGCCGACCGTGACCGTTATGTCGGTGATGGCGACTTTGTCGGCGTGCCGGTGGCGGGTCTGCTGGATCGCGATTATATGGCCGAGCGTGCCGCTCTGTTGCCGCAGATCAACGGACCTGTAGAGGCCGGCCGTCCAACCGGATCGGCACCGCAACTGTCGGATGCGACGATGGAGCCGGCAGGCACCACCCACTTTGTGGTCGTTGATGCCGCCGGTAATGCCGTCAGTATGACCACGACGGTGGAATCCTATTTCGGATCCGGCCGTATGGCGGGCGGCTTCTTTGTGAACAACCAGCTGACGGACTTCTCGTTCACGCCGCTGGAAGACGGCCATGCCGCGCCCAATGCTGTGGCGGCAGGCAAGCGTCCGCGTTCGTCTATGATCCCGACGATCATTCTGGATCGTGAAGGCAATCTGGTCGGGGCCATCGGTTCGCCGGGCGGTTCGTCCATTCTGGCCTATGTGGCCAAGACGCTGGTGGGCGTGGTCGAATGGGACATGGCCATGCAGGACGCCATTGCCCTGCCTAATCTGGTGGTGCGTGGCATCATGGTCGGCGCAGACTCCGAGCAGATCCCGGCCAATATCCGTGATGCTCT